>JAEZYZ010000208.1 GCA_023418705.1 Pseudomonadota bacterium | reverse complement strand
AACCAGGGCAGCGCCGCCGGTCGCGCCCGCCTCGCCAAGAGCCCGCCCGCGAGGGCGCCGGCGCCCGCCGCGACCAACGAGACCGCTGCGGGCACGCCGGGCGCCGCGACCAGGTAGGCGCGCGGCTGCCGGAGGGCGAGCTCGTAGACGATCGCCGGCAGCGTGACGGCGAGCAGGAGCAGGAAATAGAACAGCGGCGCGGCGGCATCCGCTGCCGGCAGCTCCGTGGCGGGAGCATACCCCGGCGCGGTGCGCCGGCCGCCCTCACTTGCCCCCGACGAAAATCCCGGTTCCACCGCGGTAGCTCGAGCTGCCCCCGCTGTCGTCGAGCACGCCGACGGCGCAGATCAGCAAGATCACGATGATGATGAACAAAAGGCCGCCGGCTTGGGCGCAGCCGCTGGCGCCGCCCTGCGAGCCGCCGCCGCCGAACTTCCCCCCGGGGCCATCGACAGGCAGGCCGAAGCCGGCGGCGATGACGGGCCACGCGATGGGCGCGGAGTGGCTCCACTTGACCTCGCTCGCCGACAGCTCGCGCGAGAGCACCTCCTTGCCAGCGGTGAAGTCACTGACCTCCGTGGCCTCGCCGACCTCGCACTTCCAGTACACCTCACCAAACACGTACTCGACGCGGGCGACGTTGTTGTTGCGCAGGTTGAACAGCTTGCCCCCCCACGCCACCTGCTCGGGCAGCCCGCGCAGGTCGACGTCGGCGAGGTTTGCCGGGGTGACCCAGCTCCAGCCGCTCTCCGGATCTTTCACCAGCCAGCGGAAGCCGACCGGCTGGCTCCAGATCAAGTACTCTTCCCAGGAGAAATGTTCGCCGTCGAAGTCGCTGCCGCGGCGCATGTAGGCGATGCAGACGTACTCCACCCCATTGAAGGTGCCGCGCGAGCCGACCGGAATGTCCGGCAGCTTGCGCAGCGCTTCTTGCTTGGCGACGACCTGTTGCAAGGCGATGTCGCTGACGGCGCCGCAATACGGACAGCCGAGCCGCTCGGCGCGGTCGCCGCTCAGCGCGGGAACCTCGCCGCCGCAGCTCGGACACTTGATCTGCTCGGCCTTGACCTTGTGGATGGTGCGCGGGCCCGCCTGAGTGACCTGCATCTGTGGCTCGGCGAACACCCAGCCGGTGAACACGGTCGCGCCCCCGCTGCGGTCGCCGTAGTCGAGGGTCGCGAAGGCCAGGTTGCGGCCGAGCAGGTCGGCGTAGTGGCGCTCTTGGCCCGGTTGGAACAGCGCCGGCAGCTCGCCTTCGGCGGAGACGATCTTGCCCGTCTTGATCTCGAAGACGCGGAAGCTCCCCGCCGCGCCGAGGTCGACGTCGCCCTCCAGGCGCAGCTGGTCGAAGCGCGGCGCCGGCTGCCCCTGCAGGTGGCTGGTGACGTACCAGTGGCCCTCGGCGTAGGCGAGCCACCCCCACGCCTGGCCGTGGTCGAACGCCACGTAGTACTCGTCCCAGGGTCCCGCGCCGTGATCGAGCTGCACACGGCCGAGCACCTCGAAGGGCCGACCTGCGAGCGTGCCCTGGTCGCCCACCGCGATGAGCGACGGCGTGTGGGCGAGGTCGGCGATCTTGCCGTAGTTCTGAAAGCCGCTGTCGCCGCGAACGATGGTGGCGCGGCAGTAGTCGCAGACCTTCGCGATCGACGCGCCGACGCCGAACTCGATCGGTGCTCCACAGGAGGGGCAGGTTCCTTGTGCGACGGCCATGGGAACGAGCCGGCAATGTAACAGACTTTCTTTCGAGCCGCTCCGTCGCGTCGCGCGCTGCGCCGCCCCGAGCCCGTGGCTGTGAGCCCGTTCGCGCTACGCCCGCTCGGCCTCGGCGGCCTCCAGCTCCTCCTGCACGAGCCGCTTCAGGTCATCGGCAGGGGGAGGGGAGCGACGCTCCGTCGTTTTCGGAGCTGCGAAGGGAGCCATTCGTTCGAGCTCGTCGAGCGAGGGATCGGCGTCGACGGCCGAGCCGCGGCGTTGAAACCAGCGCAGCAGGCGCGGGCGCACGGGCTCGATCTCGAACTGGCCCGCGGCGAGCTGCTCGGGGTGGCGCAAGAGCAGCTCGACGAGCTTCGGGTTGGCATCGAACAGCTCGCCGGCTTGCCGGAGCGCCGCGCGCTGCGTCGCCTCGAGCTCCGCCAGCAGGCCGCGCAGCTTGTGACCGGAAGCGCTCGCGAACAGCGCGACGGCGACGGCCAGCTCCTGGCAGCCGAGGGTCGTCAGCTGCGTCACCGATGGCCCGCCGCAGCTCTTGGCATACACGTACGCGCCCTGCAGGAGCAGGCCGCCGAACCCGAGCGCGACCGCGGTCAGCTCCACCGTCACCGCGAACGGCTCCGCGATGGCTTCGCCCTCTTCGCGCGTGTCCACCAGGAACACCGCGCCCAAGCTGCGCGCGAGGCTGGTGGTGAGCGCGACCGGGTGGGCGACCTCCGCGGGGCTGACCAGCACGCGAAAGCCGTCGCCTTCCTCGAGCAGGCGGGCCTCGTTGGCGGCGGCGGGTGGGGCGCAGGCGCCGCTCCCGCAGCCTCCCCCGGGGCTGGCGCCCGCGCCCTGCTCCGCGATGGCGGCGCCGACCGGGATGTCCAGCATGCCGGCGTGACCCCGCATGCGGTCGAGCAGGCGCTCGACCGACGCCGCGTCGCCGTCGAAGCGGTCGGGGAAGTAGCTGCCATTCGGCAGCACCAGCGGGCGGCGGCCGATCTCCGGCGCGAGCCGGGCCCGCAGGGCGGCGAAGCGCCGCACGATGTCGCGCGCCACGCGCGCGTCGCACAGGTCCGGCAGGCCCAAATCGAGCGGCGCTTCCGAGCTCACGATCAAGAAGCTTAGCACCGCCCGCCGCGGCCTTCGAGGACGGCTCGGGGCGAATAATTCGGTAGCCAGTGCGGCGAAGTCAGGCTAGGCTTGGCCGCGTGCTGATGAGCCGGTTTCGCTATTATGGCTTTTGGTATCGGCCCGCGGTGACGCGGCGTCGGAGGCCGGCCTCTTAGCACGAGTTGATTTCGAGGTCCTAGAGCCCCTGGTCGCCGCCGGCGCCCAGGGGTTTTTTCGTTTTCGGGAATTGCATCATGCGCCAGACCAACAACCTGAACGTCGCCGAAACGCAGCCATTACAGACCCCGGACGAGCTCAAGGCGGAGCTCCCGATCACCCGCGCGGCGGCCGAGCTCGTCTACCGCGCCCGGGAGGAGATCCGCTGCGTGCTGCGTGGCCGCGATCGGCGGGTATTGGTCATCGTCGGGCCCTGCTCGATCCACGACGTCGACGCGGCCAAGGAGTACGCCTCCCGGCTCGCGGTGCTGCGGGATCGCTATCAGGAGCAGCTGCTGGTCGTGATGCGGGTGTACTTCGAGAAACCGCGCACCACCGTCGGCTGGAAGGGCCTCATCAACGATCCCTACCTCAACGGCAGCCACGACATCCCGAGCGGCTTGAAGCAGGCGCGCCGGTTGTTTCTGGATCTGGCGCAGGTCGGCATGCCGGCGGCCACGGAAATGCTGGATCCCATCATCCCTCAGTACCTGGCGGATCTGGTCACCTGGACGGCGATCGGCGCCCGGACCACCGAGAGCCAGACCCACCGCGAGATGGCCTCCGGGCTGTCGATGCCCGTCGGGTTCAAGAACGGGACGGACGGTGGCCTCACGGTCGCCATCAACGCCATGATCGCGGCCTCTCGCTCGCACCATTTCCTGGGCATTGACGGCAGCGGCCGAGTGTCGCTGGTCCGCACCTCGGGCAACGTCGACGGCCACATCGTGCTGCGGGGCGGCAACGCCGGCCCCAACTACAGCCCCGAACACGTCGCGACCGCCGCCGCGTTGCTGAAGGCGAAGGGCGTTCAGCCGCGGATGCTCATCGACTGCAGCCACGACAACAGCGGCAAGGACTACTTCAAACAGCCGGAGGTGCTCGAGGAGGTGAGCCGTCAGCTCGCCGCCGGTTCGGAGCACATTTTGGGCGTGATGGTGGAGAGCAACCTCGTCGCGGGGCGGCAAGACTTCAGCGAGGGCATGGCTCCGGCCGATCTGGTGTACGGCCAGAGCATCACCGACGCGTGCGTGGACTTCGACACCACCGAACGCATGCTCGAGCAGCTGGCAGGGGCGTGCGCTCGTCGCGCCCCCGCGTTTGCTGCCACCGCCGCGGCGAGCGCCTGAAGACCCCCCATCGAGCGACGAACGGTTTGCGGAGCAAGCCGTCGCGGAAATGAGACCACCTAGAGCACCGAGCCGTGAGCAGACGAGAGGCGAAGAATGGGGCCCTCAACCCGGATCTCCGCTCTGGCGAGCTGATCGGTGCTCTAGGCGCCCCCCCGGCGCCGGCGCTCCATCTCGGCCAACCGGGTGATCACGCCGCGGGCGACGATCTCGACGACGCGCTCGACGACCTGCCGTTTCCGTTTGACGTCGCCCCCGAACGACAGCTGTCCACGTGCGCTCTTTCCGCGCGGCAGCTGACCGAGGGCGGCGCAGAACACGTGCACCACGCTGCCATCTTGCCGAACCTCGAGCTCCGTGATGCGGTAGCGCAGCTCGATCTTGTTGCCGCGGCCGGCCCCCCAGTCAGCCCGGCGCGCTTCGCGTAGCAGCGCCGTCCGCAGGTGGCGTTTCAGGTGCGACGTCGAGCCCTCGGGCAGCTCCAGCCGGTCGAGCACGATCTTGGGGCGCCCTCGCGCCGCCGCCTCGGAGGCCTGCTCGTGCCCCTGGGGGATCGCAGTGGCGCTCGCCGTCGCGGGGATCCCGACGGCGGTGGCCCACAAAAGCAGCCCAAGGCGGAGACAGCGCGCGCGCGGCACGGCTCGAGGCTAGAGGTGGACGGGCGGAACGGCCAAAAAAGCTGGGCGGTGGTCTGGTTGGTCGCCCCAGGCCGCCGGTTGATTTAGCTTTCGCGTGTGATTGAAGCGCCGCCCGAGCCCGACGTCGACGTCGCCATCATCGGCGGCGGGGTGAACGGCACGGGCGTGGCGCGCGACTGCGCGCTGCGCGGCATCAAGGTCGCCCTCTTCGAGCGCAACGACATCGCGTTCGGCGCCAGCGGCAACTCGAGCGGCATGATCCACGGCGGGCCTCGCTACCTGACCTCGGATCCCGACGTCACCTACACCTCGTGCCTCGACTCCGGGCACATCCAGCGCATCGCGCCGCACCTTTTGTTTCGCATTCCCTTTTTGGTGCCGCTGTTCCGCGACAACCCGATCGCGTCCCGAGTGGCGCTCACCGGCTACGATGCGTTCTTCGAGCTGTACGATCGCTATCAGCCGCTCAAGCGGGGCAAACCCCATGTCCGCTTGAGCGCCGACGAGCTGCAGCTCATCGAACCCGGGCTGGTCGGCGCCACCGTGGGCGGCATCAGCTTCGACGAGTGGGGCATCGATGGCAGCCGTTTGTGCATCGGCAGCGCCGTCGACGCGATGGAACACGGCGCCGAGGTGCGGGTGCACTGCACGGTGACGGGGGTGCTGCGGCGCGAGGACGGTTCGGTCCGAGGGGTGCGCTACCGCGATCGCATCACCGGTGAGAGCGGCGAAAAGACCGCCCGACTGGTAGTGAACGCGACCGGCGCCTGGTCGACCGTGACGGCCGCCTTGGCCGGTCTGACGCCGGAGGCCGCCAACGTTCGTCCCGGCAAGGGCATCCACGTGTTCCTGGATCGGCGGCTGACGAACTACGCCGTCCTCACGACCGCCATCGACGGCCGGCAGGTGTTCTTGCTGCCCTGGCAGAACATGAGCGTGCTCGGCACCACGGACGACGACTTCTACGGCGACCTGGACGACGTGGTCGCGACGGCGGACGAGGTCCGCTACCTGACCCAGGCGATCGAGCGGGTGTTCCCCGCGGTGCGGACGGCGCGGGCCATCGGGACGTGGGGCGGCGTGCGCCCGACGTTGTACGGCTGGGGCCTGGGCGAGGACGAGCTGTCGCGGGAGCACGAGATCGTCGACCACGCGCGCGACGGCGCCGACGGCCTCTACTCGATGATCGGGGGCAAGCTCGCGAGCTACCGTCTCTTTTCCGAGCAGATGACCGATATCGTCGCAGCGCGGCTCGGCAACCAGCGACCCGGGCGCACACACCTCGCCCCCCTGCCGGGCGGCGACGAGACCGTGGACCCGTTCGCTCTGGCCGAGCAGGCGAAGATCGATCCGGTGAGCGCGGCGCGGCTCGAATACCGGCACGGGGCGCGCAGCTTGCGCGTGGTGGATGGCTTGATGCGCCAGCGGCGGCAGGGGCGGCTCGTGTGCGTGTGCGAGCCGGTGACGGAGGCGGAGGTGCGCTACGTGGTTGAGCACGAGCTGGCTCGCACCGTCGACGACGTCGCGCGGCGCACGCGGCTCGGGCTCGGCGCCTGCGGCGGCATGCGGTGCGCTGCCGCGTGCGGGATGATCCTCGCCGACCAGCTCGGCGCCTCCCCGAGCTACGGCCACAAGAGCGCCGTCGAGTTCCTGCAGGGGGCGGCGCGCCGTCGGTTGCCCGCGCTCGGCCCCGAACAGGCCCGCCAAGAGGCGCTGGCGTTGGCCAGCGTGCGCGCAGAGCTCGGCGTCGGGGCGGCTTCGGGTGAGCCCACATGAGGCGGAGCCGGACGGCATGGCGGTAGCCGTGATCGGGGCCGGCGTGGCCGGGGTCGCCTGCGTGTGGGCGCTCTGCCGACGCGGGATCGAGGTGATCGCGTTCGACGACCGGGCCGGCTCGAGCGCGCTGTCGAGCGGCGCCCTCGACGCGCGACCGGTGGGGACCGTCGCGCCCATCAGCGCCGAGCTGATGGCGTTCGCGCAAGGGTTCGAGGCTTGGTCGCTCACCACGGACGAGCGCTGGATCGCGACGGCGGCAGGCGTGATCCGCGAGGTGCGTGGCATCGACACGGGACTCTTGGATCTGGCGCCGCTGGCTGGGGGCCGCATCGGGGTCGCCGATCTGGGGGTGCCGGCGTTCGACGCCGAGACGCTGGCGCGGGCGCTGTCGGCAGCCAGCTGGGCGGTCGCGACGCGGACCCGGTTCGTGCGGGTAGAGCTGGACCTCGTCGCCGCAGAGGCCCCGAGCTTGGCCGATTTCGATCTGGCCAGGCGCTTCGAGGCGGACCCGCCGCGGTCGGAGCTGGTCCGGGCGCTGGCCGGCGTGAAGGACGTCGACGGCTGGCTCGTCGGACCCTGGCTCGGGACGTCGCCGCACGCGGTCGCCTCGCTCCGAGCGTCGTTGCCCATCCCGATCGGAGAGATCACCTCCAGCGTGGGGGGGCCAGCGGGCGCTCGCTTCGAGGCAGCGCGGGATCGCTTGCTGTCGGCGCTGGGGACCCTGCGGGTGGCCCGGCGCGTGATCTCCGTGCAGCCCCGGCGCCCCGGCTGGGAGATCACCGCGTCCGGCCCGAACGGGGCGCTCGAGCAGCTCGTGGCGGACGAGGTGGTGCTGGCGATCGGCGGTGTGGCGGGCGGCGGGATCACCGTCGGTGCCGGCGGCGCCTTGCTGGATCGCGCGCGGTTCGGCACGTCGGTGGGGCTCGAGGTCGACTTCGAGCTCGACGGCCGCAACATCGACCGTGTTTCGAGCCTGCACGGTATCGACGTGCAGGCGCTCGGCGTCTCCGCGCTGGAGCGCATCGGCATCGCCCACACCGGCGGGCGCGTGCGCGGTTGCGATGGAATCTATCTCGCCGGCGACGTGGTGCCCGGAGCGGCGCGCACGCTGCTCGGGGCGGCGCAGTCGGGCATCGACGCGGCAGCCCTCGTGGGGACGGCGCGCTCACCCGCGTAGCCGATTGCGCGCGCACGGGCGATGCGGTAGTCGGGGAGCGTCTCCGCGACGCGGAAGATCCGAGATTTTTCCCGATAGAACTTGTGCCGAGGTGCCCATGGTCGCCAGATCGACTGATTCGTTTTCGACCCGCTCCGAGCTGAACGTCGCCGGCAAGACGCTGGGCTACTTCAGCCTGCCTGCGCTCGCCGAGCGCACGGGGGCGGACGTCGCCCGGTTGCCCTTCTGCCTGCGCATCTTGCTGGAGAACTTGCTGCGCAACGAGGACGGCAAGGCGGTCGAGAAAAAGGACATCGAGGCGCTGCTCCGGTGGGACCCAGCGGGGGCTCCCGACAAGGAGATCGCCTTCCATCCGGCCCGGGTGTTGCTCCAGGATTTCACGGGCGTTCCGGCGGTGGTCGATCTGGCGGCGATGCGTGACGCCATGGCGAAAATGGGCGGCGAGCCCACCCGCATCAACCCGCTCTTCCCCTCCGAGCTGGTGATCGATCACTCGGTCCAGGTGGATTCCTTCGGGAGCGTCCAATCGCTCTTGGTCAACTCCGAGAAGGAGTACGACCGCAACAAGGAGCGCTATGCGCTGCTGCGCTGGGCGCAGACGGCGTTCGACAACTTCCGCGCGGTACCGCCGGCGACCGGCATCGTGCACCAGGTGAACCTCGAGTACCTGGCGCGGGTGGTGTTCGACGCGGATGGTGTGGCCTACCCGGACACGCTGGTCGGGACCGACAGCCACACCACCATGATCAACGGCCTGGGAGTGCTCGGTTGGGGGGTCGGCGGCATCGAGGCCGAGGCGGCGATGCTCGGCCAGCCCATCAACCTTTTGATCCCGCAGGTCGTGGGCTTCAAGCTGCACGGCTCCTTGCCGGAAGGCGCGACCGCGACCGACCTGGTGCTGACCATCACGAAGATGCTGCGCGACCAGGGCGTGGTCGGGCAGTTCGTCGAGTTCTACGGGGATGGGCTGGCCCAGCTGCCGCTGGCGGATCGCGCGACCATCAGCAACATGAGCCCCGAGTTCGGCTCGACCTGCGCGATCTTCCCGATCGACGACGAGACCATCACCTACTTGCGCTTGACCGGTCGTGGCGACGAACAGGTGGCGCTGATCGAGGCGTACGCCAAGGCGCAGGGCCTGTTCCGTACGAGCGGTGGGCCCGAGCCTCGCTACAGCCAGACCTTGCAGCTCGATCTCGGCACGGTCGTGCCGACGCTCGCCGGCCCCAAGCGGCCGCAGGACAAGGTGGCGCTCGCCGAGGCGAAGCCGGCCTGGGAAAAGACGGTGGTCGAGATGCTCGCCGCCCCCCGCAAGGGCAAGCCCACGCCGAGCTCTCCGGCCGAGGTGGCCGAGCGCCGCAAGACGCGCGTCAAGACAGAGCTGGACGGCGAGTCGTTCGAGGTCGGCCACGGCTCGGTGGTGATCGCAGCGATCACCTCCTGCACCAACACCTCCAACCCGTCGGTGATGCTCGGGGCAGGGCTCTTGGCGCGCAACGCGGCGGAGCGGGGGCTGCGGGTCAAGCCCTGGGTGAAGACGAGCCTCGCGCCGGGGTCGAAGGTCGTCACGCAGTATTTGAACGAAGCGGGGCTCTTGACGGCCCTCGAAAAGCTGAGCTTCCACGTCGTGGGCTACGGGTGCACGACCTGCATCGGCAACAGCGGCCCGCTGCCGGAGCCGATCAGCGCCGCGATCCAGCAAGGCGATCTGGTCGCGGTCAGCGTCCTCAGCGGCAATCGCAACTTCGAAGGGCGGATCAATCCCGACGTTCGCGCCAACTACCTGGCGAGTCCCCCGTTGGTCGTCGCCTACGCGTTGGCGGGCCGCATGGACATCGACTTCGCGACCGAGCCGCTCGGCAAGGGCAGCGACGGTAGGGACGTCTATCTCAAGGACATCTGGCCGTCGCCCAAGGACGTCTCGGAGACGGTCCGCCGCAGCGTCAACTCGGAGATGTTTCGAAAAGAGTACGCCGAAGTGTTCAGCGGCGACGAGCGCTGGCGGGCGCTGCCGGTGCCGGAGGGCAGCCGCTACGCCTGGGACACCGACAGCACGTACGTGCAGCGCCCGACCTTCTTCGACGACATGGATCTCACGCCGCCGGCCCCGAAGGACATCACGGGCGCGCGTGTGCTCGTGCTGCTCGGCGACTCGGTCACGACCGATCACATCTCACCGGCGGGGAGCATCGCGAAGGACTCGCCCGCGGGCCGCTACCTGATCGAGCGCGGGGTCAAGCCGCACGAGTTCAACTCGTACGGGTCGCGCCGCGGCAACCACGAGGTGATGGTGCGCGGGACGTTCGCCAACGTCCGCTTGCGCAACCAGCTCGCTCCAGGCACCGAAGGTGGCTTCACCCGTCACCTGCCGAGCGGGGAGCAAACCACGATCTTCGAGGCATCCCAGCGGTACGCGCGGGAAGGCGTGCCGCTGGTCGTCATCGCCGGCAAGGAGTACGGCTCCGGCTCCTCACGCGACTGGGCCGCCAAGGGCACGTTCATGCTGGGCATTCGGGCGGTGATCGCCGAATCGTACGAGCGCATCCACCGCAGCAACCTGATCGGCATGGGCGTGCTCCCGCTGCAGTTCCTGCCCGGTCAGAACCGCGAGGCGCTCGGCCTCAGCGGCGAGGAGACCTACAGCGTCGAGGGCGTCAGCGACGGGCTCGCGGTCGGCAAGCGGCTCACCGTCCGCGCCGTGGACGGCAACGGCAAGGCGCAGACCTTCGAGGCCGTCTGCCGCATCGATACCGCGGTCGAGCTCGACTACTACAAACACGGCGGCATCTTGCAGTACGTCCTGAGGCAGCTGCTCAAGGCGTGACCCCAAGCCCAACTCCGTCCCTGGCACCGCCCGACGGGTGCGGATCGGAGGTTGGTCGCGGCAAGATCGGAAGGGGACCGACGGCGTCGGTCCCCGAACGAGGCTTTGAACTCGAGCGTCGCGACCCGACACCGTCGCGGCTACCGGATGCGAGGATCGCGTCGGGCTCAACCAACGAGACCCGAAGTCGGCACCACGAGCTCCGCTTGAATTTTTCACAGGAAGGCGCGAAAGATCGGAAGATTTTGGGATTGGGGATGGGGTCTGAAGCGGGCGTGGGTGCGTGGGTCGTCACAGCGATGCACGTTGCGCCGGTCGAGATCGACTCCGATCGGGG
Source organism: Pseudomonadota bacterium (assembly GCA_023418705.1). GTDB lineage: Bacteria > Myxococcota_A > Polyangia > Polyangiales > Polyangiaceae > JAEZYZ01. Next base: position 24,371 of record JAEZYZ010000208.1, on the reverse strand, counting down.
ACCGACGACGTCGGTCCCCCTTCCGATCTTCCGACCTTCCTGTGACCGACTTTTATCTAAACCCTTCGACGCACCTCGCCGTCTCAGTCGTGAAATCCGTTCTCACTGACTCGAGGTGCGCCGAAGGCCCTGATGGTCTTCCTGTGAACAAAAGCAGGGGGAGCTCGTCGCGGTGGGATCAGCCGCCGTCTTCCTTCGAGGGCAGCCGCTCGTGATCCTCCGCCCCCTGAACCTTGATGGCGATCCTTCGGGGTTTGGCGCGTTGGAGCTTGGGGATTTCGATGGTGAGCACGCCGTCCTTCAGCTCCGCAGACAGGCGGTCCACGTCCACATACTCTGGCAGATTGTAGGACCGGGAGAAGGCGCCATAGCTGCGGCCGAGCACCACCCGTTCGCCGTTCTGGAAGGAGTGCTTGCGCTCCCCCTTGATCGTGAGGACGCCGTTGTCGACGCTGACGTCGAGCTCCTCCTGCGTCAGGCCCGGAACGTCGACGGCGAACACCAGCGCGGCGTCGTTGATGCGGACGTCGACGTCGGGTGAGAAGCGCCGAGGATTGGTGGCCGTGCCGAAGGTCGAGCCCATGACGTCGTTCATGACGTCATCCAGCAAACGGTCCAGGGTCGTGAAGGCATTCCAAGTGTTCGACATGGTAAAAACACCTCCTGATAGGTTTTGTTTTCCCCCTCTCTTCGACCTTACTTAGTAAGTTCCCTGATGCCTTCAGTCAAGGGCCGCGCCGGGCCCGCGCCCCGCGGGCATCGCCCGGATCACGCGACGGCCACGCGCACCGGCGACAGCTTCGGCCGGCTCTGGCGGGCCGCGTCGTCGATGGCGGCCGCGTAGACCGCGAGATAGTCGGTCGCCATCCGCCCGGCGGAGAAGCGCCGCTCGAAGGCCGCCCGCACGCCTGCGCGGTCGAGGTGGCTTGTGTGCTCGGCCGCCTCGACCGCTGCGGGGAGGTCGTCGACGATGAACCCGCTGACGCCAGGCTCGATCACCTCCGGCACCGAACCGCAGCGGAAGGCGACGATCGGCGTGCCGCACGCCATCGCTTCGATCATGACCATCCCGAACGGCTCCGGCCAGTCGATGGGGAAGAGCAGCGCCCGCGCTTCGCCCAGGAAGGCGCCCTTCTGGGCCTCTCCGATTTCGCCGACGTACTCGACCAGCGGGTGCTCGAAGAGCCGAGCGATCTCGGCCTTGAAGTAGGGCTCGTCCGCCTTGTCGATCTTGGCGGCGATCTTGAGGGGCACGCCGAGCGAGGTCGCGATCGCGATCGCTCGGTCGACGCGCTTCTCGGGAGAGATACGGCCAAGGAAGGCGAAGTAGCCCCCGCTGCCCGTCCCCGCTCGATAGAGATCGAGCGGCAGCCCGTGGTGCACCGTGCCAGCCCAGCGCGCTTGCGGCAGCGGCGACCGCTGAGCGTCCGAGATGCTGACCACCGGCATGTCGCCAAACTCATCGTAGATGCGCGGCAGGTCCGGCAGATCGAGCCGCCCGTGCAGCGTCGTCACCTGCGGCAGCCCCAGCCTGCGGGAAAGCGGGAAGTGCAGGTAGTCGCAGTGCCAGTGGACGACATCGAAGGCGTCGGCCTGCTGCGCGACGCGTTCGAGCAACAGGATGTGCCAGGCGATGGGATCGTGGCAGTGGTCGAGGCGCAGACCTTGGGGGCACACCGGGACGAGGCGGGCCGCCGTCGCGGAGTCCCCCGACGCGAAGAGCGTGACCTCGTGCCCTTGCCGCACGAGCTCTTCCGTCAAGTAGGAGACCACGCGCTCGGTCCCGCCATAGCCCTTCGGCGGGACGCTCTCATACAACGGGGCGACTTGTGCAATCCGCATCCGATACTCTCCTTCGGGAAAGTCCGGGAGGTGAGCTGCAACATCCGAGCCGCCTGGACGCCGCTAGAGCGACAAACGGGTTTGCGGAGCAAGCCGTTTGTCGCGAAAAATAAGACCATCTAGAGCACCGAGCCGAGAGCAGACGCGAGGGTTTCCCGAAGCATCGGGGCCCTCACCCCGATGGGGGCCGCGATGCTTCGGGATCTCCGCTCTGGCAAACGGATCGGTGCTCTAGCGGCCAGGAACCTGACGGCTCGCGCTCGGCGGCACCAGCCAGCGCGGGCGGTCCCGAGCGCGCCACCCGCCTCGGCACCGCGGACGCAGGCAGGTCAGAGAGGCAATCAACGCTACGACGCTACGATGCTCACCTCCGGAGCGAGCCCTACAGAGCTCGCACCGGCGGCACGATAAATTCGCCCTGTAAGGTGTCAAGGGCTCGGGAGGCCTCGACCGACCGAGCTCCTGGACCCCAAGCTCGAGGCTTTCTGGATGATCCAGCGGCGGATGAGGAGCCTTCGGACGGCCGCAGGGGCCCAATGAGGCCCTTCTACCTGGCCAGACGATCAGATAGCCTAGGCAGGTTCAATGGTCCGGAAGTCCATCCAGCGACCGCTGCCAGGCGCAGCGGTGGCGCTTGCGAGCACCACGTCCTACCCGCGGAGGAGCCTCGTCAACCCGCCCTCCATCGATGACCTGCCGATTCCGGGCCAATTTCAGGTGAAGCGCGAGCTGGGCCGCGGCGGGATGGGCGCGGTCTACCTGGCCTACGATCGTCGAGCCGGTCACGACGTGGCGCTCAAGCTCTTGTATGGCTTCGGGGCAGACGACCGGCTCCGGCTCAAGCAAGAGTTTCGATCGCTGAGCGGGATCGTTCACCCGAACCTGGTGAACCTCTACGAGCTCGTCATGGACGAGAACGTCTGCTTTTTTACGATGGAGTACGTCCGAGGCTCCGATCTGGCGACCTGCGGCAAGTACATCCTTTCGACGTGCGACGATCCGGCCGAGCGCTACGAGCGCTTCCGGCCTCTGGCGTTGCAGCTCGCGTTGGCGGTGAACGCGCTGCACGAAGGCGGGGTTTTGCACCGCGACATCAAGCCCAGCAACGTGCTGGTGACGGAGTCGGGCCGGGTCGTCCTGTTGGACTTCGGCCTGGCCTGCTCGGCGGCGTCGTCGAAGGGGGTCTCGGAGGAGGATCGGCAGGCGGGGACGATGCTCTACATGTCGCCCGAGCAACGCTGGGGCGGCGCCCTGACGACGGCGTCCGACTGGTTTTCGTACGCGATGACCCTGCGCGAGGCGCTCACCGGCGTTCCACCCGCTCGCCGCGAAATCCTCTTGGGTCAGAGCAGCAAGAGTCTGCGGGAGCGCGGCATCGACATCCCAAAGCCGCTCGACCAGCTGATCACCCGCCTGCTCGAGAGTGACCCGAAGAAACGCCCCGCGAGCTCCGAGGTGCTGCTCTGTCTCGGCGGCAATGTCGAACGGCATTCCTTTCGGCCGGCGTCTGGCTCCCACGGTGAACGCCTGCCGTTGGTCGGGCGTGAGCCATTGCTGGCGCGCCTACGCCAGGCCCTCCAACAGAGCTCGACGGACCGGCGGCCGCGCGTGGTTCGACTCTCGGGACCCTCGGGCATCGGCAAGAGCGCGCTGATGCATGCCTTTTTCGAAGAACAGCGGGCGGCCTCGGGCGCGCTGCTCCTGAAGTCACGCTGTCACCCGAAGGAGACGCTCGTCTTCAACGCTCTCGACGGGGTGGCGGACGAGCTCGGCCGAGAGTTGCGGGAGGGCAACGTGCCGCCCGTCGCGCTGCAGGCGGACCAGATCGACGCGCTGGCACAGGTGTTTCCGGTGCTCGCACAAGCCATCTGCGGTGACGAGACGACCGGGCCGCTCTACGTCAGCGATCTGGAGAAGCGCCAGGCAGCCACGGCGGCCATCCGCGATATCCTGCGCGCCGCAGCGAGATCACGGCCGATCCTCCTGTGGCTGGACGACGTGCACTGGGGGGACGCCGATAGCGGGCGGCTCCTGCGGAGCTTGCTCGTCGATCCGAGTTGTCCGCCGCTGCTGCTCGTCCTGAGCTATCGCGAAGAGGGGGAGGCCACGAGCCCCTGTTTGAACGAGCTGAAGCGGGCCGAGGCGGCGTGGGAGCAGAGCACGATCTTGCCCGTGGGGCCTCTCGACGCCCAGCAAAGCGCGGAGCTGCTCCGCTCCGCCGTGGGCGAAAGCCTGGCCGGGGACGCCGCCGCGCGGGAGGATTTGGTCCGGTGGGCGGCCGGTTCCCCCTTCTTTTTGACGGAGCTCGCGCGCTATTTGAAGCGCCAAATCGCGCCGGATCAGCCGGTGCTGACCGGGCGTGAGATCGGTATCGAGGACCTGCTCTCCTTCCGCTTGCAGGGCCTCTCTCCTGCCGCGCGCACGGTGCTGGAGGTGCTCGCCACGGCGGGCGCGCCGCTCGAGCTCGAGGCGATGTTGTCCGCGGCCAAGCTCGACGCTCACCACCGCGGGCTGATCGCGGATCTGGAGAAGCTGTCGATCGTGCGCACGCTCGAGATGGACCGGCGCCGCATCGAGTTCTATCACGACAAGCTGCGGGAAGAGGTCATGCGGATCCTGCCCGACGAGGCGCGCGTCGCTCACCACCTGGCGATTGGACGCGCCCTGCTGGAGACGACGGCGCCGAACCCGCTAGCAGCCATCGAACACTTCGAAGCGGCCGGCGACGTGCCGTCGGTCCGGCGCTACGTCCTGCCGGCGGCCAACCACGCGGTGAAGCTGCTCGCGTTCGAGCGCGCGGCTCGTTTGTACCGACGCGCGATCGAGCTCGAGCCGGGGGAGGTGCCGCTGCACGAGCTCTACCGCAGGCTGGGATCGGCCCTGGGCAGCGCGGGCCTCGGGAAGGAGGCGGGCGTGGCGTTCTCCACCGCTGCCCGCTTGCTGCGCCTCCAACCGGGCTCCCCCGAGGAGTCGACCCGCCTGCAGCAGTCGGCGGCCGAGCAGTTCATCCAGACCGGGCATTTCCAGGAGGGGGTGGAGATGATCCGTGAGGTGCTGGCGGAGCTCGACGTACCGTTCCCGAAATCGCGCGGAGAAGCCCTGACGAAGGCCACCGCGCTGCGGCTCGCGGCGATGGTGCGCAGTCTGCAGCCGCGCGCCCGCCAGGATCCGCCGAGCTCGCTCGAGCTGGCGCGCTTCGACGCGCTCTGGGCGGCGAATGCTCGCTTGGCGATGGTGGACTACGCGCTCTGCAACTACGCGACGATCCGGAGCGTCTACGACGCGCTCGCGCTGGCGGAGCCTTCTCGAATGTGCCGCGCGCTCGGGATGGAGGCCGCGTACTGCTCGACGCTGCCGCAGGCGGTGTTCCAGCGGCGCTCCAGAGCGCTGATGTTTCGCGCCGCCGAGCTGGCCCAGGACGAGCGGGCCAGCGCTGCCGACCGGACGTTCATCAAGTCGATTCGGGCCATCACGTCGTTCTACTTCGGGCGCTTTCGGGAGACCTGGCAGCAGGCCGACGAATGCCTCTCGGAGCTGCCGCCGGGCCGAAGCTGGGAGCGCAACCCGTGGACGATGTGGTCGCTGATCGGGCTGGCGCTGAACGGCGAGCTCGCGGAGCTGATCGAGCGGGTGCAGGCCCTGCGTGAAGAGGCGATCGCCCTCGACGATCGCCACATCGAGCAGAACATCAGCCTCGGCGCCCCAGCGCTGGCATGGCTGGCGTTGGATCAGCCCGAGGACGCGCTGCGGGCCGCGGACCGGGCGCTATCCGGAGCGCCTTCGAACTACACGATCCAGCACTACGAGCACTACGTGACGACCGTGGACTGTGATCTGTACCTGAACGATGGTCTGTCCGCCTGGCGGCGCACCGTGCAGACGTGGCCGAGCCATCGGCAGGAGTTTTTTCTGTCCCTGACCTTCGTGCGGGACGATCTCCTACGAACACGCGCGCGCGCGGCGCTGGCGGCGGCGCTCGCGCTGCGCTTCACCGGGCGAGCGCGAACCGACGACGACTGCAGCCCCGAGCGGCTGCTGAAGATAGCGTCCCGGGCTGCCCGGGCGATGCGACGGCATGGTTTGGACAGCGCTCGCGGGTTCGCGGCGCTCGCCGACGCCGGCATCGCGAAGGTCGAGGGGCAGCTCAGCCGAGCCTTCGATTACCTGAGCGAAGCCTCGTCCGCCTTCGAACGAGCCGACATGAAGCTCCACCGTCAGGTCGCCAGGTACTGCATGGACGGCCTGCGCTCCACGTCCGGGTCGGACGCGGAAGCTTGGTTGAGGGGGCAGGGGGTGGTGCGACCGGACCGGCTCGTGGCGACGATCGCGCCCGGTCTGGGGCCGCTGGACGCCGTTTAGCCGGCGGACGGAGCCACCGTCCGCGGCACGCGCCCGGCGGCGGTTCCGTTTAGCCGGCGGACGGAGCCGCCGTCCGCGGCACGCGCCCGGCGGCGGTCACATCAAGAGCTCGCGACGCGTGCCCGGCGCGGCCAGGACGAAGTCGGCCCCGAACAGCTGCGCTGGCGTCGCGAACCCCGGGCGCCGTGTTCCCGTGAGCACGCGCTCGATGGCCAGGGTCGCGACGTCGGCCGAGCACGTGTACGCCTCGGTCGTGGACAGGCGGGCGCGCTCGCGGCGGTCGCCGCGCCGCACCTCCCCGACGACGACGGACCCCTGCCGTGAGCGATCCGCTGCCGAGTAGTCGGCTGGCAGCAGGTCCGCCCAGGATGCGAGCCAAGACTTGCCGGGCCCGCCGCGCCCGACCCAGCCCCAATACTGATTCGCCGTCACCGACAGCAACCGGAACGCGTTGGCTTCGAAGTAGATTTCGATGTTCGGGATGCCCGTGCTCCAGAACGCCGTGACCAGATCTCCCCAGGTCACGCCGATCACGGGTCGATGCCCGGCGCCGAAATCCACCCACCGCAGCTGGGTTCGGAACCGGACGGGCTCGAGGGCACCCGCCGAACGAACGCGCACGAACGTGCCCGCTTGTTCGACCAGAGCCAGGGCCGACCCGCGCGAGAGCAGGTTCGACGGCGAGATGCTGAGGATCAAGGTGTCCGCGCCAGGCAGCCGCTCGGACAGGAAGAGCGCCAGGCAGTCGGACACGGCGACGTCGAAGCCGATGCCGGGCAACAGCAGGATTCCCTGGGACTTGGCGAAGCGGTCGCAGCCCTGCACGTACTGAAGCGCGTCGACCTCTCCGCTGAGATCCAGGTAGTCGATGCGCTGGCGCAGGCAGGCGTTGACCAAGGGCTCAGCGGTACGGACGAACGGGCCGGCGGCGTTCACCAGCAAATCCACCCCCTGCAGCTGCGCGTCCAAGGCGCGAGCTCCGGTGAGATCGAAGACCCGGTGCTCGAAGCCAAAGCGCCGAGCCACGCGGCGAACCGCGAGGGCGTTGCGCCCGGCGGCGATCACGTCGGCGCCGAGCCCCTGCAGGCGCTGCAGCAGCAGGCCCGCGGTGTAGCCGTTGGCGCCGTAGAGGAGCAGACGACGGCCGCTCGGCATGGCTCAAGCCCTCTCCAAGACCCAGTAGGGGAGCGCTTCGATGAACGCCTTGTCGCGACCGTCGGGGGCCGTGCGCAGACAAATGCTCAGCTCGTGGGCGGCTGCGCCGGCCAGCGCGTGGGCGACCCTGCGCGCGTGGTCGATGGAGCCGAGCCGCTCGATCGTCGACATCAGCCACTCGAGCTCGGTCTGGGGCTTCTCGGCGCGCGGGAGGGCGAGGAAGCGCAGCGCACGGCCGCGCTCGGGCGGCGCCGCGTTTCGTAGGGTGTGGATCAAGATCAGGGTGCGCTTTCCCTCGAGAAGGTCGCCGCCGAGCTCTTTGCCATACCGCTCGTGGTCGCCGGTGAGGTTCAGCAAGTCGTCCTGGATCTGGAAGGCCGCTCCCAGAAAAAAACCGAAGCGCGAGAACAGGTCGAGGTCGAGCTCCCCCCGCGATCCGATCATGGCGCCGACCCGGGATGGATAAATGGTCGTGTACCAACACGTCTTCTTCAAGATCATCAGGAGATAGTCGCGTTCGCTCACGTCCGCATCGGTGGTCTGACGCCAGCGCAGCTCCATGGCCTGGCCTTCCACCGACTCACGCACCATGCGCTCGGCCTCTTCGAGGATCGACCAGGCGAGCTGCGGTCCCAGCGTGAGCCGATTGCCGATCAGCGGGCGAAGGGAGAGCGCGATCAGGGCATCGCCGGCGTTCAGCGCCGCCGGGACCCCCACCAGCCGGTGCAGCGTGGGTTTGCCGCGGCGCTCGTCGCTCTCGTCCTCGATGTCGTCGTGGACGAGGAAGGCGCTGTGCAAGAGCTCCAGCGACACCGCCGAGGCGGCGGCGTCTTGCACCGAGCCTCCGAAGGCCCGAGCGGTGGCGATGCACAGGCTTGCCCTCAAGGCGCGGCCGCTGCGCAGCGGATAGTCCGCTGCCAGCTGGTAGACATCGTCGCGAGCCATCGCCTGGCGCAGGTACGACGCCAGCAGCCGCTGCGACAGGGCCCCGTACTCGTCCAGGACCTGACGCACGAGCTCCGAGCGCCCCGTCATCGCCGCGCCCGCTGTCGATCCGCTCGGAGACGGATCATATCACGCGCACGTAGACGGTTCCGCAGGGGCGCTCCGTCTCGGCGTCGAGCAGAAGGCCGCTGTAGCTGCCCGGCGATAGCGCCTCCGGGACCACGATGTCGACTCGAGACGACGCTTCGAGCTGGCTGACGTCGACGGTGATCTCGCTGCTGGGACCCGCGCCGGGAGCTGGAGGGCGGAGCTCGGTCGCGACGAGGTTCGGGGGTTCGAGCTGCCGGGTGAGCTCGACGCTCACTTCGACCGGGCGCGATGCCTGGACGCAGACCGTCAAGCCGGCGTGAGCGGCGACCGCCCCGCTGTCTCGAGGCGTCGCGACCGGCGAGGACTTGCCGGCGCTGAACGGTCCAGCCGTGCCCGCGGGAGCTGGGTTGCGAGCGCCGGGAGCAGGAGCCGACTGCTGAAGCATCTCGAGCCAAGCCATGGTCATGTCCCCCATCGCTCGCAGCAGGCGGTTCGGGACGTGCGGGGCTTCGGGCCTCTGGGCGTGTTCGCCTTCGGAGGGCAACCAGATGCTCTCCGCCATGCGCTGGCCCTGGCGGAGGTACTCGTCAATCAGCTGGTAAGCGCCGTTGACGGTGTCGTAGGCCGTCTGGCGTGGACGATCGGCAGGGCCCGACGCCTGCGAAGCGGCGTCCTTCGGAGCGGGCTCGGTCGGAGGTTTGGCGGATTGCGAACCTTCGGGCCACCACGTCCGGCGTGGCTCGGTGCGGTCGGGATGAGGGCGGGTGCGCCGGTGGGGTGCTGACATGATGTTCCGTGGTGGGTTGAAGCGATGGGAGTCGAAGCCTCAAGGATGATCGTAGCCGATGATGCGATCGAGCGCGGGGAAGCCGCTGATCGCATGGGCCGCGAGCAAGCCGGACATCACCGCGGCTTCGACGCAGCCCATGTTGATGCCACAGCTCGTCCAGTCCCCCGCGACGCTCAAGTTGTCGTACGTGCGGTCCAGGGGCGAGATGCGATAGCGGGTGGTCCCTGGCAGGCTTTGGCTGTAGCGATCGCTCGGCCGGACGTTGGCCGTCCAGTATTGCGTCCGAAAGCGCGCCGGTCCGGACGCACGCCCCGCCGCGTCCGACGGCGCGCTGACGAGGGCGGACCAGCAGAACGTGCCCTCCGCGTGGGACCGCGGCCACAGGTGGCGCACGTCGCCGCTCAGGAAATCGACGCAATGGCGCTCCACCTCCGCCTTGGCGCGCTGCACGAACCTGGTGCCGTGCGGGTCGGCGCCGTCGCCCGCGTTCTCCGCTGGCGTCGGCAGCACGTTGCAGAAATAGGCGATCGAACGGGGCGGGGCTTCCCAGCCCTCGACGGGCCCGAGGTGGGTCAGGTCGGCCCAAGTGTCGAACGGCTCCACGAACCCGGAGAGGTTGATCGCTTCTTCGTCTCCGTGGAGCTCCTCCGCGCTGCGATCGAGCCAGAGCTGAAACGCCTGTGTGGGCACCGAGCGGACCCGCTCCACCATCGCGCGCCAGCGCTCGTTCTGCTCCACCAAAGCGGCGCACACCATGGGAACCACGCCGAGCCCGACGCCGAGCACCACGAGGTCGAAATCCTGTCCGACCCGCAGCTGCTTCGGCTCGGAGAGCCGCCGATCCCACTGCGACTCCAGGTCGACCCCGGCGGCTTCGAGGGCATCGCCCGCGACCAGTTGATCGTAGTGGGGGCGGGCGGGCCAGCACGGCAAGCCCTTGACGGTGCAGAGCGGCTCGTAGGTTTGGCCGGAGGTCGTGCGTGCCTGAACATCGAAGTCCAGGCCGGTCACGTGCGGCTCGGCGTCGCCGGCCGGCGTGACGTGGACGGCTGTGAGCTTGTGAAAGAACTCGAACCGAACCCCGCGCTTCCGAAGCAGCAAATACAAGGGCGAGAAGACGACGTCGCCCATGCCCGCGTTCATCTTCCAGAAGAAGGCACCGCGGTAGCTGAAGAAGGCGCGGAACGCCCCGCGGATCGCCGATCCCGCCGCGATCGCCGGTCGATCCGTGTCGCCGCCTTCGAAGGCGAACGCCAGGTCGTACAGCGCGCGGATGAAGGAGCTGTCGATGGCCTGCTGAGAGGCGCCGTTGAGCCGCAGCCACTCCCGACAATCGTAGTCGTCGATGGCGTCGAAGCCGCGCGGATCGGTGACCAACCGGAAGCGGACGGCGCCCCGGATCGTCGCCAAGATGAGCTCCGCCACTTCCAGCAGGCGGCGCACCTCGTCGTCCCCGCGGCTCAGCGCGGCGAGCTCTCGGCGCGCGACCTCGGTGACCATGTCGATCAAGGCGACGACTTGACTCTGGGCCGAGAGCGCCAGCTGCTGCAGCAGGACCTCGAGCCACGAGAGCCCTTCGATGGCAGCGGTGAGCCCGGCCGCGGCGGCGTATTTGATCAGGCGCTCCAGCGCCGCGCCGAGCTGCTCCGGCGCCGGAATGGAAGGTTTGAGCTCGGGGAACGGCTGCGCCGCCTTGGGGCCTTGAACTGGCAGGGTCGACAGGAGGGTTCGCAAGAGCTCCGCCGCATGGACGAGATAGTCCGTGATGCTGAAGCGCGGTGGATCGGGATCCCCCGGGATCCCTGGCATGGCTGGAAACCGGACCTTCCAGGGGACCCATCCCTTCACGGGCGACCAGTCCATCGCGCCGTTGAGGTTGGCGGGGGAGAATGCGTCCTCGAAGCGCCACGGGAACTCGGCCGCGGCGGTTCGCTGCAGCTCCGCATAGCACTCCCGCAGCAGCCGAAAGGCGTTCTCGTAGTAGCCCATCCACAGGTGGAGGCCGTGCTCCTCGATGCGATCGCTGACGCCCCTGCCAGACGCCCCCTTGCCGCCCAGGCGCCAACCCATCTGGTAGACGGTGACGGAGAAGCGCCCTTCGAGCTCCGGTCGCGACAGCTCGAACGCCGCGGCCAGAGCGGCGCACCCACCCCCAATGATGGCGACCCTCGCCGGCGCAGGCGGGTCGGAGGGGCCAGAGGCTGCTGAGCGTTGCATGCAGCAGGAGCGCAGGTTCTCGGCGCTCGACCGTCAAATCGCTTCGGGCCGAGTGACCGTCACGATCGCCACCGGCTTGGGGGAGCTGCCCCGCATCACGAACCCGATGTACTGACCCTGGTGAATCCTCTCGTCTCCGGCGTTCTCGAGCCAAAGCTTGATCGCCGTCGGGTTCGCACGGACCCGCGTGACCGCCAGCTCGGGCAGGATCTTGTTCGGATCATCGGGTTCCTTGCCCAAGATCGAGAGCTTCGAGACCGTGACCTCCTCGTTGGGTTCCAGCCGGATGCGAAGGTGCACGAGATCCTCGTCCTTCGAATCCCAGCTGAGGCTGTGCCACGGCGGGCTGGGGTCACCGACGAGCTCGAGCCACATCGCCTCGAGCGTCGCGGCGGTGAGCTCCGTCCCGTTGGCGACCGCGGAGAACCAATCCTTTGGCTCGTAGGTCCCTTCCCGGAGCTTGGTCCACTGATCGTTCCAAAGGTTGGACTGCGCCTCGAGCGCTTGCACCCACATGCTGAGCAGGTTTCTTCCCCGCCTCAAGAACGGGAACGACGTGACGGGGGGGGGTCTGATCGGATTTTTCATCGTCCTTCGCTCCTGTCAGGGGGGCGCAGCGGCGACGGGCCTGTCGCCGCCTCGGTGGATGACGGGTCGGGCTTGGTCGTTCGGAGGCAGCAAGAAATCGACGATGCCGTCGTGGATCAGCTGATCCATCAGCAGCGACGAGAGCGCGGGGGCCATCAAGTTCAGCAGTCGCGAGTAGTCCTCGACGGCGTCGGCCTGGCGCGAGAAGCACAGCATCTTGTCCGCCGCGATGCAGAGCACGCCGTGGGTGTGGTCGCCCTGTCTGGGAAACCACGCCGCCGTGAAGGTCCCGTCGTCCTTGCTCAGGCCGCCGGACAGCCAGGCGGCCAACAGGCGGATCCGCAGACTGCGGAACAGGCCGTACTTGAACTGGATGAGCATGCCCCGCGGTGGATCGTTGAAATGGTCGCCCAAAATCCGTGTCCACTCCTGCTTCACCGCATCGCTGGAGCCGTCGACGGTGAGCTTGCTGAGGGTGTCCACCGCCATGGTCCGCGGAGCGGCGAGGGGAGACTTCTCGATCTCTAGGACGTTGTAGGCGCCTCCCGTGAACTCCGGGGACCAGTTCCACTCCGCTTCCTCGAGCAGGTGATACTTGTCGCCGGCCGTGCCGGCGATGAACTCATCGGCGGCCGCATCCCAGCGTCCCGGGACGCTCTGTTTGAAGAACTCGCTCCGATCCGACCAGTTTGGCGGCTCTGCCTGCTGCATGAACGCCGCCGCTCGTTCGCTCGAGACGCCGTTGAAGACCGAGTAAGCCTTCACCGTGGTGATCAGGCTGCCCGGTTGAAAATGGATGGCCGTGTCCGACCAGCTATCCGGTCCCGGGCTGTTCGCCAGCTCGTCGTAGGTCAAGCGGTGGCCGCCGAGCTGGAGGAGCGGGGTGGGCACGACCTCGCCAACCTTGTCGTGCTCGCAGGCCCGGAGCATGCGGGCCACGCAGCGGGCGGTGCGCTCGCCGTGCTCGCCGTCCTGGCGGGCGCTCTCCAGCACCCTCCTCGTCCGGCCCAGCGACATGGGGAGCATGCCCTGGGCGCTGACTGGCGCCGTCACGGGGTAGCTGTGATGCCTCTTTTGCCAGCGCGCGAACGAGGCCGCCAGCAGCGCCGCCCGCCGTTCAGCCTGTCGCGCGTCGTTGTCCTGAACCATCATCGCCGCCCTTTCCGCACGGAGAGCCACACCCGAGCCCTTTTTACGCCATCGTGCGCTCCGGTACCAGACATAAGGCAGGCGAACGCTCGCGAGCGCCGAGCGCCGAGCGATGCGCGAGAAAGCCGCTCAGCCCACCCGCAGCGCGCCAGCCCCGAGCTCCCGCGACAGCGACGCCTCGAGCTGGGCGCGGGCGTCGTCGGCGGCGCTGGCGGACCAGGCCTGAATCTCGACGCGGACGCTGCCTTCCAGGCGCTGGATGTCGACGGTGGAGCCGACGGCGCGGTAGGGCGAGAGCAGCGCGACGCGGCGGGCGATGGTGGCGGCGGCAGCTTCGTTTCCGGGGGTGATCTCGACCGTGGCCGCGACGGGGACGGTGTGCTTGGCGTGGCCCACGACCAGCGCTTGTTGTCCCAAGAGGCGGGCGGGGATGTGGATGCGGGCGCCATCCGGGCGCCGCAGCTCGACCCGGGTCAGCTCGACGCGGGTGACGGTGCCGGCGAGCTCGCCGATGATGACGCGGTCGCCGTCGCGCAGGCGGCGGCGGGCCACGATGGCCAGGCCGACGGCGACGTTTTGGATCTGTTCGCGCAGCGCGACGGTGAGGGCCCCGAGGGCGAGGCCGAGGCCGCCGAGCGCCAGGATCGGCGCGGCCGCGACCAGGCGGGCCACGATCGCCCAGGCCACGGCCAGCGCGAGCCCGAAGTCCCAAAGGGCGCGGTAGCGGCCGAGTCGGTGCTGGGGGTCGATGCCGAGCCGCCACGCGGTCAGCACGAGCACCTTCAGCGCGCGCGACGCCGCCCAACCGAGCAGCACGGCGATCGGGAAAAATAGGACGGCCCGGCTGGTCAGCAGCGCCTGCAGCGCTTGCGCGTCGGCGACCAGGCGATCGCCGAGCGCGAGCGTCGTGGGAGCGTCGCCCGACCGCCCGCAAGCGGTCGCACCAAGGGCCGTGAGCGCGGCCACGGCCGCCCTGCGGCGCGAGCTCTTGGTAGCGCTCATCGAAGCCCTCCGGTGCGTCCGGCGCCGAGATCCCGCAGGCCGCGCACGACGGCTTCCTGGATCTCGGGCGGGATGCGGAGCTCCTCCCGCCCGCTGGCGACCGGCTCGACGAGGCCGGCGCTCTGCAAGAACGCGGCGTTGCGCACGGCCTCTCCCGCGCCCAAGCCAGAGCCGCGGCCCAGGCTCTCGGGGTCGAGCGGGCCGAAGCGCAGCAGCTGGACCAGCATCGAGGTCGGGCGCGGCGGCAGCAGGGTCACGAACGGCAAGCCCATGCCCAACAAGCGGTGCAGGCTCGGCTCGATGCGGCTGCCCTCCGGCCTGTCGACGGTGCGCCGCCAGGCGACGATGGCCAGGCGGAGGTTGCCTTCCGTCATGCGCCCGAGCAGCCGGAAGAAGACCTCGCGCTCGCTGCGGCTGCGGAAGCGGCGCAGAAAGCGGCTGGCGAGCGTGCGCGGGTACACGATGTCGAAGCCGCTGACGCGGTGTCGCGCCTCGAGCACCTCGGCCAGGCCATCGGCCGTCGCCGGCGAGAGCCGCACGACCTGCCCGAAGGCCTCGCGGATCGTCAGCGCCTCCTCGAGCACCGACAGGGCGTCCTGCTCCGCGGTGATGATCCAGAACACGTCGCGGTGGGTGGCGACGACCAGCTCCAAGAACCGTTCGAGCTGGCGCAGGCCCGCCGCGTCCGGGGTGAACCAGCTTTGCAGCTCGTCCAGCAGCACGACGGTGCGCTGCGCGGCGATGGCCGCGCGCACGGCCTCGAAGTCGTGCTCGCAGCCGAGATCGTCGGCGAGGGTCGGCAGGATGCCGAGCGCTCGCTCCGACAGGCTCCAGTCGGGGCGGAGCACGCGCCGGGTGGCGACCTCGACCTGCAGCAGGTTCAGCATGCTGGTCATGCCCGAGCCGTGGCGCCCCACCACCAGCGCGGAGCTCGGCCCCCCATCGGTCCACGCGCGCTCGGCCGCCAACAAGCCGTCGAGCTCCGCTCGGTTGGCCACGAAGAAGCGGCGGTCGCGCAGCGGCTCGAGCGTGAACAGGCGCGCGTAGGTCGGCGGCAGCTCCGCGCTGGCACGCCACTCTTGCAGGTAGGCGCGGATCGATCGCGCATCCAGCGTGGCGCGCGCGTAGCGGAGCTGGAGCTCGCGCGACAGCTCGCTGCCGTAGAGCCGCCGGAGCTGGGCCCGCAGATCGCGGTAGCCTTGCTGCAGGCGCGCCAGGCGGGGGCTCGCCTGGGCCGACAGCGCGCGCTTCAGCCCGCCAAGGAGCGGCTCCACCCGCGCGAGCCCGAGCTCCGCGGAAGGTTGCCCGAAGGCGAGCGCGTGCAGCTCGGCGTGGATGGAATCGACGCGCTTGCCGAGCTCCTCGCGCGTCCGCTCCGCCGCTTCGATCAAACCCTCGTGGATGTGGCTCAGCCGTTCGACGGCTCGCTCGATGCCCTGGGCGGCCAGCGCCGGATCCAGGGCGTCCGCCCCCGCCGGACCGGGCTCGAGGGCGTTGCTGGCGATGTCGACCGCGTCGCGGATCTGGACGGACACCGTGGCGATGCGCAAGGAAACGTCGCCGATCACCCCGTCGACGATCGGGAGCAGCTCGCCGATCAGCTTCTGATCGGCCAGCTGCCGCAAGGCGATCGAGCGGGTGGCGAAGTCCTTGGGCGTGGCGGCCAGGTGGACGCTGCTGCCGGCCCGCAGCACCGTGAGCTTGGCCGGCAGCGTGTCCACCAGCGCCCGCAGCTCGAAGGCGAGATCGCGCTCGGCCGCGGAGCGCGCGAAGCGGGCGCGGGCCCGGCGCAGCTCGGCCTGCGCCGCGGTCGGGAAGGCATTGCGGCAAGCGAGCAGGAGCTTCTCGTTCGTCTCCCTGGCGTCCGGGTCGTCTTTCTTCGGCAGCCGGGTCGCGACGTCGGCGACGCGATCCCGCACCAGCTCGACCTTGGGCAAGCTGACGTCGCACGCCTCGGTGAGGGGCCGCAAGATGTCGTCCCGCAGGGCGGTGTCGAGGGCGTCGTCGATGGCGGCCATCTGCACCCACAGCAGCAGGGTCTGCTGCGCCGCCTCGAGCCCGGTGGCCCAGCCGCTCGCGCTGTTCGGCAGCGCGTCGAGCGACCCGCGGACCTGCTGCTCCACGTTCGAGTACCGCACGCGGTTGCCGGGCAGCGCCGGTCCGCCCGCGCGCGCGGCGAGCGAGGCGAACTGTCGCAAGCCGAGCGACAGCGCGCGCCGCACGTCCGCCTCGAAGCGCTCGCGCCAATCGGCCAGGTGCGTCTCGATGGCCGCGCGCGTCTCCTCCGCGCTCTGCGAGCCGGTGCCCCAGCGCCGCAGCTCCTCGTACAGGGCGGCGTGCGCGCGGCTCCAGTCCGCGAGCGCGTCCAGGCAGAGCCGCGCGAGCTGGGGCTCGAACGCCGTGCGCGCGGACATCCGCACGGGCACCACCCGGCGCCGGTGGGCCCGTCCGAAGCTGACGATGTGCAGGAGGCGCGATCCGCGCTTGCGCCAGCGCACGGCGAAGCGGTCGCCGCGCTGCACCCGGCGGTCGGCGGGCAAGAGCGGGACCTCGGCCAGCGCCGGCAGCGCGCGCAGGCGCCGCTGCAGGGCATCGAACAGGGCCTCGAGGGCGGCGGCGCGCGCCCGGATCTCTGCCGTGTCGGCGGTCTCGGCGAAGCCGCGCAGCGTCTCGAGCTTGTGCTCGCCCTCGACGATGGCGGCCATCGCGGCGTTGCGCGCGGTCGCCGCCCACGGGTCGAGCGTCATGCGGCGAAACCCGAAGAGCGTGTCCGAGACCTCTTGCACCGCGCGGTCCAGGGCCGCGGTGAGCTTGGCGTCGGACAGCTGAGCGTGGGCGAGCTCGAGCTCCGAAGCCACATCGTAGTGGGCGATCTCCGGGGGCAGGCTCGGCCGCGGCGCGGCGGGCGGCGCCGACGGGGTCGCCTTCTGCGGGATGTCGCCCGCGCGCCCGAGGGCGGCGCGCAAGGTGATCGGGCCCACCAGGAGGTTGATGGCCACGAACGCCATCCCGAGCCCCGTGATCTCCGCGGACAGCGGCGTCACCCGCGCCGAGGCGAGCCCGATCAGGCCCAAGGTGACGCCCGCCAAGGG
This sequence comes from Pseudomonadota bacterium, assembly GCA_023418705.1. Classification (GTDB taxonomy): domain Bacteria; phylum Myxococcota_A; class Polyangia; order Polyangiales; family Polyangiaceae; genus JAEZYZ01. Next base: position 7,142 of record JAEZYZ010000208.1, on the reverse strand, counting down.
GAGATAGCCGAGCCAGGCGGTGCGCTGGATCAGCGCCGACTCCCGCCCGATCGCGCCGCCCGCGCGCGCGGCGACCCAGAAGCCGGCGGCGCGCACGGCGCTCAGCGCCAGGGCGAGCGGCAGGAGCGCGTACAGCGTCGTCAGGCTCACACTGGCGCCCGCGATGGTGAAGAACACCACGAACACCGGCAACGACACCAGCGTGAGCGGGTGGTGCAGCTCGTGCTCGAAGCGCGAGAAGTTGCGCACCACGAAGCCGGCCACGATGAACACCAGCAAGAGCTCGAGGTGCAGCGCCTGGCTGACCTCCGCCACCACCAGGATCATGGCCGAGACGAACAGCAGCATCTCGGCGTGGACGAAGCGGATGTACAGGATGAGCAGCGCGCCCACGGCGGCGCCTGCCACCACCGTGTAGCCGATCTCCTCGGCCACGTGCACCAGCACCGAGGGGCCGAGGACGGCGGCCGGATCGAGCAGCGAGTTGGCGATCGCGATGGTGATCGCGAGCACGATCACGACCACCAGGTCCTTCAGCACGGCCGCGCCGAGCACCAGGTCGCTCAGGCGCCCCTTGGCGCGGGTTTCGCTGAGCACCGCCAGGGTCACCGAGGGCGAGGTCCCGAGGGCGAAGGTGCCGATGAGCAGGGTCATGGCGAGCACCGCCGGGCCCGCGATGCCCAAGAAGCCGAAGTTGCTCTCCAGCGCGTAGAACACCAGCCCGACCGTGGGGAACACGAGCACGAGCTTGATGCCGGTGGTCGCGATCAACGTCCTCCACACGCGGCGCATGGCCGCGATGTCCAGCTCGAGGCCGGCGGTGGTGGCGATCAACCCCAAGGCGAGGGTGTTGAACATCCGCATCTCTTCGACCACGGTCTGCGACAGGATGTTGGTCGCGTACGGGCCGAGCACGATGCCGGTCACGATGTAGCCGGTCACCCGCGGCAGGCCCAGGCGCTGGCCCACCTCGGCGATGGTGAACGCCGCCAGCACCACGAAGCCGATCGCGGCCAGCGTGAGCGGGTCGCCGACGGTGACGGGCTCCGCCTTGAGCAGCTTCAGCCCCAGCATGCCGCCGAGCAGCACCAAGAGGACAGCGACGCGCCTCATCGCCGCCACGCCTCCGGCGTGAAGACCGCAAAAAATGCGAAGATTTCGAGGCGGCCGATGATCATGCAGGCGGAGAGCACCAGCTTACCGGCGGCCGGCACGAAGTCGTAGTTTTGGGTGGGGCCGACGGCGCCGAGCCCGGGTCCGATGTTCGACAGGCAGGCCACCACGCTGCTCATCGCGCTCACGAGATCGAGCCCGAGCCCCACCATGATCAGCGACGCGACGGCGAAGATCAGAAAGTAGGTGGTGACGAAGATGAGGATGCCGTCGATGACGCCCTCGGACAGCGCGGTGCGCCCCACGCGCACCGCGACCACGGCCTGCGGCTGAACGGTGTTGCGCAGGGAGCGACCCGCCAGCTTGATGAGGGCGTAGACGCGGGAGGCCTTGATGCCCGCCGCGGTCGACCCCGCGCAGCCGCCCATGAACATGCACAGGAAGAGCGCGAAGCGCGCGACGTCCGGGTAGGTGTCGTAGTCGGCGGTCATGTAGCCGGTGGTGGTGGTCACTGCGGTGGTCTGGAAGGCGGCGTGGCGGAGGGCCGACAGCGCGTCGGGGTACCGCCCGCGCGTCGAGAAGAACACGATCGTGATGACCAGCGCGTTCACCAGCAGGTAAAACCGGGTCTCGTAGTCGCGCAGGATGTCCCGCACACGACCGCGCAACAGCCCGTGGTACAGGCCGAAGTTCAGCGCCCCGATCAGCATGAACGCGATGATGATCCAGTGGACCGTGGCGCTCTCGAAGGCGCCGACGCTGCGCGTGTGATTGGAGAAGCCCCCCGTCGCGAGCGTGGACAGCGCGTGGCAGACGGCATCGAAGATGGGCAGGCCGCACAACCACAAGAGCACCCCAGCGGTGAGCGTCAGCCCGGTGTAGATCCACCACAGCGTCAGCGCGGTCTGCTTGATCTTGGGGCGCAACCCCTCGGTGATGGGGCCCGGCACCTCGGTCTTGAACAGGTGCTTCGCGCCCACGCCGAGCTGCGGGAAGACGGCGATGAACAGCACGACGATGCCCATGCCGCCGACCCAGTGCATCAAGCACCGCCACAGGTTGGTGGCGCGGCTCAGCCCGTCGATGTCGCCGACCACCGTCGCGCCCGTGGTGGTGAAGCCCGAGACGGCCTCGAAGAGCGCCGCGGCCGGCGCGACGATGCTGCCTTCGATCACGAAGGGCAGCGCCCCGAAGGTGCCGGAGCAGAGCCAGATCAGGGCCACCACCCCGAGCGCGTCCTTGCGGTGCAGCGTGGCGGGAGCGCCGCGGCCGCTGAAGCGCAGGGCGAGCGCCGCCACCACCGTCACCGCCGCGCTGACGCCGTAGGCGAGCGCCGCGCGCTCGGTGTCGTCGTACAGGGCGAGGGCGAACGGCACGAGCAACAGGGCCGCGAGCAAGAACAAGAGCGCCGAAGACAGGCTGGCCACCGTCTTCAGGTTCACGCGGCGGCCTCCTTGCCCAAGCTGCGCACACGCCGCTCGATGCGGGTGACCGACCCGGCGGGCGCGGCGATGACCAGGTGGTCGCGGCCTTCGATCGCCGCCTCCGTGGCAGGGGGAACGAACGCTTGCTTGCGGCCGATGCCCAGCAAGAGCGCTCCCGGGGGCAACGGCAGCTCGGCCACGTGCAGCCTGCGCGCGAGCGTCCGCGGCACGACGACCTCGACGACCTCGTGCCCGGTGTTGCCCAACGGCTGGCGCAGCAGCGCGCCCTTGTGCGGCAACAGCCACTCCACCGTGCGCGCGATGACGTCGTGGGCGCCGGCGGTGCCGTGGATGCCGAGCTGGGTGTAGATGTCGGCGTAGCCGGGGCGGTGGACCAACGAGAACGTGCGGTCGACCCCGAGGTGGGCTGCCATCAACGTCACCATCAGGTTCGTCTCGTCGGCCTTGGTGACGGCGAGCAGGTAGTCGGCGGTCTCGATCTGCTCGTCGCGCAGGCACGCCATGTTGGTGCCGTCGCCATGAATGATGTTGACCTCGGCGAGCCGCTCGGAGAGCAGCGTGCAGCGCTCGCGGTCGCGCTCGATCACCTGCACCCGCGCCTCGACCTTGCTCAGGGTCTGGGCCAGCTGAAAGCCGACGTCGCCGCCCCCGACGATGATGGCCCGGCGCTCGCTCCGCCGGCCGCGGAGCTTCGCGTAAGCCGCCGTGACGGCCCCCGGCGCGCCGCCGAGCAGCAAGCTGTCGTCGGCGGCGAGCTGAGAGATGGTCTCCGGCCCACGCAGCACGCCGTCGCGCACCACGCCCCGCACGCTCGCCCGCGCATGGAGCTTGAGCGCGCTGGCGGCCTTGCCCACGACCGGGGAGTCCTCCGGCACCCGCACGAGCCGCGCCTGGACGGCGTTGCCGCAGAAGTTGCCCGCAAAATCCGACTCGAGCGCCCGCACCAGCCGGAGCAGCTCGGCGCTGACCAGCCGCGACGCGCAGAGCAAGGCGTGGATGCCGAGCACCCGCTGCTCGATGCCCGAGCGCGTCTGGTAAAAGCCCGGAGCGTCCACGCGCGCGACGGTGCGCCGCGCCCCCATGGCCGCCGCGAGCGAGCAGCTGACGACGTTGGCGTCGTCGCTCCCGGTGACCGCGACGACCAGATCCGCCTTCGGCACCTGCGCCTCTTCGAGCACGCTGCGATAGGTGCCGTCGCCGCGCAAGACGAGCGCGTCGAGCTGCTCTTCGGCGCGCGACAGCGCGTCCGACGAGCGGTCGACCAGGATGATCTCAGCGTCGTCGCGCGACAGCGTGCGCGCGACGTAGGTCCCGACCTCTCCCGCGCCGACGATGACGACCTTCACGGGCTGCCCTCCGGCTGCGCCGGCGGCGGCGTGGGGGAGAGCTCGATCGAGTGGCGCTCGGCTTCCTCTTCCGACAGCACGCCAACCTCCCCGGCGTCCACCAGCACGCGACGGATCCCGCGCACGCTGAGGGCGTCGAACAGCAGCGTCGCCAGCAGCACCGTGGTCAGCGCGACCGGCGCGTGCTCCGGGAAGCGGTGAGCGTAGCTGACGCCGATCGCGGCCGCGAGCGTCCCCTGACCGAGCAGCCCATCGCCCGGCCGCACCGAGCGCAAGGGATGCTCGAGGAACAGCCGCTCGGAAATGGCCGTGAGCGCGCGGCGCGCGATGAAGCGGACCACCATGTACACCAGCGGGAACAGCCAGAGGATCCCCTCGGCCGGGATCCACAGCGCGCCGGCGAAGATCATCACGAGCACGAAGATCGGGTGACGCAGCCGCGACAGCTCGTCGGTCAGCTGGCTTCGGTGGGGCGAGGTGCCGGCGACCACCGCGCCCGCGACCAGGTTGACGAACAGCGGCGAGATGCCGAGCGCCGACGCCAACCCCGAGGCGAAGATCACGCAGCCGATCGCCGCCAAGAACGTGCGCGCCGGGTCGCTCTCACGCCCGATGAACAAGCTGAAGAGCAGCCCGCAGACCACGCCAGCGCCCGCCTCCGTCACCGCCCATTCCATCACCCCGAGCCCGAAGCGCGCCTCGGGCTCGGTGCCGCGGGCCGCGGCCAGCGTCAGCCCGTACACGATCACGGCCGTGATCTGGCTGGCGGCGGCGCACACGCTCAAAAACTGGAGCGTGCGCCCGCGCGCCCGGAGCAGCCGCGCCGTCAGCTCGATCGACGTGGTCGAGCTCACCGCCGCGGCGCACCCCAGCGCCACGCCCAGCCAGAGCTGGTGGCTGGTTGCGTAGATCTCGAGCTGCCAGTCGCTGCGTTCGAACAGCACCGCCTGCAGCACGAACCCCGCGCTCGCTGGGTCCCCCGGCATCAGCGCGCCGGCCAGCGTGATCACCGCCGCCGCCACCAGCACGATCACACCCAGCGATGAGACGACGCCCGCGATCGTGGCGTCCAGGCGCCGCAAGTCGCGGCTCGCGCGGGTGCCGAAGATGAAGCCCACCAGGCCGAGCAGCAGCGACACCAGGGGCGCGAGCTGCGCCAGCTGCTCCGCCGAGAGCAGCCGGGGCGCCACCTGCGGTCCGACCAGCAACCCCACCAGCAGGTACTCGGCGCCCGAGAACACCAAGAACCGCGACGCATAGCGGGCGACGAGGTGGCCCACGCCGTAGCTGAACACCACCAGCAGCACGAGCAGCAGCGTGACGTTCATGAAGCTTCGCCCTGCACGCCGATCATTCTTAGCGATATCGCGGCGTTCCGCGCCGTGTTGGGGCGCTGTGCCTTCGCCCACCGCGGGCTGCCGTGCCAGCGCGGCCCGCTACCGGCGGCCACCCGCGGCCGAGCCAGCGTCCAGGGAGCCCTGGCAGGAAAAGGCCAAATCCATCGCATGCCAAACCGCCCGACAGCTTATTTGATGCAGCGCCGGTGCTGCAACTGCGGATCCCGGGCCGGGTCACTCTCGCACGTGACAGCCTGCGCAGTCCGGCGAGATGTAGCGGGATGTGGGTCGAGGGCAGCGAACGCTCTTGCGCCCTGCTTTCGCCGGCCCGAGACGCCGACCGCACCCCGACGATCGGAGCGAAGGAACCCCCTCTCCAGACCCTGCACGTGGCCAGCCTCCCCTCCGCGAGCGGTCCCACACAGGCACGCTCCGCGACGCGCCTTGTCGCTGTAGCCGGGCCCCTCGGGACTGGTCATACTAACGGTATGACCACCGAAAAGATCGCCGTCAGCTTGCCGGCACTGCTGGTCGAGCGGGCTCGCCGCGCCGTACGCGAAGGCCGAGCGCCGAGCGTCAGCGCCTATGTGGCCCGCGCCCTGGAAGAGAAGGCGAAGCTCGACGAGCTGTCCGCGCTCTTGGACGAAATGCTGGCCGAGACGGGCGGGCCGTTGACGGTCGCCGAGCGCCGCCGTGCCGATCTGGCGCTCGGCGTGGCCAAGGCCTCGCCAGCTCGGCTCAAGCGAGGAAAGCGCCGCTGATGCCGGGTCTGACATTGGACGCCAGCGCGTTGATCGCGTTCGAGAGAAACCACCGGCCGCTGGTGGCCCTCCTGGTCCGTTCCCTCGAGCTCGGCCTGCCCGTGGCCGTACCCGCCGGCGCGGTCGGGCAGGTGTGGCGTGACGGGCGGCGCCAAGCGCGCCTGGCGCGCCTGCTCGGCGCCGATGAAATCGAGATCGTCCCCCTCGATGACCAGCGCGCCCGTGCTGCCGGCCAGTTGTGCGGTCTGACCGGCACCTCCGACGTCATCGACGCCTCCGTCGTCCTATGCGCCAGCGAGCGGGGCCACTCGATCGCGACCTCCGACGCGACCGCCTTGAGGCGCCTCGATCCAAAAGCGCGGATCGTCGCGGTTTGAGGTCCGGCCAATCATGTCCACGGCTGACCGTGGAGGCGAGCTTGGCATTCGAACCGCGGAAGACGCACCACGTCGGTGGAGGACATTTTTCCCCCGGCATGCTTCTGTAGAGCGCGTCAGAAAGCCTCGTTTCGTGCGGGAACGGCTTGGTCGACGGCGCGATCGCCACCCAGCCAGGGCCGACGAGCACGTGGCTCGGCGCTTCCGAGGCCGCGAGCGCGACCAACCCCGGGTTTGCGCGCCGCCTCGGGCCCAGCACCGCTGCATACCCGCCGAAAGAATCCATCACCACAGCCGACATTTCGATCCGCCGTGGGTGATCCCCCCTCTCCCGAAGGGCGTGAATTGCGCACGGACACGTCGCTTCCGAGCGTTGGCTACGTTGCAGGGTCAGATCTGGCTGCACCGCCCGCGAGGTCAGATCCTTCCCGCGCAGCGAGGCTCGGCGGCGCCTTGCCGCGCCTGCGGTCCATGTGGCTTCGGCCAAAGTCCTGCTCGGCAGCTGCAAGCTGCCAGTCTCCGGACAGCGTCGTCTGCGATGGTCGGCGTAAGCACATCGCCGCGCATCGCGCGCCCACACCCCACGCCGGATCGCGGCGCCCACGTGCCGCCGCGCCAGCGCGGCGTGCGTTTGCGAGGTCTCAGCTTCCCGCGCCGGCGCGGCGGGTGCGCGCGAGGTCACCCGTCTCCCGCGCCAGCGCGGCGTGCGTTTGCGAGGTCACAGCTTCCCGCGCGGGCGCGGCGGGTGGTCGCGAGGTCACCG
>JAEZYZ010000057.1 GCA_023418705.1 Pseudomonadota bacterium | reverse complement strand
TGCCACCACAGCGCGGCGGCGCCCAGTGCGGTGGCGGCCGCGGCGACCCCCAGCAGCGGCGCCCGAGCACGGCGGCGCTTGGGCGGATCGCTGCGTTCACCTGGCGCGACCAGGCGCAGGTGGGGCGCGGGCTGGGTCTTGGCGCGATCGAGCACCCACTGCACGAACGCCGCGTCGGGTGGCGCGCCGTGCTGATCGAGCGTCGTTCGGGCGGCCTCGAAGAAGGCGAGCTCGCGTTCGGCGAGCGGCAGGGTTCGGCCGAGCTCTTGTCGGGTGCGCTCCTCGTGCTCGGCGAGGGGCTCGCCGCTCGCCCAACGCGACTGCAGCTCTTGCCAGGTGCGATCCATCGAGTCTTTCATCGCCCGACCTCGTCGACGCGGCTCGCCTCACGCTCGAGCAGACGCCGGAGCTGTTTGCGCGCGCGCACCAGCCGATCTTTGACCGTCCCGGGAGCAGCTCCCGTCAGCTCCGCGATCTCATCCACGGAAAACCCCAGCGCGTGCCGCAGCACGAAGGCCTCTCGACGGGTTTCCGACAGCTGCGGCAAAAACCTCTCCAGGTCGATGCGCGCGCCGTGGTTGCTGATCGCTGCGCTGCCCCAAGGGAGCTTGCCCGGCGTGAGCCAGCGCGCCAAAAGCTCGGCGCGGTTGCCCTCGCGCCGGTTCACCTGGAGCGCGGTGCGCGCAGCGATGCGGTCCGACCAGTGCTCCAGGCTGACGTCGAAGCGGAACAGCTCCGCGGAGCGCAGCACCTCGATCAGCGCGAGCTGCGAGGCGTCCTCCGCGTCCGCGGCGGCGCGGCAGATCAGGCGCGTCAAGCGCCGCACTCGGTGCGCCAGCCGCTCGACCACCAGCCGCTGGGCGCGCGGATCCTTGCGCGCCACGGCCCGCATCAGGTCCAGGTCGGAGCCCGGTTCCGGCGGGAAGCAGGGGTGCACACTTAATGATGGGCCCGATCGAGCCGAAGGGTCGGCGAGAAATCGGCGCCGGGTGATGGTTTTGTCACGGGGCGCGGACTTCGAAGCCGATTTCGGCTGCGGCCGCGAATGGCCACGGTGTCGCTAGCTCGTAAGTTTCGGGCCCTGTGACAAACCGCAGGCGACGCGGGAAGTACGCTCCGCCCAGGCTGGCCTCGATCGCCAGCGGGGCTGCCAGCCGGTAGCGGACCCGGCCGCCCACCAGCAGCCCGAGCCGCGGGAGCAGGGCGTCGTCCCTCTGGGCGACGCCGTCGGCGGGTTCGGCGTCCGTGCGCTGGACGAGCTCGAGCAAGAGCCGGAGCTCGGGTTCGAGCTCGAACGACGAGAGCTGGAGGCTCGGCCCCGTGCCGACGCCGATGAAGGTCCGCTCCGCCCGAAAGGCGCCGAAGTCCGTCTCGATCCGGGCCGGCAGGTGGCGTCCGACCACGGCCCGCCAGGACCAGGTCGATCGCCAGGTGAGCCCGAGGCTTGCGCTGAGGCCGAGCGTGATCGGCGCTTGCTCCACGAAGGTCACGGCGCTTGCGGCCACCGTGCTGCGCACGGTCCAGGGAGGGACGGCTCGATCGACGTCGATCGGATCGTGCGCGGCGGGGGAGGTCGCCGGGCCCGCCGGTGTCGCTGGCGGCGCCGCGGGGGCCACGACCTCCTCGACCGGACGAGAGGCGACCTCCAAGCCGTCGCGCAGCGCCGTGATCGCCGATACCAGGATACTGGCGACCGCCTCCAATGCGGCCGCGTCCTGCTCGAGACCGCCGGGCAAATGCCGCACGATCGCCCGATCTCGCGCCGGATCGATCACCACGAGCTCCCAGCGCTCCCGACGCTGCGTTCGCAGCACCGCAGCCAACAAGGCGCCGGGTTCGTGGCGCGCGCGCTCGATGAAGGCGCGGGTGTCCGCCGGCGCCGTCTCCAGGCCGAGCTCGATGGGCGTGTCGCGCAGCTCTGCCTCGAGCAGGGCGAGCAGCACGTCGCGCTTCGCCTGTCCTCCCTCACCGACGATCAGCAGCCGAACACGCGTGCGCCGGGCCGGCGCGACGCCCATGGACGGGCGCTCTTCGGGGGAACCGCCAGCGTCGGGCGGCTCGGCCGCGGCGAGATGGTTCGCTAAAAGCAGCCCCCCAACGAGGCACAGGCGGGCGCGCTGCAGCGGATCGGGCATCGAGCCCGGTCCATTTTTCGTTCACTTGGGTCGCGGCAGCAAGCGGGGAGTCGCGACGCCACGCGCAGGCGGCGGGCCTCAGTCCGCTCGCTCGACCGCGATGTCGGGCAGCGGCGCGGTCCCGCTGACCGCGTGGACCGTTCCCACGGGCATCGGAATGCCTTCGTGCAGAATGCGCCCCGGCGGCGGCAAGGGGGGGAGCGGTCCCGAGCGGAGCAAGCGCCGCAGCCGCAGGTAAGCCAGCCGGTGCCAGGCTCTTTGATAGCGACGCCCTACCACGCGAAAGCCCACGCGAGACCACCAGTTCGGGAAGTCTCCGGGCCGCCACCGGGCTTCGATGCGAAACACGACGTCGCCGCTTGGGTGGTGCTTGGTCAAGACGAACCACTCCGAGCCGCATTCGATGTGGCCCAACAAGGTATCGTACCGAAAGGCGAAGCGGCTTCTGGTCGCCTCCTGCTCGTCCTGCACGGACGTGACGCGCACACCGCACAGAAATCGGAGCCCGAGCGCCCGTAGCTCGAGCAGGAGCGAACGACCGAGCAGCGGCGTCCTTGGATCGTAGTGGGCCAGGACGATGCGAGGATCCGAGAACGTCAGTCGCGCCACCATCTCGCGAGCGCATTCGAAGGGGCCGTCTGGCTGCGGCGGGCCCTGGGGCTCCCGGGCGATGACGGCTTCGGAGTAGTAGTGGGCGAGCCTCGCTTCGTCTTCGGAGCATTCGAACAGGTTGGTCGGCCTGCGGTCGAGGCGTGCGAGCTCCTGCTCGACGCGCTCGAGGTCGAAAGCTCGTCCGAAGCACCACGGTGCTCGGGCCGGATCGTTCAATCGCCCTCCGCTCGGAAGGTCGGCGCGCTCGGGTCCTCGGCCGTGGCGGTCCGGCGAGCGAGGCGCTGAGTTTCGGCGTGGATGGGCCCGATCAAGCCCGAGCCGAACGTGCTGGCCACGGTCGATACGAAGTCCGTCCAGGTGTTCGTCTGCATCGACTCCCCGACGGCCAAGAAGCCGGCGAACATCGCCCGCGAGCCCGATCTGGCGCGGCTGCGGATGTGGAAGACCACGTCGCCACGGGCGTTGCGGTAGGCTCCGAACGTGATCCGGCCGGCCTCCGGGTGGCCCGGGAGCGTGGCGAGGGTGAGGCTCTGGGCGTCGGTGTGCACGACCCGCACGGCACAGCGCGGGGTGAGGGGGATGTGGACCCACAGCTCTTCGCCTCCGCGAAGCGGTCCCGTCTCGCCCGGCTCACGCTCGAAGCGCGCGAGCTCCGCCGGCGAAAACTCCCCGAAGCGCTCGCGGACCGTCTGCATCAGCTCACTGGGTCGCACCCGGCACTGGTCGATGACGGCCCAGTAGTCGCGCTGCAAGTATCGGCCGGCCCCGCGGGAAGCGGGGAGCAGCTCGAGGAGGCGTTGCGTGCGCTCGCTAGCACCCATGATACGCGTCCCGGCACTCGTTCGGGCTTGGGGTGCCGATGACCCAACCTGCTGCAAGATCGGCGCCGCTCACCGCTGGGGGCGCGACCAGCGGCCCCGCACGGCACCCCGCTTGCTTCGGCAGTCAGCATGCCAGGCGATCCCGACGTGAACCCCGCGAGCGAACGATCGGTCCACCCCGAGCCGCCGGTCGTTCGAGCGGAGCACGACGAAGACAGCTTCACTCGGGTGTTGGAGCAACAAGCGGCAAAGATCCCGTCCCAGTATTTCCTGTCGGCGGCGATCCTCGCCATGCTCGGCTCCGTCGCCTACGAAATCGCGGGCCGGCGCCGGGTGAGCCGGTTCATCGGCATGTGGCCGGCGCCGCTGTTGGTGATGGGCGTCTACAACAAGCTCGTGAAGGTGCTTGGCTCTCGCTAGAACCCTGCGGCGAAACCCGCTCCGCTCACTCACTCTGCCGGATTGAGCCCTGGCCCGCTCGGGCGCCCCGCGCCTTCGACCTCCGGATCCCCGTTGATGGGGACGGCAGCCGGGCGGGCCAGGTCCTGCAGGCTGCTCGAGGACAGCCCGAGCTCCTTCATCAAGGCGTCGACCAGCGGGGCCTGAGCCCGGTACCGGAGCGCGCTCGAGACGACGTTGTCGGCCAGGTTTCCGCCGCCGGAAGCGGTCGCAGCCCCGTTGCCGCCGCCCCCGCCGAGCCCCTCCACCTGCAGGATCTTGATGCCCTCGATGCGCTGCATCGGCTTGACGCTCTCTTCGATGATGCTCGGCATGGCCTTGATGAGCGCGAGCTTCACCTGCATCGCGATCATCTCGGCGGACAGGATGTTGTCGGCTTCGTGGATCTGGCGCTTGCCTTCGGCCTCCACGCGGTAGCGCTTGGCCGCGGCCTCGACGCGCAGGGTCTCCGCCTCGGCGTCGCCCTGGGCCGCGATCCGGACGCGCTCGGCGTCGGCGGTGGCCAGGGTGCGGACGGCGGCAGCCCGATCGTCGGCCGCGCGCTTCTCCGCGTCGGCGGCCACGGTGATGCCGATGGCGCTGCGTTCCGCCTCTTCGGCTGCCTTGACCAGCTCGATCTGCTTGGCGCGATCGGCGCGCTCGCGCTCCCGCACGGTGACGACGGCCTCCTCGGCCTGCACCGCCAGCGCCCGTGCCTTGTCGGCGCTGGCCTGAGCTTCCGACTGGCTCTTCGACTTCTCTGCGATGGCGATCGCGCGCTCCTGCTCGGCGAGCTCCACGGCCTTGCGCCGCGCGATCTCGGCGGTCTCGACCCGCTCGGTCTTGGCGATCTCGCGTTCCTTGATCTGGCGCTCCATGTCGATGCGTTGCTCGTCCACCGAGCGCTGCGCGTCGATCTCCGCCGTCTGGATGTTCCGCCGCGCGATGATCTCGCCTTGCTTGGCCGCCTGCTCTTTGCCGGCGCGCTCCAGGGTGATCTCGGTGGCCTGCTGGGCGCGGCGGATTTCGATCTCCCGCTGCTGCTCGAGCTTGGCGTACTCCTCCTCCCGCTCGATCTGCAGCTTCAACCGCTCGGCCTCGAGGTTCTTCTGGCGGATGGCGACCCCGGTGTCCTGCTCGATGTCGTTGCGTTGCTTGCGGCGCGTCTCGATCTGCTCGGTCAGGCGGGTCAGGCCCTGCGCGTCGAAGGCGTTCTTCGGGTTGAGGTACTCGAGGCTGGTCTGGTCGAGGCCGGTCAGCGACACCGACTCGAGCTCGAGCCCGTTCTTGAGCAAATCCTCGGAGACGGCGGCCTGCACCTTCTGCACGAAGTGCACGCGCTGCTCGTGCAGCTCTTCCATCGTCATCTCCGCCGCGACCGAGCGCAGCGCGTCGACGAACTTGCCCTCTACCAGCTCCTTGAGCGCCTCCGGGTTCATGGTGCGACGGCCGAGCGTCTGAGCGGCGTTGGCGATGGCATCTTCGGTCGGCTGCACGCGCACGTAAAACTCCGCCATCACGTCGACGCGCATGCGGTCCTTGGTGATCAAGGCTTGCTGATTGGCTCGGGTCACCTCGAGCTTCAGCGTGTTCATGTTCACCTGGATGATCTCGTGCAACACCGGGAACACCAACGCGCCCCCGTTGACGATCACCTTTTGCCCGCCAAAGCCGGTCCTGACGAACGACGTCTCCTTCGACGCGCGGCGATACATGCGTGTCAGGATGATCCCGACGATCATGATGAAGGCGAGCAGGACGCCGGCGATCGCCAGCTGATCGATGGGCAACTGTGTCATGGTGGTCCCCTTGGCTCTGCTCGTCAGTCGACGAGCTCAGGCATGGTGTTGCGGGTGGCACGGAAGAAGGCCCCGTGCTGGCTGATCAGGATCACGCTCGTCCCCGAAACGAACGCCTCGTCATCGCCGTCAGGCTCGATCATGACGTAGTGGGTCTGCCCGTGGGGATCGCGCAGCTTGGCCTGAGCGGGTGCGCCGCGGCGGGCCGTCCCGATGACCACCACGGCCACGCTGCCGATGAAGGAGCTGCGGGGCACGGCCGTGGTCTCGTCCTTCGGAAACACGCGCGCGAACAGGCCGCCGAACACACGCACCCCCGGTAAGGTGAGCGGCAGCACGGCCAGGGCCGCGACCCAGGCGGGCAACATGCTGCCGAGCCCTTGCAGCGCGACGTATTGCAAAAAGAGCCCGGCGAGCCCGAAGCTCATCAGAAAGAAGAGGAACAGGATGAGGAACGGGACTTTGCCGACGTGCAGCCAGGACAGCGCGCCCGCGAGCAGCGACCCGCCCGCCGCGCCGTCGAGCCCCGCATCGACGTCGACGTCCAGGTCAGCGTCGAGGTCGGGCAAGGCGCCGTCCACGAGCCCCGACAGGCCGCCTCCCAAGAGCATGCCGATGCCCTCGAGCAGACCGATGCCCAGCATCACCAAGAGCGCGACCGCGAACGGGAGGTTGGGCGCGGAAAAGAACTGCTCGAACATGACCCCAGCGCAGTCCCGCAGCTTATCACTCCGCGGGCCCAGCGGCCCCTGGAAACGAACGGAGGCGCTCCGCGCGCCTTCCGTTCCCCGAGTCCCCGGTCCTTGTCTCCCCGTCTCTTCGCCGCTCGTCGGGCCCGATTTCCGGCCCGATTTTCGGCCCGATTTCCGGCGACGGTCGACTCAGAGGGGGGCGGCCTGGGCGCCCCGGTAGCGACCGTACTGCTCGAGGTAGTCGCCCCGCTCGAACTGGTCCGGGCTCAGCTCTCGGATGCCGCTGCTGCTCATTTCCAGCACGCGCGACGCCACGCGCGCCACCATGTGGCGGTCGTGGGTGACGAAGATCACCGTGCCCTCGAACTGGGCGAGGCCGTGGGTGAGCGCGCGGATGGACTCGAGGTCGAGGTGGTTGGTCGGCTCGTCCAAGAGCAGCACGTTCGGCTTCTGCAGCATCAACCGCACCAGAAGCAGGCGCACCGTCTCGCCGCCGGAGAGCACCTCCGTCGGCTTCAGGGGCTCGTCCTTGCTGAAGAGCATGCGCCCGAACAGCGAGCGCACGTCCTGCTCGTCCGTCTTCGTGTCGACCTCGCGCACCCAGTCGTAGGCTGACTGGCGCGACTTGGCGATGGACTCTCCGTGGTCCTGCGGCATGTAGCCGATGTTGGCCTCGTAGCCCCAGTCGATCGAGCCGGCGTCGGGCTTGACCTCGCCTTGCAGCATCTTCAAGAGCGTCGTCTTGCCGACCCCGTTCGGGCCGACGACCGCGATCTTGTCGCCGCGCACGACGCTGAGGTTCAGGGCGCGGCAGATCACGGTGTCGTCGAACTCCTTGGTCAAGGCGCTGACGGACACGACCTGCTTGCCGCTCGGACGCTTCTGCTCGAAGCGGATGAACGGGCGCTGGACGTTGCTGCGCTTGAGCATGACGAGCTCGGCCTTCTCGCGCTCGAGCTGCTTTTCGCGGCTCTTCACCTGGCTCGCGCGTGAGCCGGCGCGGAAGCGCTGCACGAACTCCTGCAGCGACGCGATGCGCTTGTTCTTGGCCGAGTTGGCGAGCTCGAGGTTGCTGCGGGCCTCGGCCTTGGCCTCGATCATCGCGTCGTAGTTGCCGTTGTAGACGATGATCGTCTCGTAATCGATGTCCGCTGTCCGGGTGGCGACGGCGTTGACGAACTGGCGATCGTGGCTGATCACGATCAAAACGCCGTTGTAGTCCTCCAAGAACCCTTCGAGCCAGCGGATGCTGGCGATGTCGAGGGCGTTGGTGGGCTCGTCGAGCAGCAGCGCCTCGGGTTTGCCGAAGAGGGCCTGCGCGAGCAGCACGCGGACTTTGTTGCCGCCGGTGAGCGTCGACATCGTCTCCGTGTGAAGATCGCTCGGGATGCCGAGCCCTTCGAGCAGCTCGACCGCCTCCTGCTCGGCGGTGTAGCCGTCTTCCTCGGCGATGATGCCTTCGAGCTCGCCCAGGCGGATGCCCTCTTCGTTCGAGAGGCAGTCGGCCTTGGCCATCAGAAACTCCTTTTCGCTGTGCGCGTGCCAGAGCCGCTCGTTGCCCATCATGACGACGTCGATGATGCGGTAGCTGTCGTAGCGGTACTGGTCCTGCCGCAGCACGCCGAGCCGGCGCGGCCGTTGCACGCTGCCCGCCCCGGGCTCGAGGTCACCGGCGAGGATCTTCATGAAAGTCGACTTGCCAGAGCCGTTCGGACCCGTCAGCGCGTAGCGCTCGCCGCGGTTGAACGTGACGTTGACGTTCTCGAACAGGATCTGCTCGCCAAAGTTCATCGAGAGGTCGTTGACGGTAATCATGGCGGGGACTCCATAGATCGACGCGGACCAAACCGGTCGTCGGGGGGAGGTGCAACCTTTGGCGCGGCCCGTGCGGGCAAGGCGCTGGCAGCGGCCGCAAAGGCGCAGCGGAGAGCCGTGTTTAGCAGAAGGGGCCGGTAGCTGCCAGTCCGGACGGGGTGACCCGTCGCCCGGCGCTCCGTTTCCGCGGGCGTTCCCCCGGTCGCCCCGGCTAGCCGGCGACAAGCGCTCGGATTTCCTGCGAGAAGGCGCTCGGGTTCGCCCCGGCGAGCGGGCTTCGCAGCAGGGCGAGCAGGGTCGGAGGCTGGGGGGGGCCGGGGTCGCTTGGGGGCGGTTCCGGCGGCGGCCGTCAACGTCGCGTCGCGCGCAGCCGGCGGCCCATCAAGAGCGCCATTTCGAGCGCCTGTTCATGGTTCAGCCGCGGATCGACGGCAGACTTGTAGGCACGCGCGAGATCGGCCTCTGCGAGGCCGCGCGCTCCCCCGATGCACTCGGTGACGTCTTCGCCGGTCAGCTCGAAGTGGACGCCGCCCAGGGTCGATCCGAGCCGCGCGTGGATGTCGAACGCTTGTTCGAGCTCGCTCAAGATGTTGTCGAAGCGCCGTGTCTTGATGCCTTGTGCGGTCTCCTCCGTGTTGCCGTGCATCGGATCGGAGACGAAAAGGACATGCTGGCGCCGTCCGCGGACGGCCTCGATGAGCGGCGGCAGCTTGTCGGCGATCCGCGCTGCACCCATGCGATGGACCAGCGTCACCCGTCCCGGCTCGTCGTTGGGGTCGAGCGCCTCGAGCAGCGCGAGCAACCCATCCGCGGTCACCGATGGACCGATCTTGATCGCGATGGGATTGCGGATGCCGCGGGCGTATTCGACGTGGGCGCCGTCGAGGGCGGCCGTGCGCATGCCGATCCAGGGAAAGTGCGTGGAGAGGTTGTAAAAGCCGGGATGTGAGGGGAGGCGGCGGGTCTGGGCCTGCTCGTAGTAGAGGTGCAATGCCTCGTGGCTGGTGTAGACGTCGATGCGGCGCGTGCTCGAGTCGGAGCCGCTGATGGCCTCCATGAAACGGATGGACTCACGCACGGCGTCCACGATCGCGCGGTACTCGGCCTCGACGGACGATCCCCGGGCGAAGTCGAGGCTCCAGTTCTCCGGGTGGTGGAGGTCGGCGAAGCCGCCGTCGGCCAAGCTCCGGATGTAGTTCAGGGTGAGCGCGGCGCGCTCGTAGCCGCGCAGGAGCAGGTCCGGATCCGGGGTCCGGTCAGCGTCGCTGAACCCGGACCGGTTGACCAGATCGCCGCGGTAGCTCGGCAGCGTGACCCCGTCGCGCGTCTCCTCGGCGGCCGAGCGCGGCTTGGCGTATTGACCCGCGATGCGGCCGACCCGGATCACCGGCTTCTGCGCGGCGTGGATCAGCACCAGGCTCATCTGCAGCAAGATCTTCAGCTTGGACGCGATCAGACCCGCGTCACACTCGTCGAAGCTCTCGGCGCAGTCGCCGCCCTGCAGGAGGAACATCTCGCCCCGGGCGGCCCGCGCCAGCTGGGCACGCAGCGCCTCGACCTCCCACGGCGTCACCAGGGGGGGCAGGCGGCGCATCGAGTCCACGACGCGCTCGAGCGCGGCAGGATCGGGGTAGGTGGCCTGCTGGATGGCGGGTTTGGTCTGCCAGGAGCTCGGGGTCCAGTCCTTCACGCTTCGAAGGATGAACAACCCGAGCCGCGAGCACAAGCTCGTGGCCGCCTCGAGCCGCGTCGCTGCCCCGAGCCGAGCGACGCCGGGGACGTGCGCGGGGCGCCGCGAGATCCGCTTCGAGGCGGATGTCTGGCGCGCCGCGATCTGTCAGGCTTCGACCATGCGGCGTCGCGGACGCACCGGCCGTTGGCCGACCCTGTGGGTGCTCGCTTGTGCGTGCAGCGCTCTGGGGCCTGAAGGGCAGCTCGCGGAAGCTCCGCGCGAGCCGCTCACGCCGCCGATCCCATCCGAAGCGTCGCCGGACGTCGCCGGCGGCGCACGCCTGCCCGAGGCAGCGAAGCCCGCGGTCGTCGAACGCGCCGCACGCGCTCCCGACCCCGGCATCGGTCAGGCCGAGATCCCGAGCGGCTGCCCAGAGCCGCTCGAAGCCGCCGTCGTCGAGCCGAACGGACCGAAGGGCGAGTATTCGACCCACGGCTACCGGCGCCGCCGGATACAGCTCGCGCGGGCTGACTCGCAGGGCGAGCCGCCGCACTGCATCGACCTCGAATGGCCCGCCGGCGCCTCGAACTCGCGGGGGGATCGCGTCGGCGTCGCCGAGCTCATTCACCCGGGTTGGTGGCGTGGCATCGAGAACACCCTGGCTCGGGTGCCGCTCGCCCACGCGCGGGTGCTCCGGCGCGTCGTGATCGACAACCGCCCGCGGGAGCACGGCATCGCGGCCTTCGACCGCCAAGACCCGGACGACGGCCGGGATGGCCACACCATCTGGCTGCACGAGCACCTGTTTCGCGACCCCAATCACTGGGCGCGCGGCAACTATGGCAGCTATTGGGCGTACCACGTCGATCGAGACGGGAAGACGCTGCACGCCGCGCCCGAAGACCATGACCTATTCAGTCCTGTGCTCTTGCACGAGCTGGCCCACCTGGTCATGTACAACATCGCCAACGCCGGCGAGCGCGGGGTGATGGCCACGGGGACCCCGCCCTGCGCGCGGACCTGCGCCGACGCGGGGACGTGCCAGCGGCTGCCCCGCCGAGAGCGCGAGAACGGCTGCATCAGCGCCTATTGCATGCCGTTTCGGTTCCAGGCGGGCACGGAGAATTTCGCCGAGCAGTACCGCTTCTACTACCAGGGGCAGCACACTCGCGATCTGCTCGTCCAAGCCGGCTTCGGGTGCGCGGACTACTTCGCGGAGCTCGAAGCGGGCGCGAGCGCGTCGGCGGGTGCCGTGCTGCTCGAGGCGCCGTGGCAGCGAGGCCTGCCGCAAGCCGCCAAGTTTCGCCCGAGCCTGTGGGACAGCTGCGGCGGTCGAGCCTGCAAGCCGTTTTGAGCGCGGCCCGTGCGTGTGAGCGTCCGAAGGCGCGTCAGCGCTTGCTGCGCGGCTTCTTCGCCGCCGCTCGGGCAGGCGCTTTGCGGGCGCGGGCCGTGGCCTTTTTGCCCTTCGCCTTCGGGCGCGGCGCCGCCTTGCGCCGCGGAGGGTGCAGCACCGAGGAGACGAGCTCGCCGCTGCGTTCGGCCAGGTTGTTGTAGAAGCGGACGTGCAGGTGCGTCTCGTGGCCGATCCTGTGCCGCACGATGGTGCGCTTGTTCTTGGGGGTTTGAAACACCTCGTCGAGAAAATCGCTCGACTCTCCCAGCGACTCGGCGTGGGCCCGCAGCAGCTGCTGCACCGAACGGCCCATGAAGATGTATTCGACGTCGGTCTCCGAGATCAGCGCGCGGACCAGCGCCCAGGTGCGGGCGCGGTCGAGGTTTTCGGCCTTGGCTCGATCGTACCAGCGGCTCTCGCCGGTGTAGTAGTAGCCAAGGTCGACGTCGCGTCCGGATTGATGGCTCCGGTGCGGTCTCAGCCAGCCGCCTTTTTCTCGGCTGATGTCCCCGACCAGCATCGGCGGTGTGTCGGGGAACTGCCGCCTGACGCTGGCGACGGCGCGCTCGATGAAGTCGATGGTCTCCTGAGTGCCGAAAGCGCGCTCGGGGTGGATGACCTCGATGGCCGCGCTCTCTTGCAGCTGGACGGCGTTGAAGAGCCGCCCGCGGTTGGGCTGGCCCATCGAGACGGGGCCGAGCTCGGCGAGCCGGGTGCGCACCCCCGGGCCGAGCTCGACCGGCGCCAAAGCCTCCAAGGGATGGGGCCGCGGCGCGATGGTGACGGCCTGCAACGACGCCGGGCCCGGCGCGGCGGATCGGAGGCCAGCCGGCGCCGCTTGCGCCACCGGGACCAGCCGGACGCTTTGGTTCTGCTGAGGGTCGGCGGGCGGGGCGCTGCAACCCACCCATCCGATCATCAACGAGGCACAGAGGGCGCGCCGCGCGGGCGATGTGGGGGAACGTCTTCCCACCGGCCGTGGCTGCAAACGGCAACCCATCGGGGCCGCAGTGTAACTGCAGCCTGAGGCCGGAGCGACGGTCGGCGTCTCGATTTCTACCTGGGCTGGCGCGATTCGAGGCGTCGTGTTCCAACTTCTCTGCAAAGTTCAGTCGTTAGCATAGCGCTCCAGGCCCGCTCCGCCGAGGCCATCCAGCACGATGCGCTCGGTGCTGCCGGGGATCCTCGGTGAGTCGTGATCGGTGACCAGCACCAGGCCAGCACCATGTCGAGTGATGCCCTCCACGTTGGGGTGCGGCCGAAAGCGAACACCCGCGTCCAGCGCCACGCGGGGCGTCAGGACGAAGCCGACCCCGGACAGCGGCAGGAAGAACTGCAGCACGCGGGTGATCCCGTAGTGCCGCTCGATCGCGAGCACGTCGAGCACGTGAGGGTCGTCGCTGCGGCGGCAATCGAGCGCCGAGACCTTTCCGGTCGAAGAGGTGAGCGCCAGCCAAAAGGGGACGACCGTTCGGGTGGTCAGGTCCACGCGGACCAGCGGCGATAGGCGTTGCTCGTCGCGCAGGATGGGGGTCTCTGCCGCCGCCAGCGCGACGCCGCCCGCGTAGCACAGCCCCTCGAGCCCTTGATTGGCCGCGGCGCGGACTCCGAAGAGCTGCTCGTAGTCGACGGTAAACATCTCGGTGACGCGCGCCGCGTCTGGCTCGAGCTCGAGCAGCAAGAGGGCGTCGGAGCGGCGATTGGGCACACGGGTCTCCGTGCCTGCCAGCAGTCGGCCGTGGCCGAGCCAGGCGAGCGACTCTGTCTCCAGCCCCTCGGGCACACCGCGCACCAAGCGACGGACGACCCGCGGCGCCTCGGCGCCGGGCTGGTCGAAGAGCACGAGCAGGGGCTGCCGTTCTGCGATCGCCCAGAGCCGGTCCTGCTCATCGGCGGCCGTCCCGGACAGCCCGCTGCCGGAGAGCTGGATGATCGGCACACGCCGCACCCGCACATCATCGTCGAGGCTCTGCACGTCCACCACGGGCGCGCACCCCACGAGCCCGACGAGGGGCAGCAGGGCGAGGCGCCGCAAGGCGGCGGGCAGAGCGTCGGGCACGCCCGTGGAGCCTGCATCCATCCAGGCTGGGTTGGAAAGGGGCCAGGTGTCGCCGCGGCGAGGCCCGGTGCGCCGGCGACGGTTGCGCCCGGTTCCGGGCCGGCTACGGTGACCGGAGTGACGGGCTCTGCAACGCTCGAGCCGGCGGGACTGCTCGACCAGTTTCATCCGGTGGTTCGCGACTGGTTTTGGCGGCGCTTCCCCGCCGGTCCGACCCCTGCCCAGAGCGGCGGCTGGCCGGCCATTGCCAGCGGCCGGCACACGCTCATCGCGGCGCCCACTGGCTCGGGGAAAACGCTAGCGGCCTTCTTGGTGGCCATCGATCGACTGCTGCGGGAGGGCGGCTCGGCGGACGGCATTCGGGTGGTCTACGTTTCTCCGCTCAAGGCGCTCGCGGCGGACATCCACCATAACCTCGAATTGCCGCTCGAACAGATGCGCCGCCAGGCCGCGGACGCCGGGCAGGCCTTGCCAGAGATCCGAGTGGCCTTGCGCACGGGCGACACGCCGGCGGGTGAGCGGGCTCGCCTGCTCAAGCAGGTGCCGTCGCTGTTGGTCACGACGCCGGAGTCCTTGTATCTGATGCTGACCGCGGCGCGCACGCGGGAGCTGTTCACGGGGGTCCACACGGTGATCGTCGACGAGGTGCACGCGCTGGCGCGGGACAAGCGCGGCTCACACCTGGCATTGAGCCTCGAGCGGCTCGACGCCGTGTGCACGCAGGCGCCGACGCGCGTCGGCCTCAGCGCCACCCAGCGGCCGATCGAGCGCATCGCTCGGCTCCTGGTCGGGGCGGGCCCGGGCCGGCAGCTGCCGGTGGTGGTCGACGCCGGGCACCGGCGGCAGCTCGACCTGCGCATCGAGCTGCCCGCTTCGGAGCTCGAAGCCGTGGCGCCGCACGAGCAAGTCGACGACGTGCTCGCCCGCATCGCGGCGCTGGTCGAGGAGCGCCGGACCACGCTGGTGTTCGTCAACACCCGGCGCCTGGCGGAGCGTCTGGCGCACCGACTCGCCGAGCGGCTGGGTCCCGAGCGCGTGGCCGCCCACCACGGGAGCCTCTCCAAGGAGCGGCGGCAGCGCATCGAGCAGCGGCTGCGCTCCGGGGACCTGTCGGCCGTGGTGGCGACGGCGTCGCTCGAGCTCGGCATCGACGTGGGACCGGTCGAGCTCGTCTGTCAGATCGGATCGCCCAGGAGCTTTGCCGCCTTCTTGCAGCGGGTCGGGCGCTCGGGGCACCAGCTCGGCGCGGTCCCCGTGGGCCGGCTCTACCCGCTGACGCGCGACGAGCTGGTCGAGTGCGCCGCGCTGCTCCGCGGGGTGCGGTTGGGACAGCTCGACGTCATCGGCATTCCGGTGGCGCCGCTCGACATCCTCGCCCAGCAGCTCGTGGCCGAGTGCGCGGCGCAGAGCTGGCCTGTCGACGAGCTGTTCGACCTCGTCCGCCGGGCGCTGCCCTATTCGGAGCTCTCGCGCGACACGTTCGAGCGCATCCTCGACCTGCTCGCCGAGGGGGTGAGCACCGGTCGTGGGCGGCGCGGGGCCTTCTTGCACCTCAATCGCATCGGCGGGACGGTGCGGGCGAGGCGCGGAGCCCGTCTGACCGCGCTCACCTCCGGAGGCGCGATCCCCGACACGGCCGACTATCGCGTGCTCGCCGATCCGGACGACACGTTCATCGGCACGGTGAACGAGGACTGGGCGATCGAGAGCATGGCGGGAGACGTCTTTAGCCTTGGCAGCCAGTCCTGGCGGATCCGGCGCGTCGAGCGCGGCGTGGTGCGGGTGGTCGACGCCGACGGCGCCCCGCCGTCGATCCCGTTCTGGCTCGGGGAGGCGCCAGGGCGCAGCGCGGAGCTCTCGGAGGCGGTGTCGGAGCTGCGCGGCGTTTGGGCGGACGCTCCGCCGGAGACGGCGCGCTCGATCATCGAACGCGAGTGCGGCGTCGACCCCGAGGTGAGCGAGCTCTTCGTGCGCTACCTCGACGCGGGGCGGAGCGCGCTCGGTGTGGTGCCGACCGCACGGGACCTGGTCTTCGAGCGCTTCTTCGACGACACCGGCGGGATGCAGGTCGTCCTGCACGCACCGCTCGGCATGCGGCTCAACCGGGCGCTCGGGTTGCTCTTGCGCAAGCGGTTCTGTCGCAGCTTCGATTTCGAGCTGCAAGCCGCGGCCAACGACGACGCCGTCGTGCTGTCGCTCGGCCCTCAGCACTCCTTCCCACTCGAGGAGCTCGCTGATTTGCTGCACCCCAAGGGCATCCGCGCCGCGCTCGAGATCGCGGTGCTCGACACGCCCATGTTCGGCGCGCGCTGGCGCTGGAACCTGAGCCGCGCCCTGCTCCTGCCGCGGATGCGCGGGGGCAAGCGCACGCCCCCACCGATCCAGCGCATGGAGGCGGACGATCTGACCGCCGCCATCTTCCCGGCCTTGACCGCGTGTCAGGACAACGCCGTCGGCCCGCGCGAGATCCCGGACCACCCGCTCGTGCAGCAGACGCTGCACGACTGTTTTACCGAGGCGATGGATCTCGAGGGCCTCGAGCGGCTCTGCCAGGACGTCGCCGCCGGCCGCGTGCGGTTGCACTTCCGAGACACGTCCGAGCCGTCGGTCTTCTGCCACGAGATCCTGAGCAGCAAACCGTACACCTTCCTCGACGACGCGCCGCTCGAGGAGCGCCGGACGCAGGCGGTCCAGCTGCGGCGTGGCCTGCCCGAGCGCTTTTTCGACCACCTGCTGCTCGATCCCGACATCGTGGCGCGGGTGCGTGACGAGGCAGGGCCGCGGATCGAAGACGCCGACGAGCTGCACGATCTGTTGTTGCGGCGCATCGTCTGTCGCCCAGCCGAATCGTGGGCCCCGCTGTTCGAGCCGCTCCTCGCCGCGGGGCGCGCTTTCGTGAGCACGCACGGGCTCTGGTGCGCGAGCGAACGGCGCCCGCTCGCCGAGGCGCTCGTCCAGGCGATGAGCGGCGCCGACACCGAGCTCGCCCGGCAGGCGGCGGTCGAGGCCCTGCGGGGACACCTCGAGTCCTTCGGCCCCGTCGGGGCGCCCGAGCTCGCGATCGTGACGGCGATCCCGGAGCCCCTGGTGGTCGCCGCGCTCGGTGAGCTTCAGCGGTCGGGCTTCGTCTTGCGCGGGACGTTCGAGGCGGGGAGCGGGCAGCAGTACTGCGCTCGGCCGCTGCTCGCCCGGATGCACGCCCGCATGCGCAGCCGGCAGCGCCGCCGGATCGAGCCCGTGCCGGCGGTGACCTTCGTGCGGTTCTTGTGCGAGTGGCAGGGGGTCTTGCCCGGGCGGCGCGCCAGCGGGGCCGAGGCCGTGCTGCGGGTGATCGAGCAGCTGCAGGGGGTCGAGCTGCCCGCCGGCGCGTGGGAGAGCGAGGTGCTGCCCGCGCGCGTCGCCAACTACCGGCCCGAGTGGCTCGATCAGCTCTGCCTGGGCGGTCACGTGGTCTGGGGCCGGATTTCGGGTCGCTCGTCGGGCGGCGGCGCGGGCGCGCTGGAGGCGCCGTCGCTGCAGGCGTCGCGGGCGACCCCGATCACGCTGGCGCTGCGCGACGACCTGCCGTGGCTGCTCGGGGTGCGCCGGCGCGCGCTGCCCGGC
>JAEZYZ010000055.1 GCA_023418705.1 Pseudomonadota bacterium | reverse complement strand
GGCGGGGGACGCCGCCAGGCGGCGCTCCCGGGGCGGGGCGGGCACCCGGCGGTTCGGCGCCTGCCGGGCCTCCGGGGGCGGCGCCCTCACCGGGCCGTGGCGGACCTCCGGGCGGCGCGTTCATCATCAGCATCGTGCCCTTGAACTTCGGGGCGGCGGCGCCTTTCAGGTTGAAACCGCACTTGGTACACGTGCTGGAAGTGTCCGGATTTTGCGTCCCACAGTTCGGGCAAAACACGCTCTTTTGTCCTCCGCTGGCGCTCAAAAAGAGCGGCGAGCGCGGCAAGCCTACACGCCCTGTGCGCCGATTCTCAAGAGCATCGGCCTTTCTCGCTCAGATAGGTGCGAGACGCCCCGCAAAAAGATGGCCGGCCGCGGCCATCGACAAGCCTTGACACCCAGGATTGCAGCTCACTACGGTGCGCTCGCCCGGAGCTCCGACGCCGTGGGAACCCACCGTCGCTCGGCTACCGAGTCGCGAGTCTCCCGGGCGAGCGCCGCATCATTTTCGGACTAAAAGAGGCCAATGGCATTCGCCCTCAGCGAGGAGCGCGAGCGAGAGCTCAGAGAGATCTTGTCGCGCTACCCGAACAAGATGGCCGCGTGCATCCCGGTGTTGCACCTCTGCCAGGAGGCAAACGGCAACTGGGTCAGCGACGAAGTCATCCAGTACGTCGCCACGCAGCTCGAGCTCAGCACCGCTCACGTCAAAGGCGTGGTGACCTTCTACACGCTGTTCAACCAGTCGCCGCCCGGCAAGCACCAGGTCTGGGTCTGCCAGACCCTGTCCTGCGCCCTGCGCGGCAGCGGCGAGATCTTGCAGCATTGCGAGAAGAAGCTCGGGATCCATGTCGGCGAGACCACCAAGGATGGACGGGTCACGCTGCGCACGGCCGAGTGCCTCGCGTCCTGCGGCTCCGCTCCGATGATGCAGGTCGACAAAACCTACTACGAGAACCTCACCCCCGAAGAGGTCGATCGCATCCTCGATCGGCTGCTCTACGAAGGCTGACCCGCCCGGACCCTCCGAAGCTCGGGACGCTCGCCATGCTCAAGCAAACCAACTACCTCACCAAGAACTACGGCAAGCCGGACGGCCATCGTCTGGCGGCCTACGAACAGAGCGGCGGCTACCGCAGCGCGCGCAAGGCGCTCGGTCTGCCGCGGGCCATGGTGGTCGACGAGGTCAAGAAGGCCCACATCCGCGGGCGCGGCGGCGCCGGCTTCGACTGCGGCATGAAGTGGAGCTTCATGCCGAAGGAGAGCCCCAAGCCGCACTACTTGGTGGTGAACGCGGACGAAGGGGAGCCCGGGACCTTCAAAGACCGCACCATCATGGAGCAGAACCCCCACGCCCTCGTGGAGGGCTGCATCATCGGGGCCTACGCCGTCGGCGCGCACGCCGCGTACATCTACGTGCGCGACGAGCTGCACCTCAGCAAGCAGCGGCTCTGGGAGGCGATCAAGGAGGCCAAGGCCAAGGGCTATCTTGGTCGCACGCCGTTCGGCAAGCCCTGGGAGGTGGAGGTCTACGTCCACACCGGCGCCGGCGCCTACATCTGCGGGGAGGAGACGGGGCTGCTCAACTCGCTCGAGGGCAAGCGCGGCGAGCCGCGCCTCAAGCCGCCGTTCCCCGCCCAGTACGGCGCCTTCGGCTGCCCGACGACGGTCAACAACGTCGAGACCATCGCCATCGTGCCCACGGTCTTCGAGATCGGCGGCGACGCCTTCAGCCAGCTGAGCGCCCTGCACCACTTCAACGACGGCGGCGTGCGTCTGTTTGGGGTCAGCGGGCACGTGAACCGCCCCGGCATCTACGAGTGCGCGGTCGGGCTGACGCTGCGCGAGCTCATCTACGATCTCGGCGGCGGCATCTCGGGCGGCCGCGAGCTCTTGGCCGTGATCCCCGGCGGGTCCTCTTGCCCGGTGCACCGGCCCGACGAGATCGTGCAAAACGAGCGTGACGAGCGCTTCGCGCCCTACAACGGCAAGAGCATCCTCGATCTGCCGCTCGGGGTGGAGACGTTCCGGGCCGTCGGCGGCATGCTAGGCACCTGCTGCGCCATCGTGCTCAGCGACGCCGCTGACCCGGTGCTGGCGCTGCAGAACCTGATGCGCTTCTACCGGCACGAGTCGTGCGGCCAGTGCACGCCCTGCCGCGAAGGCTGCGGGTGGCTCGAGCGCATCCTCGACAAGGTGGTGGCGGGCACCGCCAGCCTGAGCGAGCTCGACGACATCGCTTCGATCGCGTCCGACATCACGGGCAACACCATCTGCGCCTTCGGCGACGGCGCCGCGCAGCCAGCGATGAGCTTCGTGCGTAAGTTCCGCAAGCACTTCGAGGACTACCTCCTCAACGCCGGTCGGTCGCAGACCAAGCGGCTGGTGATAGCATGACGGCAGGAAACGTATTTTTCGCGCTTTGCGCCATCGTGTCCCTGGTGGGCGCGCTCGTCACGGTGGTCGCCAGAAACCCAATCCGCGGCGCCGTCGGCTTGCTCTCGACGATCGTCGGCATGGCCGGGCTGTTCTTGATGCTGAAGGCCCAGTTCCTCGCGGCCATCCAGCTCATCGTCTACGCCGGCGCGGTGGTGGTGCTCTTCGTCTTCGTGATCATGCTGCTCGGTCCCGACGCTGGCGCCGTGTCGGGCCAGCCGCCAAAGGCGCGCTTCTCGCGGGTCGTGGGGGTGCTCGCGGCCATCGCGGCGTCTGCGTTCGGCCTGCTGCTGCTCGCCGAAACCAGCGCGGCGGTGCGGCTCCCCCAGACGCGCCCCGACCACGGCAGCGTGGAAGCGGTGGGTGGCTTGATCTTCAGAAAGGGCCTCTTCCTCTTCGAGCTGGCGACGGTGCTGCTCATCGTGGCGGTCATCGGCGCCATCGCGGTGGCGGGGGGGGGCGCCCGGGCGGGGCCCGCCCCCCCCCCGGCTCACGAGCGCTCAGTAGCGATCGAGCGGCGTGTCGGCCTCGTCGACGGCCTGGCCGAGGTCGTCCTGCGGCCAGTCGAACGCCGGCGACTTCATGTGCACGTGCTCGACCTTGTCCACCGGCGTGTCGTCGTCGGTGACGAACTGGCCGAGGTCGTCCTGCGGCCAGTCGAACGCCGGCGACTTCATGTGCACGTGCTCGACC
>JAEZYZ010000043.1 GCA_023418705.1 Pseudomonadota bacterium | reverse complement strand
GCTGAGCGATCGCCGCGCGCTGCTCGTGGCCTGTACCGACACCGGCGGCTTCTGGCAGCGGGAGCTCCCGGCCTTGCCGCTTGGCGTCGACGGGGCGCACGTGCGCGCGGGCGAGCTGCAGCTCCGCGCCGCCCGCAAACAGCGCGCGCTGCTGCTCGAGCTCGCGGAGCTCCCGGGCTTCAAGCGCGACGAGCGCCTGCGCGAAATCGCTCGCTTGAGCTACGTCGGCGGGCAGCGCGACAAACACCTCCCGCGCGTGCGCCGCTGGCTCGAGCTGGCCAGCGGCGACGGCGACGGGCTCGCGCCGGCCGCTCAGTACCTGGTGTCCGCCGAGCTCGGCGAGCCGGAGGCCGCGCGTGCCGACGCCGCGGCCATCGTCGAGCGGCTGGAGCAGATGCGGGCCCTGCCCGCTCAGCTCGCCGAGGTTTGGTCGGACTGGGAGCTGTCCGTGAGCTCGGGCATGGCGCTCGTGCGGGCGCTGCGCCCGCTCGGCGACGCGGCGGAGCCTTGGGCGCTCGAGCTACACCAGCTCGTCCACGACGCGGCGCTCGAGGCGGCTGCCGGGACGCAAGCGCGGGCCGAGGCCAGCATCGAGCTCGCCCGCCACCACATCGACTGCGGCCGCCGCGCCGACGCCTGCGCCCTGCTCGAGCGCTGCCTGGGCGAGCTCCCGAGCCAATCGATCGAAGATTTGCTGCCCGACCGGGACGTCGATCTGACGCGCAGCGCGTCGAGCTCGTCGCTCAGGGTGCGCGCCTACGAGCTGCTCGCGATCGCCCGCGGGAGCGCCGACCACCCGGACGCCGCTGCCCTGCTCGAGCTGACCCGCCTCGAGCCGCTCGTGGTCGAGCGGGCGCGAGCGCTGTGCGAGCGCGTCGAAGCCGGCGCCCGCCCGCGCGCCGAACAGGCGCTGAAGGCCCTCTTGCCGCTCGGCTTGACCGAGGGGTTGCTGGCCGACGACCCGCCAGAGACGGTCGAGCTCAGTGAGGACGACGTCGAGCTGATGCGCCACCCGCTGGCTCGGCGCGGCAGCGCGCTGCTCGGCAGGCTGCAAGCGCTGCTGGCGGCGGCGCCGGTGCCGGAGCACGCCATCTTGCGCGACTACGTCGAGCAGCTGACCCCCGAACGGCACGCCGGCGCGGCCCGCGCGCTCGCGCAGGCGGCGCGGGTGTTCGGGCTCGAGCGCATCGAGGGCTACATCTCCCGCGGCAACAAGGCCATCGGGCTGCGGGTGTACGAGGCGGACCCGCCATTTTTGCTGATCGGTGGGCGGCACCTCGAGCCGGGCGAGTACGCGATGACCCCGCGCCAGCTCAGGTTCGCGATCGGCGCGGAGCTCGCTCACCTGTACTTCGGACACAGCCGGGTCACCTCGAGCGAGGTGTGGGCGGGCGCGCTCAACAAGAGCTGGCAGAGCATCGACCTGGCGCTGGGGATCTTGCCCATGCTCGGAGGGTTCAAGCTCGCCAATCGCTTGAGCCAGCTCGCGTCGCGCGTCCCCACCGAGACCCTGGAGCGCGTGTTGATGGCCGCGTCCGAGCTGAGCGTGCACGGCGCGCGCTGGCTGCGGCCGGACGCTTCCAGTGGAGAGGTGCTCTCCCGCTTGAACGAAGAAGTCGTCGCCACCCACCGTTTGATGCAGCTGACGGCCGATCGAGCCGGGCTCGTGCTCGCCGGTGACCTGCGCTCGGCGCTGCGTTCGATGCTGCTGGTGCGGCCCGACTACCGCGAACAGCTGCGGTTGCTCGATGGCCAAGGGCTGGCGGTGCTGCTCGGTCAGCGCGGCGACGACGGCAAGATGCGCTTTCAAGACCTGGCGGTGCGGGTCGCCGCGTTGATCTCGTTCTTGCTTTCGGAGGACTACCTGGATCTGATGCGCTCGGTGTATCCGGGAGTGCCTGGCTAGAGCACCGATCCGTTGGCCAGCCGAGAGCCCCTCAGCTCTGCTCGCGGATCGGGGCTCTAGATCGCCTCCTCCGCGACGACGGCTTGCGCAAAAAACCGTTTGTCGCTCTAGGAGCGCGTCGCTCCCGATCAGGCCTGGCTCAGCTCCGCGGTGATCTCGTACGAGCGCAGGCGGGCGGCGGGGTCGAAGATCTGCGAGACGACGATCAGCTCGTCGGCGCCCGTGCGCTCGACGAACGCTCGCAGCTTGCTCCGCACGGTGTCCGGCGCGCCGATGGCGGAGCAGCTCAACACTTGCTCGATCGCCACGCGGTCGAGCGCCGACAAGCGCTCGAGGTACCCGGCGACGGGCGGCTTCAAGCGGGAAGGGGCGCCCCGCCGGAGCTCGACGAAGGCTTGCTGCAAGGACGTCGCGAGCAGCTGCGCCTCGGCGTCCGTCTCGGCCGCGAAGACGTTGAAGCCGAGCATGACGTGCGGCCGCCTCAGCTGCTCCGAAGGCCGGAACTTGGTGCGATACAGCTCGAGGGCGTCCATCATCTGGCCCGGGGCGAAGTGCGAGGCGAACGCATACGGGAGCCCGAACGCGGCGGCGACCTGAGCGCCGAACAAGCTCGAGCCCAAGATCCAAATGGGCACGTTCAGCCCTTCACCGGGGACGGCGCGCACCCGTTGTCCCGGCTCCGACGGCTGGAAGTAGGCCATCAGCTCGGCGACGTCGCGCGGGAACTCGTCCGGATCGGAGATCAGGCGGCGGCGCAGCGCCATCGCCGTCGCCTGATCGGAGCCGGGGGCGCGCCCCAGACCGAGATCGATGCGGCCGGGATACAGCGCCTCGAGCGTCCCGAACTGCTCCGCGATCACCAGCGGCGCGTGGTTGGGCAGCATGATCCCACCGGCTCCAACCCGAATCGTCGAGGTGTTGCCGGCGACGTGCCCGATCAAGACGGCGGTGGCGGCGCTGGCGATCCCCGGCATGCTGTGGTGCTCGGCCAGCCAGAACCGGCGATAGCCCCAGCGCTCGGCGTGGCGAGCCAGATCGAGCGTGTTGCGAAAGGACGCGCGCTCGTCCGATCCTTCGAGGACCGGCGCGAGATCGAGGACGGATAGCGGAACCATGGCAGCCGAGCCCCGTACATGAGACGCCACCGGACCGGAAGCAAGCTGCCTCCGCCGGCCGCGTAGCCCGTGCGGAGGGCCGAGGGAGGGAGGCGGGGCGTCGAGGCGAGCCCGAAAGCTGCGGCTAGAAACGCGCGGTCAGATCGAGCCGCGCCCCCTCGAAGGCGGGAAACACCCGGCACACGCCCCCCACGCACCGCAACGTCCCCCGGCGCTGCCCGGCGAACAGCGCGATGCTCGTCGCCGTGGTTGGCCGGACCACCACCTGAGCGTTGAAGTAGGTGTCCGGGGTCTGGGGGTTGGTGTCGTACTCGGCGCCGAACGCCAATGACAGATGCGGGGACCACTCGAGCCCGGTCAGGTGAAAACCTTCGAACCAGGGATCGTCGGCGCGACCCAGGGCTTGGTAGCGACGGCGATGCCAGCCTTGAAGCTGCAATGAGAACGGCCCCCCGAGCCACGCGATGACGTCGTAGCGGGCGTAGTTCTCGCGATAGTAGACCGTGCTCGGCCCAAAGCTCGTGGCGAACGGCTCGGCGCTGTCGTCGCTGCGCGCGCCCACCGTCAGGGCGGCCCGCGAGCGTCGGTTCTGAAATCCGAGCTCGGTCCCGAGCGCCAGATCCCAAACCCGGTTCAGCAGCTCGTCGCGCGTTTCGCAGGTCGGGTTCGGCGCGAGCTCCGCCCAGGTGTGGTAGCGCCCGGCCCAGGCGAACACCGACACCTGCCGCTTCAGCTGCAGGTTGGCGCGCGCGCGCCCGCCGCTGACGCAGGTGTTGAAGCCCTCGAACTCCGTGTCGACCCAGAACGCCTCCGTCGTCGGCGGAGCGCTGTACTGAACGATCGAAAATTCGCGCGCGCGCGACACGTCGACGTTGGCCAAAAGGGGAAAGAAGGAGCGGTAGTGCTTGGCTTCGGCGACGACCGAGACCGGATCGGCGATCAAGGTGGCGCTGCCGTACAGCGCGTGACCGGTCACGTCGTCGGCGCCGGTCACCGCGAGCCGCTGCACGGCAGCCTCGGCGTAGACGTTGCCGTGCCGAGCGAGATCGGCAAGCTCGAGCGACTGGCTCGCGGTCACGATGCGGTGGGAGGAACGCACCAGATCGGGGCTCAGCGCCGGCTGACGGTCGAGCAGCGACGCCTGCGTCCCGAGCTTCAAGCCGCGGGCCGTGCCCTCGAGCTGCGCCGCCGCGAGCCGATCGGGCGCGTACGTCGGGGTCGCTGGCGCGAGGTAGCCGAGCTCGATCGCCCGGTCATCACCGGCCGCTGGCCGCGGCATGCCCGCCTCGGTCAGCGCGGCGACGCCGCTGGTGACGCCGTCGTCGACGCTGAGGTACCGGCCGCTGGCCTCGTCGATGCGCAGCGGGTTCATCGTGCCGCCGAGCGCGGTCACCTTCAGCCGCCCGGGACCGCCGCCGAAGCGCGCGGTGACGCGGCCCCCGCGCACC
This sequence comes from Pseudomonadota bacterium, assembly GCA_023418705.1. GTDB lineage: Bacteria > Myxococcota_A > Polyangia > Polyangiales > Polyangiaceae > JAEZYZ01. Next base: position 4,291 of record JAEZYZ010000043.1, on the reverse strand, counting down.
GTGGTGTCACTCGACAGCTCATCGTACTTGCGCACGCTGAGCACCAGCCCTCGCCCGAGCTGCGCGTACACGTCGCCGACGGTGACCTCGAGCTCGGGGGTGATGTAGCCGAGGCTGTACTTGGCGGGGTAGGTCCAGTCGATGTAGCGGTTCGACAGCTCGGTGCCTGCCTCCTTGACCTTGGCGCGGAAGTACGCGGGATCTTCCTCCGCGCCGGGCGGCAGCGGCCGCGGGCGCGTCTCGACCAGCTCGAGCCCGATGGCGGTCGGATCCGGCGACGCCGGGAACCACGCGCTGTCGATGCGCAGCGAGAGCTGCCACCGGCCCGAGCTCGCCTGCAGGTTCAGGCGATTGTAGAACATCGTCCAGTCGTCGTTCGCGAGCGACGAGACCTGGTTGGGTCGGCTATCGCGGTTGTCGCCGTTGACCAGCAGACTGGCCGCCTCGGTGATCTCGATGCGCACCGGCTCGCCGGCGACGTGCAGCGGTTCGAGGCCGCTGGCGCTGGTGGTCAAGGTGCAGGCGGCGAGCGGCAGCAGCACCACCTGGCCGCGGCGCTTCATGGTGCGGAGCGGCGCTCGAGCTCCGACTCGATGAGGGGCCACATCACGGCTTCTTGATCACCCACGAAGCGCTCGATGATCCGCATGCTGCGCACGTCCACCAAGAGGTTGATGGGGGCCGCTTCCGCCGATCCGTATTTGCCGAGCTGAAACTCCGGGTCGAGCACCATGGGGAAGTCTATTTCAAACTGCTCGACCCAGGTCTGTAAATCCTGGATGTCCGCCGGGTCGGCGCTCGCGTCTTGAAACAGCCCGCTCAGCACCTCGAAGCCGCGGGCCCGAAGCTCCGCGCGCCGTTCTGGCAGCGTGCGGTGCTCGACCCGGCACGCCTGGCACCAAATGGCCGCGGTGTTGACGAGCAAGAGCTCGAGCCCCCGCGCGCCCGCCGGATCGTAGAAATCGCTCATGCGGATGACCTCGAGCGCGGAGGGATCGAACCCGGCGGCCACCGGATCACGCCAGCCGCTGAAGGAGAAGTTTTCCAGCGTCGAGCCCACCTCGCTCAAATAAGGGCCCGGCGGGTAGGTGCTGGGGCTCGCGGTCGGCTCGGTCGCCAGCAGCTCCTCGGGAATGTCCGGCGTCCCCGATCCACACGCCAGGGTGAGCGGCAGCGCAAGCGGCAGCCAACGCGCGCGAGCGGCGGCGACGAAGGGGCGCAAAAAAGCGGTCTCGAGCGGCGAGCCCACGTCACTCCTTGGGGCGAACGGCCAGCAGCCCGAGCTCGGGCAGACCGCCATCGGCAGCGGTCACGATCTGCGCGCCATCGGCGGTCACCTCGCCGTCGCTGACCTTTGCCCAGCCGGCGTACGGGGCAAACTCCTCTTCGATGCGGACCCCGTGCAAATAGAACTCGACCTCGGCACCGGGCTCCAGGTTCAGCGTGTTGGGGACGCTGAGCGCCCCGGCCGGACACAGGGTGGCGCCCGCTGGTGACAGCGCGAACAGCGCCTGGGGGCCGAGCGCCTCGTCGACGAGCCAGGGCAGTCGCTCGGGCGAGACCTCCACCGCCCGAAAGCCCCTTTCCTGTTCGGGGTAGTCGAGGGGATCGACGAACAGCGCCAGCTCGCTGGCGAGCTCGAGCGTGACGCCCCCCGAAGCGACGCTGGCCCCGGCCTCGAGCGTGCCCGCCTCGCCCGCGGCCGGCAGCCGAATGGCGGGGACCGTCCCGAGATCGTGAACGGTCGTCTCAGCGGGTAGCGGCAGCGCGTACTTCGCAAAGACGATCCCGTCGCCCACCTTGAGGGCCGGCTGCTGGATCGAGGCGTCCGCTTCCACGAAGACGCCGCCGCTGGCGCTCGTCTCGTCGATCAAGCAAAGGTCGAGGCCGCACACCTGCACCGGAACCTCCGCGACCGCCGCGCCCTGTTCGTCCACCAGCGTCGCCTGCACCGAGGCGACCAGCTGCTGCGGCGGGTCGGTCGCATAGCCGGGCGGCGGGCACTCCGGGCCCCCGGGCGTCCCCGCTGCGCCGCCCGTCGACCCGGCCGCGCCTGCCGCTGCGCCCGCACCGCCGGGGCTCGGCGGTCCATCGACCGCGTCATCGCCGCACGAGAGGGGCAAGAGCGCCAGACCGAGCACCGCTGCGAGTAGGGCACGCCGCATCGCTCGCCCAGTTTAGTACTGGATCGCCTGCCCTGCGACCCGCTTGGCGCGGCGTGGGGTCGCCCGCTCGCGGATCAGAAAAATACGCCCAAATACCAGCGCAGGGTCTGGGCCGCGCTGGTGTCGGCCGCGCCGCGGCCGATCTCTTCCTGCAGCTGCTGCGCTTCCAGGTCCTGGTAGCCGAGCCCGCCCAGGGGGAAGAGCACGCCATATTGCAGCATGGTGTAGAAGCCGCCGTAGCGGCTGCTCTGATCGTTGAGCGAGCCGTCCTTCGACTGGAAAAACAGCGTGGCGTTGAGCTCGACGCCGAGATCGCGCTCATGGCCGGGGGTTTGGACGAACTCGCTCGCCCGCGTCCAGATGCCGGCGAAGCCGCCCCCGAAGCGCTGCCCGTTGGGCTTGCGGACGAAATCGTATTCGACACCCGGCCGGAAGTAATAAACCCCCTGGATCCGCTGCAGGATGTTGCGGTTCAGGATCAGATCCACGCGGTACGAGGGGTGGAAGCTGAAGGTCGAGAACGTGCGGTCGCCGAGCTGCGGTTGCAGCCCGTTGTTTCCGGGGATGAGCCCGCCGCCGCCGGCCGGTGCGTTCACGTCGGGATCGCCCGACGACCAGCCGAAGTTGAACTGCAGGCGCAGGCGGTCCTCGATCAGCTTTTGCTCGATCTCGGTCGCCAGGCCCCAGCGGGCGATACGCCACCCGTCGTCACCGCTGCCGGGGTTGATGAAGTTCGAATCCCCCGGGACGTTGGACGTGTTCTCGATGCTGCCCTGAATGGTGGCGAGCTCCAGCTCGAAGCGGAACTTGCGGTAGAGCACCTGCAGCCAGATGTCCGGGATCCAGATATCCGCGTCGCGGCGGACGTACGCCAAATCGGCCTCGTCGCCGGCGGGCAGCCCCAGACCGGGACAACCGATCGCTGCCGCACCCTCGGCGCAGGCGCCGCTGCCGTCGTTGGCGAGCAGCTGCTTGCGGTAGATGACGTAGGCGCCGCCGTTGACGACGAGCTCCCCTTGAGCGAGCGCGAAGCGCTGCAGCTCCGGGTCCTTGCGCCGGAAGACCGCGAGCGACCACTGGCTCACGTCGTCGAGCTGGGCCAGATCGTACGGCTGAAGACCGGGCACGGTCAGCGAATCCCCGATCACGCCTTCGTTCGGGAAATCCCAGGAACCGGCGGCATACAGCTCGAGCGGGCGCACGCCCGTGATGAACTGGATGCGATCGATGGTCGATTGGTAGTCGTCGTCGTAGGCGTCACCGGAGTTGTGGATCATCCCGAGACCCCAGTGGTGCGGCATGCGGCCGAAGCGCAGCTCACCGACGGGCGTCTCGTACTCCGCCCAGACCCGCTTGACGACGATACTGTCCCGGAAGCCGTTGATGCCGGCGCTGGGCGGCACCTGGGTGTCGTCCAGCGCTCCGAGCGGCGTGTAGCCCGAGCGGGCCGCCACCTCGTAGAAGCCGTCCGCCCCGGGAGTGTTGGCGTACCCCCCTGGGGTGGACCCGAGCACGAGGTTGTCGAGCAGATCGACCTGGCTCAGGACGCGCAGGTTGTCCGAGATGTGCAGCTCCGGGTTGAGCCGAAACCGCATGTTTGCCCCCGCCTGCGTCTTGTTCTTGCAGGGGAAGCTGCGCGAGTTGTTCGGCTCCGTCGGACCGCCCTCGCCGCTCTCTTCGCCGGTGCACAAGGCAGGGCCAAAGGGCCCGCCGCTGCCCACGTAGCGGTTGTCGGCCGGCATCGGCCAGAGCGCCTCCGACGGCGAGTTGATGCGCCCGAGCGAGAAGTTGTGGAAGAGCTCGGCGCGCAGCCGATAATAGCCGTGGATCTCGAAGATCGGGCGGGCCTCGTTCCACCAGTCCTCGGCGAAGATGCGGTTGGGGTCCTGCTCGGCGGCCGCGCCCTCGGTCGTCGTGGCGCGCTGGGTGCCTTGCTGCTTCAGCGCCTCGGCGTCCGCGTTCGGCTCGGGCCAGGTCGGCATGGGGCTGAACCCGGGCTGCTCGGGAGGTGGCGCTTCGGCCGCTGGCGGCGCCGGCGGCGGCAGCGTGCGTTCGGGCTCCGGCGACGTGGCGGGTGGGGGGGCCTCGGCCTCCGGAGCCTCCGGAGCCGTTTGCCCCGGCTCATC
>JAEZYZ010000017.1 GCA_023418705.1 Pseudomonadota bacterium | reverse complement strand
GAGGAGCTCGCTGATCCCGACCGCGCCGTGAGCGCGTGGCGCGCCCGCCTGCAGCTGGACGCGGCCGATCGGGTCGCGCTCGACGGGCTCGTGGTCGCCCTCGACCGCGCCGGTCGCAACGATGAGCTCGTGGCGGCGCTCGAGACCCGCGCCGAGCTCCTGGACGCGCCGGCCGCGCGCGCCGACTGGGAGCGGATCGCCAGCGTGCACGCCGAGCGGCGCAGCGATCGGGCGCTCGCGATCGACGCCTGGCGGGTGATCCGCGAGCGGTTCGGCCGCGACGTGGCGGGGTTCGAGGCGCTCTCGACGCTGCTCGCCGCCGAGCAGCGCTGGCCCGAGCTGGCCGAGCTCTACGTCGAAGAAGCCGCCGCCGAGACCGACCCGGAGCGGCGGCGCAGCCTCTACGCCGAGCTCGCGGTGGTCCACCGCGACCGCACCAGCGACAGCGTGGCCGCGGTCTCCGCCTTCGTCGAGGCGGAGCTCTGGGAGCGGGCCATCGAGGTGGCCGGCGCGGCGCCCGCGGACAAGGAGCTCGGGCGGCGCGTGTGCGAGCGGCTGCTCGAGCTGTCGATCGAGAAATGGCAGCGCTCGGCCGGCGAGGCAGCGGAGGCGGCGGCGCGCGCGGCGCTCTGGTCGATCCAGGAGCTCAGTCAGCGGCTGCTCGAGAGCGGCCGGCACGAGCAGGTGGTGGAGCTCCTGCTGCGGGGCGCCGAGCTGCCCTTCGAGCAGAAGCGCCGCCGCGCCTTCCGGCGGGAGGCGGCGTGCCTGTGCTCGGATCGGCTCGGTGACGGCGAGCGCGCCATCGAGCTTCTGCGCGGGATTTTCGCCGAGGATCCTCGCGACGAGATCGCGGCGGCGTCGATCACGCGCCTGTCGCTGCTGCTCGAAGAGCGAGGATTGTTCGACGAGATCGCCACGCTCTGGGAGGAGCAGGCCCGCTGCCGGGCGGAGGCCGGCGACGCTGCCGCGGCGGCGGCGCTGTACGCTCGCGCGGCCGACCTGTGTGAGCAGCAGCTCGGCGATCTCGACCGCGCCATGGGTGACTATCGCCTGGGCGCCGGGCTGGGCGGTGAGAGCTCGCTCGAGGCGCTGGCCCGCATCCACGAGGCGCGCGGCGAGCACCAGCGCGTGGCCGAGGTGTTGGAGTGGCTGTGCGCGCAATCGGCCCGGGAAGCCCTCGCCGGGCGCGCGCTCCGCCTGGCCAACGCCTACGTGGCCTCGGGGCAGCGCAAGCTCGCCCGAGCTCGGCTCGAGCAGGCGTCGGCCAAGGCGATCGAAGCCGGCGCGCTGCGCAAGCGCCTGGCGGAGCTGTACCGGGAGGCGGGGGAGTGGGGGCCGCTCGCCGAGCTCTTGGCGGGCGAGGCGGCGCGCGCGGCGGACAACCGCTCGCGGCTGTCGCTGCTGCGGGAAGCCGCAGAGCTGCACGTGCACAAGCGGGCCCAGCCCGCGCTGGCGGTGCCGCTGCTCGAGCAAGCGGTCGAGATCGATCCGGAAGACGCGAAGCTGCGCCTGCGTTTGGCCGACGCCTTGAAGCGGGCCGAACGCTACGACCAGGCCACCTCCATCCTGCGCGATCAAGTCTCCCGCTATGGTTCGCGGCGCCCCAAGGAACGCGCGCTCATCCACTTCGCGCTGGCGCGGGTGGCGCTCGCGGCCGGCAATCGTGCCGAGGCGCTCGCCGAGCTCGACGTCGCCACCAAGATCGATCCGGCCCACCCCGGGATCCTGCAGGCGCTGGCGCGGCTGGCGTTCGAGGAGGGGCAGCTCGACCGGGCGGAGCGGATGTACCGCGCGCTGCTGCTCGTGCTCGGCCGCGGCGACGACGGGGAGGGGCCGAGTCGCGCCGAGGCGATGCTGGATCTGAGCGAGATCGCGGTGCGCCGCGACGATCCCATCCGCGCGACCGAGTACGTGGAGTCGGCCTTCGAGGCCGCGCTCGAGAGCCTGGCGGAGGCCGAGGCGCTGGAGGCGGCGCTGCGAGCGCGCGGGCGCACGGAGCTGCTCGCGCGCGCGCTCGAGACGCGCTTGTCGATCGCCATGTTGCCCGAGCCGGCGGCTCGGGCGCTGGCCGATCTGGTCGCGCTCTACGCCGCGCAGGGGCGCGATCCGGCAGGCGAGACGGCGCTCGCCGATCGAGCGCGGCGCCTGCAGAGCGAGCTCGAGCAAGCCGGCAGCGGCGACGACGAAGCCTGGGCGGCCCTCGGTCGCGTCTACGACTGGCTCGGCGACACCGAGGCCGAAGGCAACCTGATCGAGCAGCGGGTGCAAGCGCGCCTGCAATCCGGCGCGGACGGCGGCGACATGGATCCCTTCTACCGCCTCGCGGAGGTGCGGCTGCTCACGCCGGACAAGCGCGACCAGGGCGCGGATCTGCTGGAGCGCGCGCTGGAGCTCGAGCCGCGCTACGATCGTGCCCAGGCGATGCTGGTCGCGGCGCTGTCGAGCGCGCCAGGCAACGAACGGCTCGCTCGGCTCTTCGAGCGGGTCGCGCGCCAGAGCGGCAGCGACGAGCTGTTGGCCGACGCGCTGCTGCAGGTCGCCGAGCTCTGCGGCCCCAGCGCGGCGTCGGTGCGCGAGGGGATCGGCCTCTCCGAGCGCCTCGCGCGGCCCGAGCTCGCCGCGCGCCTGCTCGAGCTCGCCGTCGCCGGGGACGGGCACCCGCCCGAGGACGCCGCGTGGCTCCACCACCAGCTCGCCGATCGGCGGGCCGCGGACGAGGATCTCGCGGCGGCGGTCGAGCTCCGGGAACGCGCCGCAGCGTTCGAAGGCCCGGGGGAGGCGCGAACGACCCTGCTCGGCGTCGCCAAGACGCGGATGGATCCGCTCGATCAGCCGGAAGCGGCCGCGCGGGTGTACGAGCGGCTGCTCGAGGCGGAGCCCGCCGATCGCGAGGTCTGGGAGCCGTTGCTGTCGATCTATCGCAAGCTCGGCCGGAGCGAAGATCTCGTGCGCATCATCGATCGCGCCGTGCCGCTGGTGGACTCGCCGGCGGATCGCTCGCGGCTGCGGCTCGAGCAGGCCAACGTGCTCTTGGATCGAGCGGGCGACGTCGACGCGGCCGCCGAGATCTTGCAAGAGGTGTTGATCGAGGATCCGACGCAGGTCGCCGCCGCCATCCTGCTGTCGAGCATCTACGAGAAGACGGGGCGCCACGCGGAGCTGACGGAGCTGCTCGGGCTGCAGCTCGACGCCGCCAAGGACCGCCAGGACGTCGCGTCCATCGTCTCCGTGTCGATGCGCCTCGGCGAGCTCTTGGAGCAGCAGGGACGCATCGACGAAGCGCTGGACGTCTACAACGCGGTGCTCGAGTGGAGCCGCGACGACGTGACGGCCTTGCGCGCGGTGGTGCGGCTCGGCGAGGCGAAAGGGGACGGCTTTCTGGTCGCCGACTGCATCGAGGCCATGCTGCGCGGCGGCAAGGTGGAGGCGGGTGAGCTCCGGCCGCTGCTCGAGCGCCTGCTGGCGCTGCGCGCCGAGCAGTCCGACGCCGAGGGCACCGAGCGGGCGCTGGAGCTCGGCTTCGCCGCGCTGCCGATGGACGATGCGCTGCGGGAGGATCTGGTCCGCCGCTACACGGAGCGGGGCGACTGGGACGCGGTCGCGCGGGTCCTCAAGCGCGGCGTCGAGGTCGCGATCGACGACGGCGATCTGCTGCAGCGGCTGGTGCAGGCGTACCGCAACGCGGGACGCTTCGAGCAGGCCCTGGAGGTGATCGATACGATCATCGCGGAGAGCGGGCCGGAGCCGCGCCTGCTGGTCGAGCGGGCGGCGCTGCTGCCGGAGCTCGGGCGCGACGGCGAGGCGCTCGACGACCTCGAGCGGGCCTACGGCCTCGATCCCAGCATCGCGGATCTGGTGATCGCCGCCATCGAGCGCGCCCTGTCACGGGCCGAGGGAGATCAGCGCCGCACCTTGTCGCTGCGCCTCGCCGACGTGCTGGAACGCACCGGCCAGGTCCCCGAGGCGCGTGAGCGGCTGAGCGGCTTCGTCAAGGAAGCTCCAAAGGACCGCGATCTCTTGCGCAAAATCGCGGATCTCGACGCACGCACCGGCAACTGGGACGCCGCGAGCCTGTCCTACCGCAAGCTCATCGCGCTCGAAGAAGGGGAGGCCCTGGTGGACGCCGCCTTGCGGCTGGCCGACGCCTGCGAGCGCGCCGGTCGTATCGGCGACGCACAGGGCGGCATCGAGCGCGCGCTGAACGTCGCGCCGGAGCACCCCGAGCTCCGGGCGCGGCTCAGGGACGTGCTGATCGCGGTGGGCGCGAGCCGAGACGTGGCGCGCATGTTGCTCGAAGACGCCGCGCGGACGCCCGACGTCAGTGAACGGTTGGAGTTTCTGCTCGCCGCGGGCGAGTGGCTCTTGACCCCGGAGGGCGACGTCGCCGAAGCGGTGCGCGTGCTCGAAGAAGCGCGCGCGTTGAGCCCGGAGAACGTCGAAGGCGTGGTGCTGCTGGCGCGCGCGCACGCGATGGTCGGTCGGGGTGAAGAGGCGCTGGCGGGGCTCGGGGAGGTGATCGCCGGGCACCGCGGCCGGCGCTTGAAGGCGCTCGCTCCCGTGTACCGAGAGATGAGCCGCATCCAGCTCGAGCAGGGTTTCCTGTCCGATGCGCTCGAGTCGCTCAGCAAGGCGTACGAGATGGACGTGCGCAACGGGACGCTCGCGATGGAGCTGGCGCGCCTGGCGCTCGAGATCGACGAGGCTGACGTCGCCCAGCGCGCCTTCCGCTCGGTCACCATGATGAAGCCCTGGGACCCGGAGACCGAAGAGGGAGCCACCTCGGACGACAAGGCCGAAGCGCACTACCAGCTCGCCCTGGTCGCCAAGCGGCAGGGGGATCCGCGCAAGGCCAAGATCTTGGTGGCCAAGGCGCTGGTCGAGAACGCCGCGCACGAGTACGCCCAGGCCCTGCAGGCCGAGCTCGAGCAGGGCTGAGGGCCCTGTCGCGCGCTGCTGGCGGCTGCTATCGTCCGGGCCCAACGATGAAACGGCAAAAGAAGCTCACCAAGCGGGAGCGCAAGGCGCTCAACCCGAGACCCGCCGCCCCGGCGCCGTCGTCTTCGCACATCCACTGCGTCGCGTGCGGGCGCCACCTGGATCCGAGGGAGTTCTCCGAGAGTCCCGTCTCGGCGTCCTACGTCACGTGCGATCATGGCTCGCGCTTCCCGTGCTGCGTCGGGTGCCTGATGAAGGCCGAAGCTTTGGTGGCGGAGCACGACCGCACGAACCAGCCGGTGCGGGTCGCCCAAGCCTGGCACTGAACCTCCCACCGGTCGCGCCGAGCTTGCCGTGCAAGGGGAGAGACCGGCAGAGGGGCCCCCGCCCGCGGGGCCCCCGCGGACTTTTGATGGGGCGGCGCCGGCATCGAGGCGCTCGAGAAGCGCCACGCCACCGTGCGGCGGGTCTATCTCATCACGGGGAAAAAAGACGCCGTCAGCGACAGCACCGAGCAGGTCCGCGCCTGGCTCCGCCGCG
>JAEZYZ010000506.1 GCA_023418705.1 Pseudomonadota bacterium | reverse complement strand
GGCGGGGGAGGGGGGCAGCAGATCCCGCGGCGCGGAGGGGCCCTGCGCGGCGGGGCTTTGGGGCGCCGCTGGCGTGGCGGGTGGCGGCGCGGGCTGCGACGACCCCGCGCAGGCTCCCTGCAGCGCGGCCGCCACCACGGTCGCCGCCAGGCGTGATCGAAACTGCATGCTGTCTCCCGCTGCTCTCACCCTTGGTCGTGATCCGGCTTCGCGGGCGTCACCCGCACCCGGACCATTGGGCGCTTTTCGAAGTACACGCCGCCTTCACCCTCTCGGATCCGCACCATCGCGGGACGCTCGCTGAAGACGCGCCCGGTGAACGCGTCGAGCCCGTGCTCGGCCCCGCTGACGCTCGCGTCGTAGCGGGCGTGGACGCGGTACAACCCCGGGCGATCGAAGGTGCCGTCGGGGCACAGCTCGATCAGCCGGCTGACGGCGGAGGTGCTGCCCCCCGGACTGAGCCGCTGAAAGCCCTGAGGATCGGGCGCGAAGTCGTCCGGCTGCGGATCGCACACGAACAGCCCGTCGGGGCCCATCACCTCGAAGGTGACCAGCTCGCGCCGGAAGAACACGCGCTGCGGCTCGCGCGAGGTGTTCTTCAGCCGCACCTCGATGGTGGCGTAGCGCACGTGCGAGGTGTCGCTGCCGCCCCGGACCTCGAGCGCCAGCGGCTCCGGCGGCCGCTCGGGCGTTGGCGTCGCGCCGTAGCTCGAGCCGAGCGTGAAGGCTCGCCCCGTCAGCCGTTTGACCTGCTCGGCAGCCGGCGCGTCGTCGTCGCTCGGTCCGGTCGCAGCGTCGTCGCTCGGCCCGGTCGCAGCGTCGTCCGCCGGCGCGTCCTGGTCCTTCTCGGCGTCACCGTCGCTGCCCGGGCGGCCCGGGCCGTGGGCGCGCGCCACGAACGGCGGCTCTTGCTCGACGGGCTCTTCGAAGCGCTTGCCCTTGCGCCACACGGTCTTCGGCTTCTTCTCCGGCCACCCGAAGGACGGCGTCACGACCGTCCCCGGGGCGAGCCGCTCGCGCGCGTCCTCGTCGAAGCAGTACAGGCGTGGATCGAAGGCGTGGAGCAGGGCCTCGCCGGGCCTGAGCCTTCGCACCAGCTCCGGATCGGCGGCCTCCGGAAAGAGCTCCCCCGGCAGCTTGCAGCTCACCGGTTTGGGTGCCTTCGCCTTCTTGTCATCGCTCGCTGGCGGCAGCAGCTCGAGGCTCAGGAGCCGTGGATCGCCGACCACGCGCACCGGCGACGGGCCGTCGTTCACGATCGCGAGCGTCCAGGGGAGCCCGGCGCCGCGCTCCACGATCTCGAGCCGCAGGCCGAGGGGCGCGCTGCTCGCTGGGGCGTCGCTCTTCGGCGCGAGGGCGCCCGTGGCGGCGAGCTCTTCGAGCTCGGCCCGCTCGGGATCTTCCGGCGGTGCGTCCTCGTCGGAGACTTCGTCCGCGCTCGTCGCCTCCTCGGCGTCCGCCGGCTCGCTCCCCGCGCTGTCGTCGGCCGTTTCCGGCGCCTTCGCGGAGCGTTGGCAAGCCGCGCCGGTCGCGAGGATCCCCGCCAGCAGGAGCCCGACCCAGGTGCCCGAGAGGCTCGCGAGGGCGCGCGACGGTTCGCTTTTCCGATTGCCCATGGACCCTTCCGGTAGCATAGCTTCGACCGCCGAAGGGACGGGTTCGACCCCGGGCCGCCATGAAGGATCCTGGTTTGTACGCGATCGTCGACCTCGACGCGCTTTCGGCCCGAAATGTGCCTCTGCTGCCGTTCGCGCGCGCCGTCCTGGAGGCGCGCCCCGCGCGGCTGCAGCTGCGGGCCAAGAGCGCCTCGGCCAACGAGACGCTGGCCCTGCTGCGCGCCCTGCGCCAGCCCTGCACGGCTGCCGGCGCGCAGCTGTTCGCCAACGACCGCCCCGACCTGGCGCTGCTGGCGGGCTGCGACGGCGTGCACGTCGGTCAAGAAGATCTCGAGGTGCAGGACGTGCGACGGTTCGCGCCGGCGCTCCGGATCGGCGTGTCGACGCACGATCTCGGGCAGCTGGACCGGGCGCTCGCCGCACGCCCCGACTATGTCGCCTTCGGTCCGGTGTTCCCGACCCGCTCCAAGGCGAGGCCCGACCCGGTCGTCGGCCTCGAGGGTCTTGGTCAGGCAGCGGCGCGCGCCGGCGCGGCGCGGATCCCGCTGGTGGCCATCGGCGGCATCGGGCTCGAAGACTGCGCCAGGGTGGCCGAGCTCGGCGCGAGCGCGGCGATCATCGGCGCGCTCGTCGAGCCGGCGCCCGACCTCGAAGCCGTGAGCGCGCGTGCCAAAGCGCTGGTCCGAGCGCTGAGCGGCTGAGGGTCACACCGCGCGCATGCGCGCGATCATGGTCTCGAGCACGAGCTGCGGCTGGCCGTTGCGCTCCACTTCGCCGAGCGCCTCGAGCACGCAGCGGTGTTGGCGCGCCGCTCGCTCGGCCGCCCGCGGCTCGCTGGCGATCGAGCGGCGCGCCTCGAGCGCGACGTACTGCGCCAGAAAGCCGAGCTGCTGGCGGAGCTGGTCGCGCTCGGGCGGACGGCTCTCTGCGAACTTCAGGCCTGCCGTCAAATCCGGGGCACGCACGGCCGCCAGCGCGGCTTCGGCGAACTGCTCGCGCTCGGCGCGGCTCGCCTCGTCGGCCAGCGTGAGCGCCAGCGACGCGCTGCCTTGAGCCAGCGCGGCAGCGGCCGTGGGTTTCCCGTGCCGCTCGAGGATGGACGCCACCACCGTCTCCGGCAGCGGCCCGAAGCGCACGGCGAGGGTGCGGGATCGGATGGTGTCGAGCAGTCGACTGGGACGGCTGGTGAGCAGGACGAAGTGGGTCGAGGGCCCCGGCTCCTCGAGCGTCTTGAGCAGCGCGTTGGCCGCCTGCGACGTCAGCTCCTCCGCGTCGCGGACGATGAAGACCAGGGCGCGCCCTTCGTGAGGGGTGAAGCCGGCTCGGCCGAGGACCACCCGCCGGATCTGGTCGACGCTGATCCCGGTCGCCTCCGACGCCCCCAGGGTGCCGGCGTACAAGCCGCGCCCCACGAGCACCAAGTCCGGATGCAGCGGCACGTGCGGCGGCTCGTCGCTCAGCGTGACCGCTCTTCGGCACGCGCTGCAGGCCCTGCAGGCGACCGGTCCGCGCTTCTCACAGAGCAGGGCTTGGGCCAACGCGAAGGCCGTCCGCTCTTTGCCCACCCCATCCGGGCCCTCGAAGCGGTAGGCGTGGTGCACCCGGCCGCGCGCGAGCGCCGAGAGCAGCGTCTGCACGGCCGGCTGCTGGCCCTCGATCGCCTCGAAACCACCGCCCGACGGCTTCATGGGGCCCCCCTGTCTGCGACGAGCCCCTCGCGCGGCTCGAGCACCCCTGGCCAGCGGTCGACGTACCGCGACGGCGCACCCGGATCGGAGACGTCGACCCAGGCCGGGTGCCCGCTGCCGAACTCGCGCACGTCGACGTGAACGAACAGATGATACGGGTAGTAGCCGCAGCCCACGTCGCGCAGCCGCCGACACACGGCGAACACCTCGCGATTGGATACCCCCTGCACGAAGAGATCGAGGGCGCGCCCCTCGCGGTGCAACGCTTCGCCGTCGCCTGGCCGGTAGCCGCTCACGATCACGATGGGGTGATTGGGGAACGCGAGGCCCAGCTCCGCGACCAGCCACACCAGCCGCGGGTGCAGCAGCCGCACGCCCGGCACCCACTCGCCGTGCTCGGCTTCGGGAGCCTCCGGCAGCGGCAGCGCGGGCCGAGCGACGCCCAGCGGCCGTGCCAGCGCGCTGAGCTCATCCAGCGCGCCCGGGACGATCTGTCCGAGGCAGTCGGTCAGCCGGCGCCGCGCCCGCTCGCCGTTGTGTCGGACCAGCGTCATTGACGGCGGTTGCTTGAAGCTCGGGCAAGCGTTCAGCCGCGTGATGCCGGCCCACGCGGGCTCGAGCGCCAAGGTGTCCGCGGGCGCGTCGACGCCCCAGCCGCTGGGGATGGCCACGTACGGCTGGAGCAGCCGTGGTAGCGCGGCGGCGGCGAACGGCGCGGCTCGATCGCGGCGCTCGGCGCGGCGGCAGCGCTGGGCGTCCCAGGACAGGGCGGGGAGCAGCTGCAGGCGACCGGCGCCGAAGCGCCCATGAAAGTAGCGCGCCCACTCGGGCAGCGGGGGCGCGTTGGGGCGCAGGTAGCCCCGCAGCAGGTCCCGAAGCTCCGTCGGCAGCTCGAGCCCCAGCCGCTCCGCGCGCTCCAGGCGCGGCGTCATCCAGCTGGTGGGCGACAACCAGGGCGCCAGGGACACCTCCGGCGGTCGCCTCAGCGGGCTCGCGGCTGATGGACGCACACGGGCGCCTACGGTGCCAGCCGCGAGGACGAGGGTCAGGGCGAGGGCGAGGGAGAGAGCTCGGAGCACGTGCAGGCTGCGATCAGGAGCTCGCCTGACCGCCGCCGTTCTTCATGTCCCGGGCGCCACGCTGCAGCAAGTCCAAGAAGAGATCGTAGGCCTCTTTGGCCTTGTTCTGATCGTCCTCGAGGAACTCCGTCACGGCCAAGCCGTTGAGAACGGCCAGGATCAAGGTCGAAAGCGCCGGAAGTTGGGCGTTGTTCTCGTCCACGCTGAGCGCCTCCGCCATGCCCTGCTCCACCAGCTTGCGCGCGTCGCGCTGCAGCGCCGAGGCGCGCCGCTTGAGCTCGGGGTCACGGCGCGATGCGCTCCAGACCTCGACGTTCAAACCCGTTCCGGTCTTGTTGTTGGCGATGGCGTGCTCCCAGAGCGCATTGAGCGCGGCGCTGACTCGGTTGGCAGAGTCCTCTCCCGCCACCCGAACGGCCTCTTTCACGCGGTCCAGGTACTTGTGGTACGTGAAACTCTGGACCTCGTGGATCAATGCCTCTTTGCTGGCAAAATAGTAGTGCACGATGCTTTTGCGGAGACCGAGCTCTTTGCCGATCTCTGCCAGCGTCGTCGCACTGAAGCCCTTGCGCGCGAAGCATTTGGCGGCGGCGGAGAGAATCGCGGCGACGCGCGGGTTCTCCCAGTCGACCGCCCGCGGCGCGGGCGATTTCTCCTCGTTGCTGCTCTCGACCTGGGGACTGACTTCTGTAGTACCGTTCATCATCGCTCTCGCCGGGCCGGCCGGCCGGTTACTTGTTCAACTCAAGACAGCAGGCGAACTGCTGTCAGCACGCCCGAATGTCTCCCGCTCGCTGTGTTGGACTCGCGCTTTTTGCTCACCCTACCATGCTTCGTCAAGACCTTGGAGGTACTTTGGCCGAACGACCAGCCTCGGGGCAAGCCGGGGAGAATGGGCGCAAATCGCTAAAATCATTGCCGAGCGAGCCTCCCGTCCGATCGAAAAAAAATCGACCGCGGAGTCTGGAGCGAGCGCGGGGGTCGGCGGTGCGCTCGCGATTACTGAGGCAACGCGACGGCCGCCCGGATTGTTCCGTTCCGAACGGACGAGCCGTGCGCGGCGAGCCCATGTTCGTGGACAGAGCCGCCCCTCGAGAGCGATCGCTTCGCGCTCGGCGCTGGTGCTGACGTTCGTTACTCGTCGCGCTTGGTCTTCCAGAGCGGCATGCCCCGCTTCTCGGTCCAACCCGCCTGGCCGTACTCGCCCGCCTCTCGCCATTCCTGCGTCGCGACGGCGCCGCCCTCGCCCTCCGCGTCTCCCTGCGTCATCACGAGCAGCTCGTCGGCCAGGTACTCCGGGTGCGGATCGTCTTGGGCGCGCACGCTGTCCCGAGGCATGTCGCCGGTGCCGACCCGGATGATCTGTGTCGTCGGCGGGTAGACGTCGTTCCAGCGCTCTCGCACGGCGTGCGGGCCGTTTCGAACGATCCGGTAGCGGTGCAGCTTGAACCCGGGCATGCCCCGCTGCGACAGCACGCGCACGCCTTTGGGAAGATCCTTGTCGTCGCGCTCGACCTCTTCGTACGGCATGGCAGCGTCGATGCGCCGGATCAGGGTCACCGTGCGCGTGCGCTCGGGCCCCAGGATCTCGGCGCGCACGACGCCGTTTTTCACCGTTTGGTGCAGCACGACCGGGAAGTCGTATGGGTTTTTCAGGCGGAAGTTGATGGTGGGGTACACCACCGTCGCGTCGAGGCCCATCTTGATGTACGAGCTCGGGCGCGTGTGCGGGTAGCGCTCGACGATCTCGAGCCCCGCGAAGAAGGCCGCTCCATGTAGGGTACCGGAGATTTGGCAGGTGCCGCCGCCGATGCCGTCCACCAGCTCCCCCTCCGCGATCACGGGCGCCACCTTGTAGCCATTGGCCTCGTCGCGGGGGCCGACGACCTCGTTGAAGTCGAACACCTCGCCCGGGAGCAGCACGTGCCCGTCGAGCTTGGACGCGGCGAGGCGCAAGTTGTACGTGCGAGCTTCGTAGCGGCGGGCCCGGTTGTAGCGGGTCTCGAAATAGCCGAGCACTTGATCGAACTGCACGTTGCCGAGCTCGGCCGCCCGCCGCCGTGGCGGTCGCTTCTCGAACGCCAGGCTCGTGCCGCGCAGCCCGCCCCCGATGGCCTGCTCCAGCCGCCAGAGCGAGGCGTCCACGTCGAGCAGCCGCCCCTCCACTTCGGGGATCAAGACGCGCTTCTCCAAGTCCAGCCGGGCGTCGGCAGGCAGCCGGTCGACCTCGTCCTTCAAAAGCAGCAGCTGAGCGACGGCGGTGTCTCGGTTGAGCACCACCGGAACGGGCAAATCCAAAGGACCGGTCTTGCCCGAGGCGTGGAAGGATCGGCGCAGGGCGCTGGTTTGGTCTTTGACGTCGCGGACGAGCTGCGTCAGCCGGAGGGTGTCGATCTCGACGCCGAGCCGGCCGAAATGGATCTCGCGAGCCCCGCCGTCGGGCAAATCGATACGCAGCTTGCCGGCGGTGTACCGCCGCACGCGCTCGAGGGCGGTCTTCACGGCGCCGTCCCCGAGCCCGAGCGGGCTGCCGAGCAGCCGGACCTCCGGCATGGGCAGCTGGGTTTGCCCCGGCGTCGGCGCCCGGGGGACCAGCACGAACCCGATCGACAGCCCCGCGATCACGGCCACAATCAAGGCGGCCGCGCCACGGAAGCGGGCGTCTTCGAATCTCTGGCCGAGCCGCCGGAACCAGGTCATGGGAGCGCGGCATCTTGAAACGCGAGCGCGCCCGGTCAAGTCTCGGGGCGGCCCGCGCCCCGACCCCGCCGAGATGAGCGAGCCAGCATGTTGCCCGAACAGGTCGAACGAAAACTGGAGCAGCTGCCGATCCGACCGGGCTGCTACGTGTTCCGCGACGGCGGTGGGCAGGTCCTGTACGTCGGCAAGGCCAAGAGCCTGCGCAGCCGGGTACGCAGCTATTTCCTAGCGGGCAGCTCCGACAATCGCGCCTTCATCCCGCTGCTCCGCAAGCAGGTCGCCGATTTGGAGACCTTCGTCACGGCGTCCGAGAAGGAAGCCGCGATCCTCGAAAACAGCCTCATCAAGGAAAACCGCCCCCGCTACAACGTCAAGCTCCGCGACGACAAAGACTATCTGACGCTGCGGCTCTCGCTCGAGCACCCCTGGCCGCGGCTCGAGCTGGTGCGGCGGCCGAGCAACGACGGGGCGCGCTACTTCGGGCCCTATCACTCGGCCACGGCCGCGCGCCGAACCCTGCACCTGGTCGAGAAGCATTTTCAGCTGCGGACGTGCTCCGACCGCGAGCTCGAGAGCCGCAAGCGACCGTGCTTGCAGTACCAGATCCGGCGCTGTCCGGCGCCCTGCGTCTTCGAGGTCGACCGGGAGCTCTACGGCCAGCAGGTCCGGGCCGTCTCGCTCTTCCTCGACGGGCGCCATGACGAGCTCAGCCGCGAGCTCGAGGCGCGCATGGCCGAGGCCAGCGCCAACCTGGAGTTCGAGCTGGCCGCGATCTACCGCGACCAGATCGAGGCGGTGCGGGTGGTGCGCGAGGCCCAGCGCGTCGTCAGCGTGACCGACAAGGACCAGGACGTCCTCGGGCTGTACCGCGAAGGGGATCTGGTCGAGCTCAGCGTGCTCTACGTGCGCTCGGGGCGGGTGGTGGACGTGGCGAGCTTCTCGAACCCGCGCGTCGAGATCCCCGACGACGAGCTGGTGGCCGCGTTCTTGCGCGAGCACTACGGCGACCCCGCACCCGGCGAAGCGATCATCCCGGACGAGGTGATCTTGCCGGTGTTGCCGGAGGGGCACCGCGGCGTGGAGGAGTGGCTCGGCGAGCTGCGGCAGCAAGCGCGCGCCCCCGGCGCGGGGCGCCGGGTCGAGCTGCTCGCGCCGGCGCGCGGCACCCGGCGCAAGCTGCTCGACTTGGCGATGGACAACGCGCGGCACGCCTTCGAGGAGAAGCGCCGGGCGGCGGAGGACATCGACGAGCGGCTCGCCCGCATCCAGGCCCGCTTGCGCCTGCCCACGCTGCCGCGTCGCATCGAGTGCTGCGACATCTCCCACCTCGGGGGCAACGACACGGTCGGCGCCATCGTCGCGCTCACCAACGGCGTGCCGGACAAGAAGCGCTACCGCACCTTCCACGTGAAGAACGTCGCCGAAGGGGACGACTACGGCGCGATGTACGAGGTGTTGTCACGCCGCTTCCGGCGCGCCCGCGACGCGGAGGCGCCGGGGGGCGACTGGGAGCTGCCCGACCTGTTCGTCGTCGACGGGGGGCGCGGTCAGCTCGCGGTGGCGCTGACCGCCGCCGGGGATCTTGGGCTGCACGACCTGCGCGTCGTCGGGCTCGCCAAGGAGCGCGAGAGCCCGCTCGGCGAAAAGCTGGTCGATCGCGTGTACCTGCCCGGGCAGAAGAACCCCATCCCGCTCAGACCGAACAGCCCCGAGCTCTTCCTTTTGGCGCGCGCCCGCGACGAAGCGCACCGCTTCGCCAACCGCGGCCGCAGCAAGAAGGGCAAACGCCGCCGCTTCGAGTCCGCGCTCGACGCCGTCCCCGGGATCGGACCCAAGACGAGGACGGCGCTGCTCAGCGCGCTCGGCTCGGTCGAGGCGCTGCGCCTGGCGAACGACGAACAGATCCTGGCGGTGCGGGGCGTGACGCGGCGGCAACTGGCGGCGTTGCGCGCGGCCTTGGGCCCGCCGGGGCAGGGGGGGGCTGCCTCGGAGGGATCGCCGGAGCTTGCAGCGGACGCGCAGGCGGACGCGGGCGCCGAGACGCCGCGGGTCGACGGCGGCTGAGCAAGCTCGGCGGGTGCCACTTGCGTTGGCAGAAAAAAATCTGATCGACAACGGCGTTGCTGGCCACTCACGAAGTGGAAGCGAAAAGCAGCGCTGGCGCTCGCGGCACGGTGGTTGCCACATGAGCGAACGGCAGCGCGAGAGCCGCTGCTCGTTTTCCAAGGAGTCTTGTCGATGGGTCTTATACTTCCTTCCCGCCGGGAGGGTCAGGGTCGGTGTGTGGTCTTTCGAACGATGGTTTTCGTGATCATCGCCGCGAGCTTACCCGCCTTGACCCTCCCCGGCTGCCTCGATCGGCCGGTCGCGCAGCAACAGCCGACGACCACCAACATCTTCATCGACACCTCCAGAAATCAGGCGGTCGACAAGATCGATCTGTTGTTCATGATCGACAATTCGATCTCGATGGCAGACAAACAGCGGTTCTTCGCGGATGCCGTGCCGAACCTGGTGCGCCGCCTCGTCGACCCCGTTTGCGTGCCGAGCGTGGGGGCGAACCCCGCGGGGAGCGAAGGCTGCCCGGAGGGGCACGAGCGAGAGTTTCACGCGATCGACGACATCAACATCGGCATCGTCTCGTCGAGCCTCGGGGGGCAACCCCTAAAGGGACAAGCGTCGGGGTCCATCAGCGGCCCTTGCAAGGATGGCGACCAGGGGCGCAACACCAACGACCTTGGTCATTTGATCGGCAGCCTCGAGCGGGGCGGCGGCATGGAGCTTGGCTTTTTGCACTGGGGCGGGCAAGGGGATCCAGAGGTCGTGACCGGCGCCTTCGCCAACATGGTCACCGCGACGGGTGAGTCGGGCTGCGGTTTCGAGGCGAGCCTCGAAGCCTGGTACCGCTTCTTGATCGACCCGTTGCCGCCGCGCGGGCTCGTCAACCAGGGCAAAGGGGTGGACGTGGAGCGGCACCCGGACGGCATGCCGATCGTCGACGAGGTGTTGCTCGCGCAGCGCGCAGCGTTCTTGCGGCCGGACTCGCTGGTCGCGATCATCATGCTCAGCGACGAGAATGATTGTTCGATCGCGGTCCCCGGCAACGGCTGGGTCCTCAACCACAGCGAGCCCGGCGCGATGTGGAAGCCGACGTCGGCCTGTGACGAGGATCCGAACAGCCCTTGTTGCCGTTCGTGTAACTCGGTCGAGAGCGCTCCGCCGGCCGGCTGCCAGCCGCTCTCGGCCGATCCCAACTGCGCCGCGCCCATCAACCTGAGCCGGGAGCTCGATCACCCGAACCTGCGCTGCTTCGACCAGAAGCGGCGTTTCGGGCTCGATCTGTTGTTCCCCACCGCGCGCTACGCGGTCGGCTTGAAGAAGGCGCAGCTGTGCCCCCTGTCCCGCTATGGCGACGCCGACTGCGACTGCGGGTGGGCGAAACAGCAGGACCCGAACGCCCCCTGCACCGTCGCCGACACGGGCATCCCGATGGACAACCCGCTGTACGCGGCGCAGGGCGGATCCGTCCGCGATCCGTCGCTGGTGTTCCTGGCGGGCATCGTGGGCGTCCCCTGGCAGAGCATCGCGACCGAGGAGACGCGCGACGTCCCCGGTGCGCTGACGTACCGCAGCGCGAAGGAGCTCCGCGACGCGGGGATCTGGCAGGAGATTCTGGGCGATCCGCGCGCCAACGTGCCGCCGTCCAACCCGCTGATGCGCGAGAGCGTCGACCCGCGTTCCGAGCTCGCGCCGCCCGACGCCGCGCGCTGGTCGAACCCGTCGAACAGCCACGAGTACCTGGTGCCGGACCGGGGCGATCTGCAATACGCCTGCGTCTTCGAGCTGCCGGAGCCGCGCGATTGCCTCAACGAGTCCGGCGGCTGTGACTGCGATGAAGCCTTCGACCCCGCCACCTCGAACCCGCTCTGCCAGGCGCCCGACGGCAGCTACGGCAACACCCAGCACCTGGCCAAGGCCTACCCTGGGTTGCGGCAGCTCGACGTGCTCTCGCAGCTCGGCGAAAACTCGATCGTGGCCTCGATCTGCCCGAAGGTGACCAGCGGGGATCGCGAAGCGCCTTCTTATGGCTACACGCCCGCGGTGGCCGCGATCGTCGAGCGCATCAAGATCGCGCTCAACGACCGCTGCCTGCCGCGCAAGCTGGACCCGGACGTCGACACCAAAGAGGTGCCGTGCAAGGTCGTCGAAGCCTTGCCGCCCAAGGACGGCTGCACGCCGTGCGACGCGCTGGAGGGGCGCGACGATCCGGAAGGGCGGCTGGTTCGCCCGGTGCTCGAGCTGCTCAGCAAAGAGGGGCGCTGCAGCGCCGATGGGGCGGACGGGGAGCCGCGCTGCAGCGATATGTGCTTGTGTGAGATCGAGCAGACGCAAGGCGCGTCGCTCGAGGCCTGCCAGAACGCCGACACGAACGGCGGGTTCACGGGCTTTTGCTACGTCGATCCCGAAGCGGGGGCGGGCAACAACCCCGCGCTGGTGGCGAATTGCCCGCCGGCGGAGCGGCGCATCGTGCGCTTTGGCCGCGGGACGCCGCAAGCG
>JAEZYZ010000499.1 GCA_023418705.1 Pseudomonadota bacterium | reverse complement strand
TCCGCCCCCTTGGCCCCGACATCCTTCGCCGCCGCGTCCGGCGCCTGCGCGTCCGCCCCCTGGCGCGCCAAATCCCCCGCCGCGTCCGCACGCGCCCCGGCGTCCGCGTCCGCATCCGTGTCCCCCTCGCGCCGCAGTCGGCACCCGCTCGCCAGCACCACCGCCAGCAGCACCCACGGCGCCAGGCGAACAAAACCCCGATCTTGCTGCATGCCCAAACCGCCCGACAGCTTATTTGATGCCGCGGTGCCGGGGCAACAGTGGATCCCCTCCGAAGCCCCACTCTAGTGGCGTGACACCCTGCGCCAGGGCGAGATGTCGCGAGATGTGGGTGCGCTTGGACCCGCACGGCCGCCCCCGTTGAGGGGCCGTCATCGGGGTCTAGGTACGGCAGGACGCCGTCCATGCCTCCGTGGTCCTGTGCGCCCGTGACGGGAATCACTCGATCGCGACCTCCGCCACGACCGGCTTGCGGCGCCGGGATCAGCGGGGTGCATAGTGGCGGTTCGAGGCCGGTCAGCGGGGGATCGGAGTGAAGTCTTCCCCTCGAGGGTGATGAACGCTTCCTAGCCAAAGGAAGGCGCAGCACCGCGACCCATGTGCTTCGAGATTCGCCCCTCCGGGGCGACGGGCGAAGTTCGCGGCCCCCACGCCACCGCTAGGAGCCCGGGCATCCGCCTCAGAGTCCACCTTCGGGGCAGTGAGGAGAACCTGTGCTGGCCAAGAAAATCGTTCGATCGAGCGACCCGCGCGCGAGGAACTTCTCGCGCGGCTCCGCACTCGTACGCCAGTACCTGCCCCCGTAGCTACACGGTTTGGGGAGCTTTAGACCAGGCGGTCCGCGGCGCTCTAGAATCCTCGTCCCGCAAAGCTGCCGCGCACTTTGCTGGGACCTGGGGTCGGCGCGGGTCACGCTCGGCTGGTCGCGGGCATCTCCTGGCGAGGGGCCCGGGCGTTGCCCGCAGTGATGACGGTCATCCCGCTGTCGTCACACTTCATCTGGGTTGCACTTCCTCCTTGACGCCGAAGTTTCCCAGGTGTTAACCATGCCGCAGAGGGTCAGGGAAACCCCACGGATCTAATCTTGTTGGGACGAAAACGGTAGGGCCACTAGGAGAGCCCATTTTGCTGAAGGGGTGTCGCCCCAAAACGGGCGGTTGCACATTCTCTTCGAAGTAGGGTGTAACAATGAGCATTTTCGATGGTTTCTGGGCACAACTATCTCTGCGTACCACCGTGGCCGCTGCGGTTGCTTCCGTCGCACTGCTGCTCGCTCCCCCGGCGGACGCCTACAATGCAACGGCAAAGGGTCGCGTGGTTGCCATAGAGGCGCACGCCGGAGCGCGGTTCACGCTCAACAAGGCGGTCGGTTCGTGTGCCGCGAACACGTGGCTGACGATGGATTCGTCCGTCGCCAATGCGGACAAGGTTGAAACGGCGAAAAAGCTGTTGCTGTCAGCCCTTCTATCTGAGCGAGAGGTCAGCGTCTACATTATAAACTCGGGGTGCAAGGTCGAGTTTCTCCATCTTCATTGAAAAAAGGTTCGCCCCCCCTCCGCCTCCGCTGGTTCCGTGCGGAGGTGAGGGCGGCGCACCTGTGCTTCATGCTCCAGTAAGGAAAAAGGAAATTCCTTTTTCGAGGCGAAGATTGCAATGAGTATCGAATTCCGGAACGGCTGCACGGGAAAGAACTGGCTTTTTGCCCTTCTGGCGGCGCTTCATGGTTGCGGAGAGGCCCCGGCCGAGGGGAGCTACGAGCACGCAACCGAGCCACTCCGCGGTGGGGCGGTGATCACCGGAGCACCGGGTGTCGTGGACTTCTTCCTGGCGAGTGGCTACGGTACGGTGGAGCCTGGTGGAGCCTGTACTGGGAGCATGATCGCCCCAAATGTCGTGCTGACGGCAGCACATTGCCTCGATTCACTCGGAGCAACTACCCGTTCGGGCGGAAGCAATGGATTTACTATTCGGTACTATGATCCAAAGGCCGGACTGCGGGTCGTGTTTTCCGGTACGGCAAGCTGGTACGTCTATCCGACTTATGATGGGGTTGGCCCCACTGGGCCGGGCGGCTCGAATGATGATATCGCCATAATAAAAACCCCGCGCACTTTTACCGATACCAGCTATCGAGACTACCTCCGCATTTACTCCGATGTAGGCAGCTCGTTGATGACCAACCTTACGGCCTACGGAGCCGGGATCTACAGCTACTCAGGCAGCAGCGACAACCGAGTTCGGACGACTTGGTTCGAGGTAGAGAGCGTGGAGGCTCACCACATCGTGGTCGACACGCGCGATCTCGTCAGCGTGTGCAAAGGAGATTCGGGTGGTCCACTCGTGTACTCCGTATCATTGGTCGGCAAGTCACTCCCGACGATTGCAGGGGTCGCTTCAAAGGCGGAAGCGGATTCCGGTAACGAAGGTAAGTTTTGCGCCAATAATGACCCGCCGCACGACGATGCATACTACTGCCGTTCGAATTGGACCCACATGCAATGGGCCGCCACGGCCGCCGGAATGGCGTGCAATCTCCATACAGCTGGGAGTCGAGACTATAGGCGATGCTTTAGCCTTCCGCTTGTCGAGGATGTGGACGGCGAGGGTTTTGGGCGCGGACAAGGGACGGCGATCGCGATGAGCTTTATGTGAGGAGCTGCGGGTGCGTGCCTGCGACAGGGAGTGGGCAGGGGGGCGTGGCCTCGTGATTTTGCTGATTCGCGTCGGGAGTTGCGCCACCGGCAAGCAGGCGTGTCTGGCGTGCCCCAAGCGGGGCGTTTCGCCCGACGATACGCTGCCTGCGTCGCTTTTGCGTCGATTTTTCAGAGTCAGGTTTTCTATCTAACGACCTCCACCACCGGACACGGCTCGACGTAGTTTTCGGTACGTCGCAGAACCTCTTCGATCTCGGTGCTGGTGAGGTTGCGCTGGCGCTTGTGAAAGACCGCCTCCGCGTACGCTCGGCGCGCTTCGGAGCGGTAGCCGTCCTCCAAGGCTTCGGCATTGGGTGAACGGGTGAGGGAGGAGGGGGACCACAAGCCGAACAGGAGCGGCGTGCGGACGCGGGCGATGGCGGATGGCGGGAGCTTTGCGCGAAGGTCCTCGTAAAACTCCAGATCGGCTCCAAACCGTGCAGTTCGGAAGGGGCCGAATCGCTCGAAGACCTGCCGCTCCATGAGCAGGGAGACCAGGCTGAGGCGGACGGCCCGTTGATCTCGAAAGAAGACTGCCGCGCCATCGGGGCGGAAGCGAACCCAATTGGCGATACAGGCGCCGACCCGTCCGAGCCGTAGCTTCGCGACCTGCAGCTCGAGCCTCGTGGGCAGGGCCAGATCATCGGCGTCGTGCACGGCTAGAAGGGTTCCACGCGCCTGAGCGAACAGCGCGTTCCGAAGGTTGTAGGGGCCCTGGGGACGCTCGGAACGGAAGACGCGAACGTTCGATCGGTTGAGGTACTCACGTCGCAGGATGTCGAGCGTGTCGTCGCTGCTGGCGTCGTCCGCGATCAAGATCTCGAGGGGCTCGTAGGTCTGCGCGAGCAGGGAATCGACGGCGTAGCGCACGGTCGTCGCCGCATTGCGGACGGCCATGGCGACGGAGACGCTGGGTCCGCGGTGGATGCGGCGACCCCGATCGAAGATGAGGCCGGAGAAAAAAGGGTCCTTGGGCCGGAGCTCGCACCGTGGGAGGCCGTGCACCCGAAGAAACCGGTTCAAGAAGCGTTCGGCGCGCGCGACGTCGGATCGGCGCAGCGCGTTGAATGCAAGGAGGTACAGCTCGGGGTGTCGTTGCCACCGCCACGGCCGGCGCCAGAGGGCGGCGCAGAGATCGCTCGCGCTGAGCGAGCCGGTTTCGATCGCCTGCGACGACGCCAATAGATTCGGCCGGCCCCCGGGTAGCCACACGCTCTGCGGAAGCTCCACGCCGAGCAGCGTCAGCAGTGTCGCTCCCTGAGGTGATTTTTCGAGAATCCGGCGCTGCTGCAACGCGATGGCCGACGCCCCCGTGCGATCGCCCTGCGCGATGCGCGCCTCCAGGAGCGCACACAGAGCCCGCGGCAAGACGGCTGGCGGCAGCTCTGAAAGCCGATTTTCGAGCTCCATTGAAAGGCGCGCGGCAGTGGTGAACGCGCCTTGGGCGTTCGCGGCTTCGAGCTCGACCAAAGGCGAAAGCAGCGGGGGCGCCGCGCGCGTCGGCGCGGCAGTCGCGCGCCGCACCGACGCATGCCGTCGGATTTGTTGCAGCTGCGCGTGAATTCGCTCGGAAACCCTCCATGGTACGCTGTCGAGCGCACACTCCGCAAGCGTGGGACATGGTGATGGCGGGTTCACCGTGGCTCGAACGCGACATTCACGGGGCAACGTCGCTGACGATACCGCGCGGGCGCTCCCGGTCCAAGCTCGCCCGCTCGGGCGCCATCGCGCTAGCGAGAGAACCGGCTGCCCGCCAAAAACCCTTGGCGAGTATGCTCCCCCTTGGGCATAATCCGTCGCTCTTGCGCCCGCCGCGAACGGCGCGGCACCGCGCGCGAGTGATGACTTGAGGACTGCATGACAGGCGACGGGTCCCCCTCTCGTGAGCTTGCCGATGACGTGCGCGGCTGAGGTGGGCGAGGTCAGGATGGCCAGCACGACTTCTGCGCACCGGCTCGGGCCGCGCTCGCTTCGATCCGGGAGACGCCACGACGATCGCGCGACCGTTGCGGAGGGGGCTCAGGTCCACGCCTCGCGTCCGCGAGTGCTCCTGACCATCCGCCTCCTTAGCCGGCGCTGCGGTGGCGCGGAGCGCATGTACGCCGAGCTCGCGAACGGTCTGGCTAGCTGCGGCTACCCGGTCCACTGTGTCTACTGCGACGCAGGGGAAGCGCCGCCGTTCTATGATTTTGCCCCGGCTGTCTCCCTGAAGAACCTGCGAGGTCGCCGCGCTCGGCGTAAAGCCGGCTATCGGCTTCTCGATCTGTTGGGAAGGGCGTATCCTGCCGTACCGGCCGCAGCGCCGCTGGCCTGGCTTGCAAAGAACCTTTTTTTTGCCGTTCAGCTGGCCGCCGAGGTCCGGCGACGACGGCCCGACGTCGTGATTTCGTTCCTGCCACCTGCCAACACGGTCTCCCTTTTGGTGGGACTCGCGACCGGCTGCAAGGTCATCCCGACCAATCACGGGGTCCCGGAGCTCGACTACGCGTCGGAGCAGCGCTGGGACCAGAACCCCGTCGATCGGTGGCTGCGCCTTCGCTTGCTTCGATTTGCGGCACGGATCCATGTGCTCTCCGACGCCTTCGTGCCTTGGTTTTCGACCCAGCTGCAACAGCGGGTGGTCCCAATCCCAAATGGCGTTGCTGCTGACTTCCGAGCACCCTCCTCCGAGCTCGAGCGGCAGCCCGAGGTGATCGCTGTCGGGCGCCTGGTCCCTGAGAAGAATCATCTGGTCTTGCTCGAGGCTTGGAGCCAGATCGCCCACCGGCACCCCCACTGGCGCCTCCGAATTTTTGGCGACGGCCCGCTGCGTGAGGCGCTCGAACGGCGTATCGGCGAGCACGACCTTCGGGAGAGCGTCCTCCTCGCAGGGGAAGACAACCACATGGAGCAGGTGTATTCGCGCGCCAGCATTCTCTGCCACCCCTCTCTGCACGAGGGGTTCGGGTTGGCGGTCGCCGAAGCCTTGGCTTGCGGAGTGCCGGTCGTCGCGTTCTCGGACTGCTCTGGGGTCAAGGATCTCGTCAGGCACGGCGCTGACGGCTACCTCGTCGAGCGTGACGGCGGGGCCGCCGGGCTGGCTGCCGCCTTGGACCACCTCATTTCCAATCATAAAGAACGTGAACGGATGAGCCGTAACGCCCTCGAGGGCGGGCGGCGCTTTGGCGTCGACCGCTTCGTCGCCGATTGGTGTTCCTTGATCAACGAAGTGGCAACATGAAAGTTTTGACGATTTTTGGAACTCGGCCGGAGGCCATCAAAATGGCGCCGCTCGTGCGCGCGTTGGCGGCAGCGCCGCAGTTCGAAAGCAAGGTGTGCGTGACGGCGCAGCACCGACAAATGCTCGACCAGGTGCTGGAGCTGTTCGAGATCGTGCCCGACTTCGATCTCGACATCATGCGGCCCAACCAGAACCTGTACACGATCACCACGTCCATTCTGCAGCGTCTGGCTGCGCTTTTCGCGGAATACCGGCCCGACTACGTGCTGGTCCACGGCGACACTTCGACGACCTTCTGCGCCTCGCTGGCCGCATTCTACGAGCGCATTCCCGTCGGTCACGTCGAAGCTGGTCTGCGCACGGGAAACCTGAACTCGCCATGGCCGGAGGAAGCAAACCGGCGGCTGACCGGCACGTTGGCGAAGCTGCATTTCGCCCCGACCGCCATGGCACGGGAGAACCTGCTTCGTGAAACCGTTCCGGATTCGAGCGTGGTCGTCACTGGCAACACCGTGATCGACGCGCTGCTAGCGGTCCGCGAGAAGCTGGAAACGAACTCGGAGCTCCGCCGCGCGCAAGAGGATCGCTTTCCCTTCTTGGCGGACGGACGGCGGATGGTGTTGATCACGGGTCACCGGCGGGAGAGCTTCGGAGAAGGTTTCGAGAGGATTTGCGCCGGCATCCGGCGGCTTGGACAAGAGTTCCCCGCCGTCGACTTCGTGTACCCCGTGCATCTGAACCCCAACGTCCGGGAGCCGGTGAAGCGGCTGTTGGGCACGCTCTCGAACGTGAAGCTGCTGGATCCCCAAGACTACCTGCCCTTCGTCTACTTGATGATGCGAGCGGACGTGATCTTGACGGACTCCGGGGGCATCCAAGAAGAGGCCCCGTCGCTCGGAAAGCCCGTCTTCGTGATGCGCGACAACACGGAGCGCCCGGAGGCGGTCGCCGCCGGGACGGTGCGCTTGGTCGGGACCGACCCGCATCGCATCTTCGAAGGCGTCGGCGCGGCGCTCACCGACCGCGACTTCTACCGTCGCATGAGTCAAGCGCAGAATCCGTACGGCGATGGAAAGGCTTGCTCTAGAATCGTGCAAGCACTGCTCGAGGAACGAAAGGCAATCAACTCATGAGTCAGGCGTTCGAACGCATTTCGGTCATCGGACTGGGCTACATCGGCCTGCCCACGGCGGCGATGTTCGCGTCGCGTCGCAAGCGCGTCATTGGAGTCGATTGCGATCCACGCGTCGTCGAGACCATCAGCAACGGGCGTATCCACATCGTGGAGCCGGAACTCGATATCCTCGTCCACGCGGCGGTGCACGAAGGCTTTCTCACCGCGACGCGGACGCCAGAGCCCGCCGACGCCTTCTTGATCGCCGTACCAACGCCCTTCAAAGAGGGGCACGTCCCGGATCTCGCCTACGTCAAAAGCGCCACCGAGTCGATCGCGCCGGTGCTGAAGAAGGGAGACTTGGTGGTGCTGGAGTCCACGTCGCCCGTGGGCACGACGGAGCAGCTTTCGGCGTGGCTCGCGGAGGCCCGCCCGGATCTGACGTTCCCGCACCAGGACGCCGCAGCGCCGGATGTGCACATCGCCTATTGTCCGGAGCGCGTCTTGCCGGGGAAGGTCGTGCACGAGCTAGTTTCGAACGATCGGGTGATTGGCGGTTTGACGCCAGCCTGCTCGGCGCGTGCTCGTAGCTTGTACGAAATTTTCGTGACTGGGGAGCTCGTGCCTAGCTCGAGTCGAGCCGCTGAGCTGACCAAGCTCGTCGAAAACTCATACCGTGACGTCAACATCGCGTTCGCCAACGAGTTGTCGATGATCTGCGACAGGCTCACCATTGACCCGTGGGAGGTCATCGCGCTCGCCAATCGGCACCCGCGGGTCAATATCCTCCAGCCTGGAGCCGGCGTAGGCGGGCACTGCATCGCCGTCGACCCGTGGTTCATCGTGCACCGCACGCCGGAGGAAGCGCGTCTGATCCGAACCGCCCGGGAGGTCAACGATCACAAACCCGAGTGGGCCGTGTCGAAGGTGCGTCAGGCGATTGGCCGCGTGATCGAGCGGGACTCGACTCGCGCTCCCGAGCAGGTCACGGTGGCCGTCCTGGGCCTTGCATTCAAGCCGAACATCGACGATCTACGCGAGAGCCCGGCCGTACGGATCGCCGAGACCCTGTCGTCGCTACCGTGCAAGTTCGACCTCGTCGAGCCGCACGTCGATAGGCTTCCCCAGAGGTTGTCCAAGCATCGCCTGGTCGAGCTCGACGAGGCGCTGGCCGAAGCGGATGTCGTGGTCGTTCTGGTCGCACACCGCCAATTTGTCGACCTGCCGGCGAAGTTGCGCCCCTCCCAGCAGGTGGTAGACGTCGTCGGCGTGCTTGGCCAGGGCTAGGTCTTCGGATAAGCGCCGAGACCTCTGAAGCGCGAGAGAGCAATGTCCCGCGACATCCATGATCGTATCTATGACGCCTATTTCGGCGGCATGGGCGTGCAGTTCATGCGCGACACCCAGAGCCGCATCCACTGGGTCTGCAAGTCCGTCAAAGGGACCTCGATCCTAGACGTTGGTTGCAGCCAAGGCATCGTTCCGATCCTTCTGGGCAGGGAGGGCAAGCGGGTCGTCGGGCTCGACAGCGATCCCAAGGTGATCGAAGAAGCCAAGGCAAACCTCTCTCGTGAGCCGGAGCACGTTCGAAACCTCGTCTCCTTCTTGAATGGAGATTTCATCAGTCAGCCCTTCTTGGCGGAAGAGCGGTTCGATAGCGTCGTCCTGGGCGAAGTCCTCGAACACCTGGTGCAACCGGAGCAGATCGTCGGAGCGGTGGCGGATCGCCTGGTGACCGGGGGCCGCGTGGTCGTGACGGTGCCGTTTGGCATCAACGACTACGTGGACCACAAGCAGACGTTCTATCTGCTGCAGCCGTGGCGATTGCTGGACAAGCACTTCGACATCATCGACGTCGAGATCTTCGGAAAGTGGCTCGGGATCTGCGCGGTGGCGAGGTCAGCTCGCGGATCACGGTCGCGGGTCGGTCTGTCGAAACGTTACCTGAAGCGGCTCGAAGCCGCCTTTTATTCGGTGGAGCGGACGCTCGTCGATGACGTCACGTCGCTCAGGACCAAGCTGACGGAGGCGAACGAGAAGTACCGCTCCGTCACCGGGGAGCTGAGCAAGGTCAAGGGGGTTCAGGCCGAGCTGGAAGGGGAACGTCAGGCGGGTCAAAAGCTCGTGGCCGAGCTGCAGGGCAAGCTCGAGCGCGCGGGCGCGCGAGCGGCCGAGATCGAAAGCCGCATGCAGCAGCTGGCCGAGAACCACAAGCAGCAGATCGACCGGCACGTCCAGGAACGGAAGGCCGCAGACCAAATGGTGGCGCGCCTGGAACAGCAGCTTCGGGACGCCAACGCAGCGCTGGATCTTCACCGTCAAACGTCGGCGGCTGAGGCCTCGAACCTTCAGTCCCGTATCGAGGAGCTGAAAACCACCGTGCTGAGCACGTCGGAGGCGCTGCAAAAGGCGCGCTTCGAAGCCGCCGAACGGGAGACGCGTCTCTCCGCTGAGCGCGAGAGGTGGGCAGAGGTTCAGCGGGATTACGCCGAGCTCAAGGCGAGGCTTCAAGGGGCCGAGCGAGAGCTCCTGACGTCTCGCATCGAGGCGCAGGTCGCGACCCAAAACCTGGATGCGCTACGGGACGCCGCCGAAGATCGGGGCGCGAAGCTGTCCGCGGCCCTCGACGACCTCGCGAAGGCCCAGGTCGAGGTGGCCAGCCTCCAGCAAGCGTTGAAGGCTGCTCAAGCGGCATTGGCATCGGCGGATCGCAGGTCCGAGCAGCTGACGGAGCAGCGGGACGCGATCGAGCAGCGCCTATCGGAACAGATCGTTCGCCTGCGCTCCGAGCTGACCGCGGAGATCGGTGTCCGGCACGCCGCAGAAGTCCAAGTGGCTCGCCTCGAGGAGCGGTTCGCGTACTTGGAGGCGGCGCGGGATGCGGAGGAGCGTGCCGCCGAAGCCGAGTTGAAGCGACTGACGGCCGAGCTTCAGCGGTCCCGGGAGCAAACTCAAGCGGCTCAACGTGAGGTGGGGCGCCTGAACGTCGCGCTCGAGCGAGCCAATAGAGACTCGAGCATGGAGGAAAGCATCGCCGCGCTCGAAACGGAGGTCGCGGCGGCACAAGAGCGCGAGGG
The DNA here is from genome assembly GCA_023418705.1 of Pseudomonadota bacterium. Taxonomy (GTDB): domain Bacteria; phylum Myxococcota_A; class Polyangia; order Polyangiales; family Polyangiaceae; genus JAEZYZ01. The sequence continues at coordinate 14,300 of JAEZYZ010000499.1, read as the reverse complement.
CGTACAGCGCGAGACCATCGCCGCGCTCGAGTTGGAGCTGCAAAAGGCGCGCGAGCGTGCGGTGGCGCTGGAGGCGAATCTCGTCGAGACCCGTGGACGTTTGGGCGTCGGGGAGGAGCGGCTGGCCGCGCTGAACTCGGAGTTGGCGGATGTCCGGGCCCAGATCGACGCACACCGACGGCACGCGGCGGCGTTCGAGCGGGAGCTCGAGGCGACGCGCGGGAAGCTCGAGGTGACGCGTGCGCGCGGTGAAGCGAAGCTTCAGGAGGAGCGCGCCAAAGCCCTGATCGCCGAGGAAGGCCTCGCGTCGGCTCGCGAACGCGCTTCGGTCGTGGAGGCCCAGCTTCGGCGCTCGCTGGATGAACGCGATGCCGTCTTGGCGAGGCTGGAAGGATCGATCGAGCAATTGCGGCGGCAAGTGGCCGAGGCTCGATCCCACGCCGAGGCCGAAGCTCGTCGTGCCGGTCAGCTCGAGCTGGCGATGCAGCATTTGCAAGAGAAGACCGCCGAAGACGCACGCCGGCGCGACGACGCGGCAGCCGCCCAGGCGGCCAGCCTGCGTGAGCACGAGACCAAGCTTCGAGATCTCGGCGTGCAGTTGCTCGAGCGGGAGCAGGCCGCTCGGAACGCGCTGCGTCAAGTCGAGCACCTGAAACGCGAGAAGGCAGCTGCGGAGCGCCAGGTCGTGCAGGCCAAGAATACCATCTCCTTTCAGCTCGGATATCAGCTGATCCACGGCTTTCGCTCGCGCGAGAACTTGCGCGGTTTGCCAAAGGCCCTGTTGGCGATCCAGAAAGAGGCGGCACGCCGCCGCTCCGAGCGCGAGCTACGATCGTCTGGCCGCAGCTCGGCGCCCCCCGACAGGCGATCGACGCCGCCCCCGAGCCCTGCTGTCTCGCGGCTGCCCGCTCTGAAGGCTTCGCTCGAGCTTCCCAGGCATCGCGTCCACAGTGCGCTGACGCCCGCGGCGCCCTTGCAGCTGCGGCAGCTCAAGGTCGCCTGCATCTGCGACGAGTTCACGCACGCCTCGTATGCTCCGGAGTGTCGACTGCAACAGCTGACCCCAGCGGGCTGGCGACAGGAAATCGAGGCGCTTTCGCCTGATTTGCTTTTTGTCGAATCGGCTTGGCGCGGCAAGGACGACGCATGGGATCGCAAGGTCGCTCAGAACAACGCCGAGCTCGTCGCCATCGTCGAGTGGTGCCGCGACCGGGGCGTTCCGACGGTCTTTTGGAACAAGGAAGATCCCGTTCACTTTGCCACCTTCCTGAACGTGGCGCGCCTGTTCGACTACGTTTTCACGACGGACTTCGACTGCCTGCATCGGTACAAGCGTGCCCTGGGACATGACCGCGTCAGCTTGCTGCCGTTTGGCTGCCAGCCCAGCGTCCACAATCCCCTGGAGAAGTACGAGCGGAAACCGTCCGCGTGTTTTGCCGGGGCCTACTATGCCCGCTACCCGGAGCGCCAGCGCGACCTCGAGCAGCTGGTCGGGCACCTGGCGAAGTTCACGGGGATCGAGATCTTCGATCGGAACTTCGGCAGCGACAATCCGGATTACAGCTTCCCCGCGGAATACCGGCCGTTCATCGTGGGGACGCTCCCGTTCGAGCAGATCGATCGCGCATACAAGGGATACCGCTACGCCGTGAACCTGAACTCGGTGAAGCAATCCCAAACGATGTTTGCTCGGCGGGTGTATGAGCTGCTCGCCTCGAACACCCTCATCGTCAGCAACTACTCGCGAGGGATTCGGTTGCTCCTCGGCGATCTCGTCGTGACGACCGACAATGGCGCCCGCGCGGTGGAGCGGCTCGCGGCGTTGGCGGCCGACGACGTCACGGAACGAAAGACCCGCCTGGCGGGCTTGCGGAAGGCGCTCGGAGAGCACACTTACGAAGATCGGCTGCGCCACATCGTCGAAACGGCACTGCGAAGGCCGGTGGCTCGGACGCTGCCGCAGGTGCTCGTCGTCGCGTACGCCAGGACTGGGGAGCAGATGAGGACGCTGCTCGCCGCCTATGAACGCCAACGTTACGAGCACACGCGACTGTTGATCATCGCACCCCCCGAGGTTGAGGCCGATCTGGCTCTCCCGGCCGGAGACGAACGCATCACCCCGACCGAAGCGTCGACGGTCGCGTTCGACGCTGTCTGCGGGGACGCGACGCACGTCGCGACCTTTGTTCCGGAGGACCACTACGGTCCGAACTATCTGCTCGATCTCGCCTTGGCCACGCGGTACTCGGACGCGTCTGTCATCGGGAAAGGCACCAAGTACGCGATGTCCCCCACGGGGGAGCTGCGCCTCCGAGGCGACGGGTCGCAGTACCGGTACATTGAGCATTTGATCCCTCGCGCCGCGATCGTGGCGAGGGAATTGATCGCCGGTGAGCCCGTTTCGGCCTGGATCAGCTCCGCCCACCGACGACGGCTGGGTGAAGCGCGCTGCCTCGCCGTGGATGAGTTCAACTACTGCCAGAACGGCGCCGGGCGGCTAACCGGGGAGGCGCTCGCGACCCTGGAGGACTTGCCGAGCCTCGACCGTGGGATCCCGATTGCGGATCTTCTGCAGGCTGCCGCCGCGGTCAAACCCCAGCAGGACCTCGGAGGAGAGGCGTCGGCCCAGGTGACCGCGGACGAGCTGTCCACGACGTTGCGCCCGAAGCCAGGGGCAGGCGTGGAGCTGTTCTTGAATGCGGGCGCCCTTTTGGTGACCTCGACCCTGGGCGATACGGAGCACCAATACGTGTACGGCAACCGGCAATGGCCGGTGGCCGAGTTCTTCGACGGCGGTCCGAAGGTGTACCTGGACGCGACGCCAGGGCTCAATGTCCAGTTGGTGGTATTCTTCTTGGACGCTGCGAAGAAGCGGCTTGGACACAAGATGTGCCCGGCCGGGCGCAACGAGGTGCTCGAGCTGCCGCCCGATACCGCCATGGTGTCGCTCGGGCTGCGCATCTACGGTCCAGGAAGCTGCAAGGTCTTGCGCGTGGTGCGCGGGCACGTTCCTGAGGCGCCCGACACCCTCCTTGGGCGATCCCGGTACCTCGTCATCACCAATCACTATCCGTCGGACCAGGACCTCTACCGCAATGCGTTCGTGCATCGTCGGGTGGTCGACTACCGGCGGCGCGGGAGCTCCGTCGACGTGTTCCGCCTGACGGAGGGCCAGAAGCTCGGCTACTACGAATACGACGGAGTCGACGTGACCACCGGAGGGTGCGGGGCGCTCACCGCCCTGCTGGACTCTCATCAGTACGATACGGTGCTCGTCCACTTCCTCAACGAGGACATGTGGTCGGTCCTGAGGGAGCGTCCGAGCGTCCGTAGACTGATCTGGGTACACGGGGTCGAGATACAGCCATGGACGCGACGGGTGTTCGACTTCACGACGCCCGCCGCGCTCGAGACAGCAAAAATCGGCAGCGCGCGACGGCTTACATTCTGGCGATCCGTGGTCGCGAGCCTTGGTCCCGCCGATCGCCTGATCTTCGTGTCGAAGTACTTCGCGTCAGAGGTGATCGAGGACCTGGAGCTTGGTCCTCGGTTCTCACAGTACGAAGTTATTCACAATCTAGTGGATACCGACCTTTTCCGGTACCAGGAGAAGACCCCGGACCACCGAAAGCGAATCCTCTCAATTCGCCCCTTCAGCTCCAAAAAGTACGGCAATGACTTGACGGTCGAAGCCATCCTCAAGCTGTCGAAGAAGAGCTTCTTCGAAGATCTGCACTTCTTCATTGCCGGTGACGGGAAAGTCTTCGAAGAGACCGTTGCGCCGCTGCGCGGCTTTCCGAACGTTCAGATCGAACGACGATTTCTGACGCAGCAGGAGATCGCTGAGCTGCACCAGGATTACGGGATCTTTCTCTGCCCGACACGCTGGGATAGCCAGGGCGTATCTCGGGACGAGGCGATGGCGTCAGGGCTCGTTCCGGTGACGAACCGCGTCGCCGCCGTGCCGGAGTTCGCCGACGAAACGTGCTGCATGTTGGCCGATCCCGAGGACGCCGACGGCCTGGCGCGCGCCATCGAGACCCTCTATCTCAATCCAGAGCAGTTCGCGTCGATGTCGCGCGCAGCGCCGAAGCGCGTGTTGCGGCAGGTTGCCCCGGAACTAACCACTGCGCGTGAGCTCGCCCTCGTCCGAAGCGGGGCGAGGTGATAGGGGAAACAGCCTGTGTTGCCGTTTTTAGTCCTGGCTGAGCTGCGCAATCGTTGGGCTTGACAACGAGCCTGCGGCCGCTCAGGTGGCTGAGGACGGACGCGAGTTGCACGAGTTCAGAGGCGACTATGACGCGATCTGTAAGTACCCGACGCCGTCGACGACTAGTTCTGCCGAAAAGGGCCCACTAGCGGAGATGTCTGCCCAGACACGACGCATTTCGGGGGACCAAGTGATGTCGTCGAAGATGATTACACCACCGGATTTCATGTGTTCACGAATGATTTGGAAGTATTCCAGGGTTCCTTTGTAGGTATGATCTCCATCGATAAAACAAAGTCCCAACAGCGGTCTATCGGTAAGCATCTGTTGGAGCGTTTCTGTGAAGTATCCTGGATAGTAGGTCAGGTTTTTTAGACCAATGGTTGTGTGCATCCGCTGGGCAATTGAGAGCCGGGCTGGGGATGCGTCCCCCGTCGCGACCGGGGTGGAGGCTTCTGCCACGGAGGCGCCGATGCTGAGGTACGCGGAGCTAATTCCTAAGTTAGTCCCAAGCTCCAGTACGGCAGGTTGGCCAAAATCATGGGCAAGCTGGCACAGCCTCAAGCAGTTGATGTAGCCCTTGCTTCCCTGGGCAGCTTTCGAGACCAACTGTTGGTCGTAGATTCCCGTACCTCCGGGCAGTTCGGAAAGTGAGCGAGTATCGGCAAGGAGCTCTCGGCGGTAGGCCTCGACCTTTCGAACAGAGTCATTGCGGTCCCAGCGAGAGCGGAGGTTTGCCTCGTCGAGGAGGGCGGCCGACAACGTGGTCATGCAAACGGCAATTAGCAGAACCTCGGTGCAAATTGAAGTCCGCAAGTCGGGCGAGGAGAACAATTCGCTCGTCGGCCTGACGGAATGGCGGGTTTCACTGGATTGGCCATCAACCAACGGAAGCTCGATCGTGCACTTTCAGCGACCACCTGGGTAGAGTAGCGACGACGGGAGAACGAAGGCGAACTTGCGGGCGGCATTCCTTTCATTTGCGAGGCTCCGGTGTGCTCGAGGACTGCTAGTGCTTGCGGTTCTGCTCGCTGTGCGCCCGGCAGCGGCGAATGAGGGTGCTCGGTCCGAGCCTGTAGCCGCAGTCGAACAGATCGTGCCCGAACCACCCCCCAACTTCGTCCTCCCCGCCGCCGAAATCCTGCTCGCCCTGGGTGCAGCCTCCGCCTGGTACTGGATCGACGATCGCAACGTGCTCGACTGGGACAACCCGAGCATCGAGCAGCGGCTGACGGGGGAGGCGTGGCGGTTCGACAACAACACGTTCGGGTTGAACTACGTGGCGCACCCGCTGGCGGGGGCGGGGTTCTACGTGCTGGCGCGGGGCAACCGGGTGGGGGTGTGGCCGTCGTTCGGCTACTCGGTCGTGGGCTCGACGATCTGGGAGTACGTGATCGAGTTCAAGGAGAAGGTCAGCATCAACGACATGATCATTACGCCGGGGGCGGGGCTGCCGATCGGGGAGTTTTTCCACAAGCTCGCCTGGTACCTGAGCAGCGTGCCGCCGCGGTCGGCGGGGCAGAGCGCGCTCGGGTGGACGCTGGGGTTGTCGGTGCAGGGGCACCGGGAGCTCGCGGGGCTCTCGCCGCCAGCAGCGCCTGCGCTGGACGCGCTCGGCTACTCGAGGGCGATGTGGCACCAGTTCGCGTTTCAGTACGGGTTCGGTGTGATCGATCCCACAACGGGCGGAGGGCCTGAAGGCACGCACGCGCTGTCGTTCGAGGGGGAGCTGGTGAGCTTGCCGGGGTACCGGCGCGCGGGGCAGGACGGCGGGCGCTGGTTCTATGAAGCAGAGGTGGCGCGGCTCGACGCGGAGCTCGACGCGGCCTCGCGGGGGGTGGGGGTCGAGGTGTTCGCGGAGACGCTGGCGGCCGGCTACCACTACCAGCGGATTTCGCCGCTGCGCCGCGCGGCCCTGGCGGCGACGGTGGGGGCGAGCGTGGCGTACCAGTTCCGCCGGAGCAAAACCTTCGGCTACGACGACCGCCAGGGGCTGCTGCTCGCGCCGGGGTTGGCGGGAGATTTCTCGGCAAAACACGGGCGGCTGAGCTCTCGGCTGCGGCTCGGGGCGTATCCAAGCTTCGGCGCGCTGAGCGCGCTTTCGTACCCAGAGTGGCGATCGCAGATGCCCGGCGTGCGCACGAAGACGGTGGTGCAGCGGGAGGGGTACTTTTACTCCTGGGGGTGGACCGGGCGGGTGAGCGCCGCGCTTGGTTTTGCTCCTGTTGAATTTCAGGCGGACTTGCAGTACGGACGCCACCGCTCGATCGATGGGCTAGACCGCGCTCAGGAGCATGTGAGCCACGACGCGCCGCTATCGGACGTGCTGGCGGAGGCCGGCATTTCGCTGTGGCTGTCCCCGCCGGAGCTGCCGGTCGAGCTCGGGCTCACCTGGGACCGCAGGCGGCGGGCTTCGCGCATGGGCGGCGGCAGCGGCGGCGCTCAAACCCCGCTGGCCGAGGCGTTCGTGGAGGGGCAGCGGCTGCTCCTGAAAACCGGCCTCCGCCTCTAATTAAATGGCGGTTTTCGGCCGTCTTGTGTTACTCATCGTGGGTTCACCCGGCACTGATCCTTCCTTTGTTGCCGGCCACCACTAGATGAGATGGGCCAGCTGTGACTTTACGTGTTGTAGAGCTCGAAAACTTTTCTGAAACCAGCGCGGCGGAGCAAACGCTCGCGGCCGCGCGCCAGTCGTTGCGCCAGCAAGCCGCGGAGCTGCTGCGCATCAGCGATCGTCTCGGCTTGGATTTCTGTCGCGCCGTCGACGTGCTGTTCGCTTGCCGCGGGCGGGTCGTCGTGTGCGGGGTGGGCAAATCCGGCCTCGTCGGCCGCAAGATCGCCGCGACGTTCTCCTGCTCGGGCACGCCAAGCTTCTTCATGCACGGTAGTGAAGCCGCGCACGGCGACCTGGGCATGGTCAGGCCGGACGACGTGCTCGTGGTCATTTCCAACAGCGGCGCCACGGAGGAGATCGTGCGCTTGTTGCCGCACTTCCAGGAGCTGGGGGTGCCGATCGTCGCCGTGGTGGGCGCGCCGGTGTCGAGCATCGCCCGCGCGGCGACGGTCGTCCTGGACGCATCGGTCGAGAGTGAGACCTGTCCGCACAACCTGGTGCCCACCACCTCGGCGCTGTCGGCGCTGGCGGTGGGGGACGCGCTGGCGGTCGCGCTGATGCAGCGGCGCGGCGTGGGCGCGCGGGACGTGGGCCGCAACCACCCGGGCGGGAGCTTGGGGCGGCGCTGCAACGGGCACGTTCGGGACGTGATGCAGCGCCAGCAGCTGCCCCTGGTGGGCCCGGAGCTGCGCGTGCGCGAGGCGCTCTTATCGATGACGTCGGGCCGCTGTGGCCTGTTGATCGCGGTCGACGACGCGCTGCACCCGGTGGGCATCGTCACGGACGGGGACCTGCGGCGGGCGCTCCAGCGGCAGCCGAACTTGCTCGACCTGACGGTCTCGGACATCATGACGCGCGACCCGGTGACCATCCCGGAAGACGCGAGCGTCCAGCTCGCGGAGCAGCGGATGCGCCGGCTTCGGCTCAAGGCATTGGTCGTCGTGAATGGGCAGAACCGCGTCTCAGGAATCGTCGAAGTTTTCAGCGCTGGCTGAGCTCGGGCCCGTTCATCGCGCTCTATTTCTGTTCGCCGCGGCTGGCCTGGTGGCCGCCTGTGGCGGCAGCACGCTGCAGCCGACGGACCGGGATCTGCGAGACGCGGCGGATACCGGCCGCACGGTCGAGCCGAGGACGCCAGCGGAGCGCGAAATGCTGTCGCGCCTCGAGCAGATTTCGGCAGACTCTCCAACGGTGATTGGCAATCAGGTGGTGACGGCCGGGCCGCCCTACCATGCGGCGAGCGCGCGGATTTGTCGCTCGCTGACGGTCCAGCAGAAGGGCCGGGAGGGGGCGGCGTCGCGGCTCGCGTGCACGGACGGCAAGGAGTGGTTCTTCGTGCCGGACGTGCTCGGCGCTGCCGCGCCGGTCAACTGAGCGGGGCAGGCGATGCGCGGTCTGCTGGTTCAGCTTCAGGTGGTGCACGCGCTGCTCCTGCGCGAGGTGAAGACGCGTTTTGGGGCCCACAAGCTGGGCTACCTGTGGGCGCTGATCGAGCCGATCCTTTGGGTGGCGACCTTCGCCGCGATGTACGTGCTGTTGGGGAGGCTCAACCCGCCTGGCATCGACCCGGTGCCGTTCCTCGTCACCGGCATCCTGCCGTTCGTGTTGTTCCGGGAGACGGCTGCCCGGACGCTGACGGCTATCGAAGCGAACAAAGGACTTCTGTTCTACCCGCAGGTGCGGCCGCTCGATCTGGTGCTGGCTCGGGCCATTCTGGAGCTCGCGACCCACCTGGTGGTGATCACGCTGCTGCTCGGCGGCGTGGCGCTGTGGGACGGGAAGCTGCCGCACGGACAGCCGCTGCTGCTGCTCGCGGGGCTGGTGCTGGCGTCCGGGCTGGGCACCTCCCTCGGCCTGGTGTTTTGCGGGCTCAGCACCTTCAGCAATACTGTGGAGCGCATCTTCAGCCCGCTATTGCGTCCGCTGTTCTGGACCTCGGCGGTGTTTTTTCCCTCGAGCTCCCTGCCGACCGCCGCGCGCGATCTGCTGCTTTACAACCCCGTCTTGCACGTGGTGGAGCTGGTGCGCAGCGGGTACTCGGCGGGCTACGACGCGCGCCACGTCAACGCCTGGTACCCAGCCGTCTGGGTGATCGCGCTGTTGTTCTTCGGTCTCAGCCTCGAGCGGGTGGCTCGGCGGCGGGTGCAGCTGTCATGATCACGCTCGAGAACGTGACCAAGGCCTACCCGACCCACAAAGGCCTGAACGTCGTGCTCGACCGGGTGAGCTTCCAGTTTCCGGCGCGCAGGAACATCGGCGTGCTGGGGCGAAACGGCGCTGGTAAATCAACGCTGCTGCGCTTGATCTCCGGCGCGGAGCAGCCCGACGCCGGAGAGGTGGTCCGCGGGGGACACGTCTCCTGGCCGATCGGCTTTTCAGGGGGCTTCAACGGGTCGCTCACGGGCGAGGAGAACTGCCGCTTCGTCGCCCGCATCTACGGCGTCGATGTCGACGAGGTCGTCGGTTTTTCCATGGAGTTCTCGGAGCTTGGCGACTACTTCCAGATGCCGGTGCGGACCTATTCGTCCGGCATGCGGGCGCGGCTGGCCTTCGGGCTCAGCATGGCGATCGATTTCGACGTGTACCTGGTAGACGAGGTGACGGCGGTGGGCGACGCGCGCTTTCAGCAGAAATGTCGGGCGGCTTTTGCCGAGCGCCGCGATCGCTCTTCGGTCATCATCGTCTCCCACAGCCTCGGCACCATCAAGAGCTACTGCGATAGCTGCGCGGTGCTCGACAACGGGCGGCTCTTCTACTTCGACTCGGTGGGCGACGCGGCCCGCGTTTACCAGGCGTGAACCATGGCGCAAGCGGCGGAAAAAGAAGACAAGCCCGACTCCGGCAAGGCGCCGGTCGCCGTGCGGGTGGAGCCGCCGCCGGACAAGCCCGAAACGGCGCCGGTGAAGGTGGCGGAGGCGCCGCCGCCAAAGCCGGCCGAGGCGGCGCCCGCCAAGCCGGTCGAAGAGGCTCCGGCAAAGGCGGCCGAGGCTGCGCCGCCGAAGCAGGCCGAGGCGCAGTCCGAGAAGAAGGCGGAGGCCGCGCCCGCTGCGAAGAAGACGGAGGCGCCGCCCGCGAAGAAGACGGAGGCAGCGCCCGCGAAGAAGGCGGAGGCCGCGCCTCCTAAGCAAGCCGAAGCCGCGCCCGCGAAGAAGGCGGAGGCAGCGCCCGTCACGAAGGCCGACCCGGCGCCGGCGAAGAAGGCCCCCGCGAGCCCCGGGACCCCGCCGCCGCTGCTCCCGGCGGAGGGGGACGTGCCGCAGGCGGCTGCCCCGGACGCCAAGTCCGTGGCGCGGGAGATCCGGCGGGCGCGCGCGCGGCGGCTGCTCGTCCGCTTGGTGTTGTTCGTCCTGCTGCCGACGGCGCTGGCGGGCGTTTACTACGGGTTGGTCGCCTCGGATCAGTTCCGCTCGTACTCCCGCTTCACGATCCACTCGGCGGACAGCCGCCCGACCCACTCGCTCGAGATGCTGGTGGGCGCGCTCCCTGGCGCCGGGGGCACTCAGGACGTGTTGGCCGTGCGCGACTACGTGCTCTCGCGCGACATGCTGCAGCGCCTCGACAAGGAGCACCAGTTCATCGCCCATTACCAGCAGCCGCACATCGACTGGATCTCGCGCCTGCCGGCGGACGCGACCTTCGAAGAAGCGTACGAGTATTACGACGACAAGGTCCTGACGAGCTTCGATACCACCTCCGGGATCCTGACGCTCGAGGTGCGCGCGTTCAGCGCCGACGCCGCCAGCAAGTTCGCCAAAGCCATCCTTGCCTACAGCGAGGAGATGGTGAACCAGCTCTCGGAGCGAGAGCGGCACGACCGCACCAAGTACGCCGAGGACGAGGTGAAGAAGGCGGAGGTTCGGCTGTCGAAGGGGCGCCAGGCGCTGCTCGAGCTGCAGAAGAAACACGGGGAGTTCAACCCGCTGCACTCCGCGACGGCCACGTTCGAGGTGCGCACCCAGCTCGAAGGGGAGCTCGCCAAGGCACGGGCGGAGGTGATGCAGCTCAAGGCCTACATGAACGACGACGCGCCGCAGGTGCGCGCGGCCAACGAGAAGGTGCGCGCGATCGCCGCGCAGGTCGCCCAGGAGAACCGCCGCCTGGTCAACCCCAAGAGCGAGAAGGGTTTGAACATGTCGCTGGCGGACTTCGAGGCGGCGATGGTGGAAAAAGAGTTCGCGGAGAAGGCCTACGAGTCGACGCTCGCCGCGCTCGAGATCGCGCGCTCCGACGCAGCCCGGCAGCACCGTTACCTGGCCACGATCGCGAGGCCCTCTCTGCCCGACGAGTCCACCTACCCGCGCCGCTGGCTGAGCTTCTTCACCGTGTTCGTCCTGAGCTTTCTGCTCATGGGCATCCTGTCGCTGTTGGCGGCCGCCGTGCGGGAGCACGCACGCTTGTGAGAGAAGGGATGCGGCGCTTTTTCCCATTGAGGCTGTTGGTCTGGCTCGTCGTGATGTTCCTTCTGGGAACGCCCTTCTTGGCCGCGGCGCAGAGCCTGCCTGGGATCCCCCCGTCCAAGCTGCCGGGATCCGAGGTCGAAGACATCCCGAAGCCCGTCCTGCCGGACGCCAAACCCGAGAAGAAGCCCGAGGCCGCCGCCCCGCCCCGTCCGGGGCAGAAGGTGGTGCCCGAGACCCCCGAGCCCTTCGGCTCGAACCTGTTCATGGGCAACTTCTTGCGCGTGCGCGAAGACGGGCTGAACCCGGAGTACGTGGTGATGCCAGGGGACCGCGTGCTCGTGAACACTTGGGGCGCGATCAACCTGAGCGACGTGTTCGTGGTCGACGGGCAGGGGAACGTCTTTCTGCCGGGTGTCGGTCCCATCAACCTGGCCGGCACGCGCAACGCTCAGCTCACGGAGAAGGTGAAGCAGGGCTTGAACCGCGTCTACGCGCGCCATTTCGAGGTCTACACCAACCTCATCACCGCCAAGCCGGTGGCGGTCTTCGTGACCGGCGGGGTGGAGCGTCCCGGGCGCTACGCCGGGGTGCCGTCCGACTCGGTGTTGTTCTTTTTGGACCAGGCGGGGGGCGTCGACGCCAAGCTCGGGAGCTACCGCAAGATCAGCGTGCTGCGGGAGAACCAGAGCATCGCCGAGGTGGACCTTTACGACTTCATCATCAACGGCAAGCTCCCGGAGGTGCAGTTTCAGGACGGGGACACGATCCTAGTCCGGCAGCGCGGCGCGGTGATCGAGCTGCAGGGCGACGTCGCCAAGCCCGCGCTGCTCGAGTTCCCGCGGGGCAGCATCACCGGCGCTGACGCGCTCGGCGTGGTCCCGGGGGCGGCCCGCGCCACGCAGGTCACCATCGAAGGGATCCGCAACGGGATCCCCATTGGGCGCACGCTGTCAGTCGCGGCGTTTCGAAACTTCACGCTCAAGGACGGCGACACGATCACGCTGCGGGAGGACGGCCGCGCGGACACCATCTTGGTGCGGCTGGAGGGGGAGTTTCAGGGGCCGTCGGTGCTGGCGGTGCGGCGCGGCTCGCGCCTGGTCGACGTGCTGAACTACGTGCCCATCGATCCGGTGCTGGCCGATCCCAGGGCCGTGCACATCAAGCGCGCGAGCGTGGCGCGCGACCAGAAGGACTCGATCGACGACTCGCTGTTCCGCCTGGAGCGCAGCGCGCTGCTCGCGTTGTCCCAGTCGCAAGGGGAGGCGACGATTCGGGTGCGGGAGGCGGAGCTGACGCTCAAGTTCGTGGAGCGGGCGCGGCTGATCCAGCCGCTCGGGCGGGTGGTCACCTCCCGGGGCGGCCAGCAGCTCAACGTGGTGCTGGAGGAGGACGACGTGATCGTGATCCCGCCGCGCACGAACGTCGTGCGCGTCAGCGGGGAGGTGATGATGACGCAGGCGGTGATGTTCCGCCCCGGCGCGACCGCCAAGGACTACATCCGCGACGCGGGCGGCTACACGGACCGCTCGGACGACGGGCGGGTGATCATCGTGCACCCGAACGCCGAGGTGGTGATCGGCTCGCCCAGCCTGGCGGTGCTGCCGGGAGACGAGGTGCTGGTGCCGCCGAAGGTCGACAGCAAGGCGCTGCAGAACACCGTCGACATCACGCAAATCATCTATCAGGTCGCGGTCTCGGCCGCGGTCATCGTCTTACTTTTCTGAAGGAGCGTCGCATCCTATGGATCTACTTGGAAACCTGGTCGGCAATGATCGCCCGCTGTTTCTGATCGCCGGGCCCTGCGTGGTGGAGCCGGGGACGTTGGTGGGCGAGGTGGCGCACGCGCTCAAGGAGATGTGCGCGCGGGCGGGCGTGTTTTTCATCTTCAAGGCCAGCTACGACAAGGCCAACCGCAGCTCGAGCCGCTCGTTTCGCGGCTTGGGGATCGGGGAGGGATTGCGCATCTTGGACGACGTCAAGCGGACGCTGGGCGTCCCGGTGCTGACGGACGTGCACGAGCGCACGCCGGTCGCCGAGGTGGCCGCCGTGGTCGACGTGCTGCAGACGCCGGCCTTCCTCGCCCGCCAGACGGACTTCGTGCAGGACGTGGCGCGCGCGGGCAAGCCGTTGAACCTGAAGAAGGCGCAGTTCATGGCGCCCGCCGACATGATCAACGTGGTCGGAAAATGCCGGGAGGTCGGCAACGATCAGGTGATGGTGTGCGAGCGGGGGGTCAGCTTCGGTTACAACAACCTGGTGGCCGACATGCGCTCGCTGGCGATCCTGCGGCGCACCGGTTGCCCGGTGGTGTTCGACGCGACCCACTCGGTGCAGCAGCCGGGCGGCCTCGGCACGGCGTCGGGCGGGCAGCGGGAGATGGTGCCGGTGCTGGCGCGCGCCGCCGTGGCCGCCGGCGTCGCCGGGGTGTTCATGGAGACGCACCCGAACCCCGAGGGCGCCCCCAGCGACGGCCCCAACATGTGGCCATTGTCGCGCATGGAGGAGCTCCTGAAGACCCTGGTCGAGCTCGACGCGATCGTCAAACGCCAGCCCTACGCCGAAGCGAGCTTGCTCTAGAACGGCCCTTTTGGGTCAAGGAAGGGTTTGGTGATGGGGAGAGACAACGCGTGTTCGGAGGAGATCGAGCGGGCGCTGGGGGCGGTGCGGCTCTTGGTGCTGGACGTGGACGGGGTGTTGACCGACGGCGGGCTCTACTACACCGAGGCGGGTGAGGGGCTGAAGCGCTTCAATGTGCGAGACGGGCTTGGGATCCGCCTGCTGATGGACAACGGCGTGGACGTGGCGGTCGTGAGCGCGCGTGCCTCCGGTGCGCTCCGGCGCCGCTGCGAAGAGCTCGGGATCGCGCACGTCCGCTTCGGCTGTCGCGACAAGCTCGGGGCGGTGACCGCGCTCGCGGAGGCGCTGGGTGTGGCGCTCGCGGAGGTGGCCTTCATCGGGGACGATTTGATCGACGTGCCGGTGCTGCGGGCGGTCGGGCTCGGCGTGGCCGTGGCCGATGCGCACCCGGCCGCGCGCGCGGCGGCGCGCTGGGTGACGGCGCTGCCCGGTGGTGGCG
>JAEZYZ010000471.1 GCA_023418705.1 Pseudomonadota bacterium | reverse complement strand
GCGCCGGGGGCCCCCCGCGCCGGCGGGCGCGGCCGGGCTCATCCCGGGCAGGCTCTCTCGCAGGTCGCCGACCGCCGTCGCGGCCGGGCCCTCGCCCTCCCCTTCCTGCTGCGCCACCTGGCGCGCTCGGCCCGTCTCGGTGGCTTGCGACGCCTGCTCCGGGGCCTTGGCCGGCTCCGGCTTCGCGCCCTCTTCCGGCTTCGCGCCGGCTCCGGCCTCGCCGCCCTCGGAGTCGAACACCACCAGCACGTCACCGACGGGCACGACGTCGCCCGCCTTGGCCCGCAGCTCCACCACCGTACCCGGACGCGGCGCTCCGATGGTGACGGTGGCTTTGTCCGTCATCACCTCGACCATGTCCTGGTCCTGGCCGACGGTGTCCCCCTCCTTGACCAGCCAGCTTACGATTTCGCCCTCGGCGACGCCTTCGCCGATATCCGGCAGCTTGAACTCGAACCTTGCCATCGTTTCGTCCGCTTTCCCTTTCAGGCTCGCGCCGTTTCCATAATCGCCGGCAGTATGCGGTGCGACAGGGGCAGATATTCCATTTCCAGGGTGTATGGGAATGGCGTATCGAAGCCGGTCACGCGCACCGGCGGTGCCTCGAGGTGGTAGAAGGCCTTCTCGCACACCAAGCTCACGAGCTCCGCACCAAAACCGCACGTCCGCGCCGCCTCGTGCACCACCACCAGCCTGCCCGTCTTTCGCACGCTGCTCAGGATGGTGTCGATGTCGACGGGCCAGAGCGTCCGCAGATCGATGACCTCGGCCTGCACTTTCTCGAGCGCGGCCTTGGCCGCTGCGTCCAGCGCCTCGTACAACATCGCGCCATAAGCGACGACGGTCACGTCCTGCCCCTCCCGCACGACCGCCGCACGCTCGAGCGGCACGGTGTAGTCGCCCTCCGGGACCTCGCCTTTGGCGGCGCGATAGACGCGCTTCGGCTCGAAGAACAAAACCGGATCGGGGTCGGCGATGGAGGCCAGCAGGAGCCCCTTGGCGTCATAGGGGTTCGACGGGCAGACGACCTTCAGCCCCGCGACGTGGATGAACGCCGCCTCGGGATGTTGCGAGTGATAGTGGCCGCCGCGGATGCCCCCGCCGACCGGCGTGCGGATGACCATCTTCGCGGGGTACTCTCCGCCGGAGCGGTAGCGATACTTCGCCAGCTCGTTGACGATCTGATCGTAGGCGGGCCAGATGAAATCCGCGAACTGGATCTCGGGCACCGGCAGCAGGCCGTACAGCGCCATCCCCACCGCCGTGCCGATGATCCCGCCCTCGCTGAGCGGGGTGTCGATCACTCGTTGATCGCCGAACTCGTCGAACAGCCCGGAGGTGACGCGAAACACGCCACCAACCTTGCCCACGTCCTCGCCCAAGAGCACCACGCGCTCGTCCCTCCGCAAAGCGATGCGGAGCGCGTCGTTGATGGCCTGGACCATGTTCATCTGCGGCATGTGCGGGATCTCTCGTGCGGTGGGGCTGGGATCGCAAGCGGGGCTGGGGCTCAGTGAGGGCTCGGCGCGCGGGGGCCCTTGAGCAGCATCGAGCGTTGCTCGCGCAAGTGCCACGCTGGCGATTCGTACACGTCTTCGAACATCGACTCCAAGGACGGTGGCGGCGTGCGTTCGGCGACCTCGACCGCCACGCGAAAGGCCTGCTCGGTCTCCGCTCGCAGCTGCTCCTCCAAGGCGTCGTTCCAATGACCGGCGGACGTCAAGAAGTGGCGGATGCGCTGGATGGGATCGCGCTGTCCCCAGGGCGCGAGCTGATCCTCGGCGCGGTAGCGGTTCGGATCGTCGCTGGTGGAGTGGCCTCCCATGCGATAGGTCAGCGCCTCGATGAGCGTGGGACCGCCGCCCGCGGACGCCCGCGCCACCGCGGTCCGCGTCGCGTGGATGACCGCGAACAGGTCGTTGCCGTCCACCCGCAGCGAAGGCACGCCATAGGCGACGCCCTTTTGAGCGAACGTGGCCGACGCGGTCTGACGCTCCACCGGCACGCTGATGGCCCAGCCGTTGTTGCGACAGAAGAAGACCACGGGTGCCGAAAAAACCCCCGCGAAGTTCATGCCGTTGTGAAACTCCGAGGAGCTGGTGGCGCCGTCCCCGAAGTAGACCAGCACGGCCGCGTCCTCGCGCCGGAGCTTGGCGCCCCAGGCGAAGCCGACGGCCTGGGTGATCTGAGTGCCCACGGGCGAGCTGATGGACCCCCAGCGGGCGGCCCGGCAGGTGTAGTGATCCGGCATCTGCCGGCCCTTCACGACGTCGTTGGCGTTGCCGAACATGTTGTCGATGAAGCGCTGCAGCGACAGGCCGCGCATGAGCGCCGCGCCGAACTCGCGGTAGCACGGGAAGATCCAGTCCGTCTGCCGCATCGCCCAGCTCGACCCGATGATGGCGGCCTCTTCGCCGAGCGAGCCGATGTGGAAGCCGATGCGGCCCTGGCGCTGCAGGCTGGTCAAGCGCTCGTCGAGCAGGCGGGTGCGCGCCATGTGACGGTACAGATCCACGACCTGTTCGGGGAGCAGGTGCGGATCCAGGCGCTCGTCCAGGGTTCCGTCATCGCGGAGAACCCGCAAAATGCCCTGGGAGTCGCTGGCTTCCGAGACGCTCGCTGGTTCTGACATCATTTAGGTGTGGGTGTTCAACCTGGGACAGGCTGCGGCGGTCGCCCGCCGCTTCGAAAAACGTTCGGTTTTGTTGGGGCGAACGCGCCTTCGGCCGCTGGCGAGGCTGATTCGGTATAGTCGAACGCAGCGCGCCACGTAAGCCCGAACCCTCCAGCGATGACCGGAACCGTGACGCAGCGCGGCGCGACCTTCCGGGGCTCAGGGCGCTGCGCGGACGGCGCGCTCCGCCTCGGAGACCACCCGATCGAGCTCTGCGGCGTCGAGCCCGAAGTGGCCCGTGAGCTTTCCGAGCACGTCCCGCTCGGCGCGGTCCACGCCACCGGAGACCTGGGCCAGGAGGCTGGCGATCCGCAGCACCTCGCGGGCATGCTCGGGTTTTCTGACCGTCTTTCCGATCATTTCGACCCGCTTGTCGAGGCCATCCTCGGCCAGTTGGTCTGCCAGATCCGAGAGCAGGGCCGAGACCTGCTCCTTGCGCACGGTCCCGGCGCAGGCGGTGGACACGACGTGCTGGAACGCGTCCCGCTCGGCGGCGTCGAACTCACCGTCCGCGTTGGCCACCAAAAAGGCGCCCTCCACCATGGCCTCGAACAGCGCGGCCACCTGCGGATCGAAGCCGGTCGGCTGCGTCGCGTCCGCCGAGTGCGCCCCGTAGGCGGACGCCGCCAGGGTCAAGAGAGACCCGTTGCCGGTGCCCTCGGCCAACGCCGGGGGTTCACCGAGCTTGCTGGCGACGAGTGACAGCAGGTCAGCATCCACGGTCGACATTGAACCGGGAGAGTAAATCAACTGTCACCGGCGCCGCCAGGCCTTTCGCCTCGAATCGAAAACCGGCCGGGCGCGCGCGCCTCAGCGGCGGACGAGGCTCTCGGCGGGGATCAGCTCGCTCGACCGGAGCGCCTGGACGCTCGGCGGCGCCGCGGCGGGACGGGGCGCCGGGGCAGGAGCGCCGGGGCGGAGCTCCGCCATGACGAAGCCTTCGGCCGCGTGATAGCTCGACCGCACCAGAGGACCGGAGGCGACGTAGGCGAAGCCCAGCTCCCGGCCCTTCCGCGCGTACTCGTCGAAGAGCTCCGGCGGCACATAGCGATCGACCGGCGCGTGCTTGGGGGTGGGCCGCAAGTACTGGCCCAGCGTCACGATGTCGACGCCCGCGCTGCGCAGCTCGGCCAGCGTCTCGAAGACCTCCTCGTCGGTCTCGCCGATGCCCACCATGATCGAGCTCTTCACGAAGCGGCAGGGGCCGCGCTGCTTGGCAGACGCCAAGACGGCGAGCGACAGATCGTAGCTGCAGCGCGCGTCTCGAATTCGGGGGGTCAACCGGCGTGGGACCTCGACGTTGTGCGCGAACACGTCCGGGGGCTCGGAGAACAGCGCGTCGAACGACTCCTGCCGGCCGCCGAAATCGCCGACCAGGGTCTCGACCAGCAGGTCCGGTTGGTGCTGGCGGAGCGACCGCACGGTGCGCGCGATCTGGGAGGCGCCGCCGTCGAGCAGGTCGTCGCGATCGACCATCGTGAGCACCACGTACTTCAGCCCGAGCTGCGAGATGGCGCGCCCCACGTGCTCGGGTTCCCTGGGATCCACGGCGCCGCGCGGGTTGCCCGTGGTCACCGCGCAGAAGCGACAGCCACGCGTGCAGGTGTGGCCGAGCAGCATGACCGTGGCCGTCCCCGCCGACCAGCACTCCCCCACGTTCGGGCAGCGCGCCTCTTCGCAGACCGTATACAGGTCGAGGCTCCGGAGCGTGCGCTTGATGTGGGCGTACTTCTCTCCCCCCGGCGCGCGCACCTTCAACCAGGCCGGCTTCATGTCCCGCCGGCGCGGCGCGGGTCTCACTGCCGAATCTCGCTCTGTCACGATGGCTGAGATCTACCGCATCGTCCCGCCCGGGCGACCCAAATCGCCGCCGAGCTGATCGAGCCGCTGGATGGCCTCGGGTCCCACGGGCTCGATCACCCCGCGCTCGCTGAAGATCGCGCCGATGAGCCGCGCAGGAGTGACATCGAAGGCCGGATTTCGTGCGGAGACGCCCGACGGGGCGAGCTGATTCTGCCCCCAGCGGACGACCTCCTCGGCGCTCCGTTCCTCGATCGGAATCTCGCGTCCCGAGGGGCAGCGCGGGTCGACGGTGCTCCACGGCGCCGCCACGTAAAACGGGGTTTGGTGGACCTGGGCGAGGCATGCGAGCGCGTAGGTGCCGATCTTGTTGGCGACGTCGCCGTTGCTCGCGACGCGATCGGCGCCCACCACCACGGCGTCGATCTCGCCACGCGCGAAGAAGCTGCCCGCGCTGGCGTCCGTGATGACGCTGACGTCGATGCCGTCGCGGTCGAGCTCCCAGGCCGTGAGCCGCGACCCCTGCAGGAACGGGCGCGTCTCGTCGGCCAGGACACGGACGCGTTTGCCCGCGGCGCGCGCCGCGCGGATCACCCCGAGGGCCGTCCCGTAGCCGCCGGTGGCCAGCGCGCCGGCGTTGCAGTGGGTGAGCACCACCGCCCCGTCCGCGATCCGCTCGGCAGAGCCGCTCGGCGGCCGCGCGCACCACGCGGTCGAAGTCACCGCTGGCGCGGGCGGCCAGCAC
>JAEZYZ010000459.1 GCA_023418705.1 Pseudomonadota bacterium | reverse complement strand
GCCCCCCGCGGGAGCTGCGATGCATCAGGGGGGGGTCTCGCTTGGCCCACGCCTTGGCGTTCGGCGGGCGCCGCCCGCCACTGGAGGCGCCGCGCGGCCCCGCGGCCGCCACCCTATCCCGGCGCTTCGTGAGAGCCCGCTGTCACTCCGCGGCGCGCGGCCGCTCCGAAAGCCTGGGCCGGGAGGGGGGGATGCGGGCCGGCTCCGAGCTCGCGCGATCACGCCGCGCGTCCGCTGCGCCGAACGCGCTGCGGCTGCCAACGTCCTCGCCGAGCCGAGCGCGGAGGTCGTCGAAGCGCCGCCGGAGCTCGTGGTAGTCGGACGCGCTGTCCTGCCCCGGCGTCCACTCGCCCTCGGTGAGCTCGAGCCGCGCCACCTCCGACAGGGTGTAGGTGGTCTGCTTCGAGCGCAGCAGCTGGTGCAGGCCGTCGTGCCCAACGGCGCGCAAGGCGAGCGTGAGGGCATCCTGGACCGCATCGAACGCGTCCGTGGCCGCCCTCGAGAGCAACAGGCCGTTGCCGGAGAAGTACCACTCGCGCAGCTCCGATCCGAGCTCGACCAAGTCCGCGTACCGGAGGTCGTCCCTCGGGTGATGGACCGCCAGCAGGTCGAGCTGCGTCCACAGCGCCTGGTAGGCGTCGAGCCGCCGCTCGCGCAGCTCCCTGGCCGCGGCTTCGTCGAGCTGCCGGCGGAGCTTGCGCTCCCGCGCGTCGAGCTCGGCTTCTTGCTGGACACACAGCGTGGCCTGCTCGCGGATGTGCGCGTCCACCAGCTCGTGCAGCCGGCGCTCGGCGTCCTTCTCCGCGTGCGCTAGCTCCGCGTGGTGCTCGGCGAGGGAGCGTTCGAGGGCGCGTTTGCCGGCGCGGCGCTGGAGGAGCCAAGCGAGGACCGCTCCGGCAACGAATCCGAGCGCCAAGGTCAAGATCTGCAGTTCCATGGGTCTGTCCCGCGACGTCGCCGGGCCAACATGGGGTCGCGCAGGGCGGCTCGCCACCGGCCAGCGCGATGACGCAGTGCCCACCGCCGCGGTCCCCAAGCTCGGCTCACGGGTCGATGCTCGCGGCTCGACGCCCGAGCGATCACGGGCCATACGAAAAGCTTCTCGAGCGTTCGAGGAGCCGCCCTGACCGCACAGCCCGACATCATCGCCCGCCCTGATACGTGGCTCGAATCCGAGGCAATCGAGCAATTACGGAAAGTTTCAGAGCTCCCGGGCATGTGGCGGGTGGTCGGGATGCCAGATCTGCACCCCGGACGCGGTGCCCCCATTGGCGCGGCCTTCGCGACCACGAGGGTCATTTATCCGCACCTGGTGGGCAGCGACATCGGCTGCGGCATGTCCTTGTGGACGACGGACCAGCCCGTGCACCGGCTGAAGCTCGATCGAGTCGAGAAGCGACTCGACCTGGAGGGCGGGTATGGGGGGGACGCCGGGGCGGTGCTCGGGCCAGCGCTGGCGGCAGCGGCGGCGCTGGAGCCCGCCTTCGTCGAGGCACTGGGGACCATCGGCGGAGGCAACCACTTCGCGGAGCTGCTGCGCGTCTCGGAGGTGCTCGACGAAGCGGCGCTCGCCGAGCTCGGCGTCGATCCGAAGGCTCTGATCGCCTTGGTTCATAGCGGGTCACGCGGGCTGGGCGCGAGCATCCTCAGATCGCACACCGATCACCGGGGCGCCGAGCCGCTGGAGGCCGCCAGCGACGAGGGTGAGCGCTACCGGTCGCGTCACGACCACGCCGTCTCCTGGGCTCGGGCGAACCGGGCGCTCATCGCGGCGCGGCTGCTCGAAGCGGTCGGCTGCTCGGGGCGGTGCGTGATCGACGTCTGCCACAACAGCGTCGAGCCGTTCCCCGGCGATCCCTCGAGCTTCTTGCACCGCAAGGGCGCCGCGCCGTCGGATCGCGGGGCGGTGGTGATCCCGGGGTCGCGCGGCGACCACAGCTACATCGTCGCGCCGCTCGGCAGCGGCGAGCGCAACCTGCATTCCCTCGCGCACGGCGCGGGTCGCAAGTGGCAGCGCAGCGCCGCCAAGGGCAAGCTCGGCAACAAGGCGCGCGCCGCCGATCTCGGTCGCACCAAGCTCGGCAGCCGCGTCATCTGTGACGACAAGGCGTTGCTGTTCGAAGAGGCGCCGGAGGCCTACAAGCCGATCGAACAGGTGATCGAAGCGCTCGAGGGCGCCGGCCTGGTGCGGCGGATCGCGCGCCTGACGCCCTTGCTGACGTACAAAAAGCGCGGCGCGTGAGCCACGCCTTCACACCCGCTCGCGACCGCGGCGCTCAATCCGCAGCGCTGAAGTAAAAGACGCTGTGGTGCGGGGTCGCGCCAAAGCCCTGACGGGTGGCGCCCCCCGGGAGATAGATGCGGTCGCCGACCGCTGCGGCCGCGTACCCGTGCCGAGGGATCGGCATCGCGGGCAACGGCTCCCAAGTGTCGGTGCTCGGATCGTAGGCCTCGACCTCGCCGAAGATCCCCACGCTGTCTGCGGGGTTGCCTTCGCCGCCGAAGACGAAGATCCGCCCGCCGAGCTCGGCCCCCGCAGCCCCGCCGCGCGGCGTGGGGATGGGCGCGCGCTCCTCGTAGGTGCGCTCGACGGGATCGTACACATAGGACTCCACCAACAAGCCCGTGATGTCCCCTTCCCGACCCGAGACGATGTAGATCCGCCCATCGATGGCGGCCGCCAGGCAGTGCTCCCGCTCGTTCGGCATGAACGGCAGCACTTCCCACTCGTCCGTCTCCGTGTGGTAAACCGAAGCGTGCGGCAGCGTGAGGTCTCCCGCGCCACCGAACACGTAAATCGAGCTCTCGAGCGCGGCGACACACCCGGCGCCGCGCTCGGTGCCGGCCGGCATGGGAGCCCTCGGGGACCAGGCGTCTTCCGCCGGATCGTAAGCGTACGTGCGCCCGTCGGCCACGCGCAGGGTCGAGCCGAAGTGAAAGCCCGCCACGTAGATCCGCCCGCCCACCACTGCGACGTTGGGGTGGTGAAACTCCACCGGGAACGGCGCGACGTCACGCCAGCTGTTCGTGTCAGGCGAGTACGCCTGCACGCTGGTCGTGACCTCGGGCGTGAACCCGCCGAGCACGTAGACCTCGCCGTCCAGAGCGGCCGCGCCGTGCTCCTGGCGCACCGTGGGCAGCTCGGCGCGCTCCTCGTGGGTCGGCGTGCCGGTGCTGACCGGGGCGGCGCCCGCTTGCCCGGCCGCGCCAGGCG
>JAEZYZ010000410.1 GCA_023418705.1 Pseudomonadota bacterium | reverse complement strand
CGCCAGCGGCGGCGCGGCGAGCGGCAGCGGCGGGGCCGCCGCCAGCGGCGGCGCGGCGAGCGGCAGCGGCGGGGCGGAAACGCTCGGTGATCCGCCCTGTGACCTGACCCGCACGCTCGCGGGCGAGGAAATCAAGAAAGGCACCGCCTGCACCCCGGACGATCTCCAGCTCTGCTGGCGCAAGTGCGGCCCCCAGGGCGTCGGCTGGAAATCGGAGACGTGCTCGGGGGGCGTGTACGCCGAGGGAGACTGCCAGTTTCCGGCGGAGGTCGGCTACGAATGCTTCGCGATCCCGGACACGCAGCACGCCGAGTGTCCGACCGACCCGGCGATGACCCCCCAAGCGAGCGAGGAGTGCAGCGTCCCGGAGTGCAACCCCTGCAACGTGGATGGCCAGTACCTGACGTCGAGCGGTGAGGCCAAGGTCGGCTACTGCGTTTGCCAACCGCCGAACAGCGCCGGCACCCGCACCTGGTCGTGCGCGAGCGGCACCGCCTGGCCGTGCCCCTTCGGCATGGGCTGCTGACGCATCGCCGGGAACGCAAGCCCGGCGGCACGAGGTACGACCCAATGCAAGCTCGTCGCCTTCCTTCGCAGTGGGCATGCACGTCGTGGCTGCAGCGCATCCTGCCGCTGTTCGCGCTGCTCGGCTGCGCTCCCGTCAGCAACGACCCTGCCGGGTTCGACTACGTCTGCGGCTCTTCACCGCAGGCCGCGTTCGTGGTCAAGGACGACCACGTGACGATCGGCGGCGGTGAAATCTGCGGCGCCGGGGATCCGAATCTCCCCCCCGAGCCGCGCCTGCCCGAAACGGTTTGCCAGACCGTCGTGGCGGACAAGACCTTCCCGGACGAGGACCGGCTCGACACGCAACGCATCCAGGCTGCGCTCACGGCTTGCAAGGGAATGGGCGCGGTCAAGCTGGTGACGGACGGCGACAACGACGCCTTCGTCTCGGGCCCGCTGGTGGTCGACAGCGTGATCTTGTGGGTCGACGAGGGGGTGACGCTCTACACCTCCAGAAACCCCGAGGTCTTCCAGGAGACGGGCAATTGTGGCGTGCCAGGCGTCAGCGACTCCGAGGCCTGCCAGGAGTTCATCACCGTCTCGGGAACCAGCCCCGGCATCGTGGGCGACGGCACCATCGACGGACAAGGACCCGAGCCGCTGGTCGGGCGCGACTATTCTTGGTGGCAGCTGTCGGGTGCGCTGCGCTCCACCGACGGCAGCATCGGCAACCCTCAGCTGATCAACCTGACCAGTGGAACGACGGGCTTTTTGATGTATCGCATCACCCTCTACGACTCGCCCAAGTTCCACGTCAAGATCACCTCGAACCCTGCCGACGGCAGCTGCGACACCCCGGGAGAAGGCTACATCGTCTGGGGTATCACGCTGCTCAGCCCGTCGAAGCTCTACAACAGCCGGGGCGAGTACATCTGGCCGCACTTCGCGCGCAACACGGACGGCGTCGACCCGGGGACGACCAACAGGGCCACCTGCGGGGTCATCGCCTGCAACACCATCACCACCAGCGACGACCAAATCGCGATCAAGGGCGGTCACCTGGTCAAGGACCTGATCATCGCGCACAACCACTTCGGCACCGGCCACGGGATGTCGATAGGCAGTGAGACCTACGGCACGCAGGGCACCGGCCCGGATGCCGAGCGAGGGGTGCAGAACGTATTGGTCTACGATCTGACGATCGACGCCGACTCGCGAGCCGTCGGCCACGATGCGACGGACGCCGACTTCAATGGCATCCGCATCAAGTCCGACATCAGCCGCGGCGGCTTGGTGGAAAACATCGTCTATCGAGACGTGTGCCTGCGCGACATGACCAACGCGATCATGATCACGACGGCTTACAACCCCCTCTTCAGCGGCGATCATTTCCCCGAGTTTCGCCGGGTCGAGTTCCAGAACGTGCGCCACGTCAGCTGCATGAACACCTCGCAGCCGGTGGTGGTCATCGAGGGGCACGGCCCCACACGCCGCGGGGGCCCCGTGTTGCTCGACAACGTCGTCATCGACAACATCGGTCCCCAGGCCGTGGCTGCGGAGTACACGGACATCGAGCTCGGCCCGGGGCCGGTCAACTTCGTCCCCCAGGGGCCGGGGGTGACCGTGAGAAATGACATCGCCGGCGGGCAGCCGCGCGAGTGCGTGTTCCCCACCCTTCCAGCGCCAGCACTCCCCGAGGGCTGGCTGAGGTAGATCGAGACGTGTCCTCCCCGCTTCGTCCTTGGCGGCGCCCGCTGCACGCGCTCCCGCTCGGGCTTTCGCTGCTCGGCCTCTACCCGCTCGGCTGCTTTCCCGGCCGAGAGGGGATCGATGGGTCGTGTCGGATCGAGCCGGACACCGTGCTCGACTGCCGCGCTCCAGGATACGACGGCGAGCTCCTGCCGGCAGGGCTCATCGGCTACTCCTGCACCGGGTCGATGCGACCCGACCTCGAGGCGACGTATCGCGAGGGCGTCCCAGATGGCCTGCTCTGCTCGGCGCGCGGGGTCTTGGACGACAGCGGCCGTGAAGGCTACTGCTGCACCAGTGAGACCGTGGATTGCGCCTACGATCCGGCGGGCGACTGCGAGGATCCGGGCACCTACGCCTATCGCTGCTGGGGCAGCAATCGGCCGGAATCCCTCAACCCCGATCTGCGGTGCAGCAATGGGTTTCGCGAGGGCGACATCGTCAACTACTGCTGCGCGGAGCGCACGACCTTCGAGGCGCTGCCAGCCTGCAGTCAGTCGGACGTGCTCGGGTGTCCCCAGCAGCTCCAAGGCTTTCAATGTCAAGGCGATCGCCTGCCGAGGGGCGAGGATCTGGGGCCAAACAAGAGCCGCGCCAACTACTATCGGCCCACCTGCGCCACGGCGATCCCGGCGCCCAACCCGGAGATCAAGATCTACTGCTGCTACATGCCCGCCCTGGTCGCCATCGGCGGCACCTGCGTGAACCACACGAAGGTGCCTGGCTGCGCGCCGGGTCGCTTCGGCTTCGCCTGCTACGGCCCGGACACCCCCGAAGACGACTACCTGCCGATGAAATGTCCCGAGCCGGGCTTCGCCGGCTCGAGCGCCGAGGGCTATCCGGCGACCTTGTACTGTTGTGACTTCGAGCCGGAGTGAGCCCCCCCGGGAGGTGCGTTCGAGGTGCGCGGGCGTTCAACGCCCTCGGCTCGAGCCGCCCCTCTCGAGCACGGCGCGTGCTCCGTCCGTCCGGATCTGGTGGAGCCGTTCGCCCACCGCTCGATGCAGGGGTGGGACGATCTGGTTCAGATCGCAGCCCCAGAAATCCGCGCGCCCGAGGGCGCGCTGGCTGAGCGCCAGGCACGCCTCGCGCGAGTGCTCCAGCGCCTCGGCGCTCCTCCAAGCGTCGCGGAAGAACTCGAGCACGGCGGGCTCGTCGCGGATGGCGTAACGCTCCCCATTTCGGTCTCCGACGAGCGCGCCGGCGTCGTCCCCCTCGCCCCGATAGAAGGCGAGGAGCGCCGCCAGACCCAGCGTCAGGCGTTCCGGCAGGCGGTCGGTCTGACGAACGCGATCGAGCAGCGTTCCCAGAACGCGAGCTCGGTATTTGCTGACGGAGTTGAGGGAGATGCTCAAGAGCTCGTGCCGGACGAACGGATTTTCGAACCGCTCCAGCACGACCCGAGCAAACTCCGTCCGCTCTCGCTCTGGCAGCCGGAGCGTCGGCAGGATCTCCTCGTCGATCGACTCGCGGAGGAAGCGGCGGAGCAGCGGGTCGGCCATGCACTGCCCGACGGTGTCGTGGCCGGCCAGGTACCCGAGCATCGCGGCCAGCGTGTGGGCGCCGTTCAGGATGCGCACCTTGCGTTCGCGATACGGTTCGATGTCCTCGGCGAAGACCGCGTTCACCCCCGCCCTCCGCAGCGGCAGCGCCTGCTCCAGATCCGCAGGCGCTTGAATCGCCCAGAAGTGGAAGGCCTCCGCGGCGACGAGCAGCGGATCTTCATGGCCGAGCTCTTGCCACAGCTTTGGCGCTTCCAGCCTGGGGTAGCCGGGGACGATGCGGTCGACGAGGGTGTCGTGGAACGCACACGCCTCGCTGAGCCAGCTGAGGAAGGCGCCCGGGAGCTGCCAAGCTCGCGCGGTGTCCAGGACCGCCCGGCAGAGCGCCGCGCCGTTGCGCTCGATGAGCTCACACGGCAGCACCACCAGCCCCGCCTCGGCGGAGCCTTCGAAGTGCGAAAACCGCGCGTACAGCAGCTGCGTCAGCTTGCCGGGAAAGGACCGCGCGGGGCGCGCGTCCAGCCGGTCCTCCGCATCCGTGCGGATCCCGGCCTCCGTGGTGTTCGAGATCACGAAGCGCAGATGCGGCAACCGGGCGACGCCGAGGAACGCCTCGAAGTCGGCATACGGATCGACGCAGCGGCTCACCGACTGCACCAGCTCGCGCAGCTCCCGCACCTGGCCCCCCTCGCGCCCCCGCACGAGCACCGTGTAAAGACCGTCCTGAGCGTTCAAGAGCGCCGCGTTGCCCGTGGCGAGCGGCTGCACCACCACGATGCGGCCAGAGAACAGGCCGCGCGCGTTCATGCGGTGCACCATCCAACCGGCGAAGCCGCGCAGGAAGTTGCCTTCGCCGAACTGGACGATCCGCTCGGGCAGGCTGGCGCGGGCCGCGCGCTCCTCGGCCGGGAGCAGCGCCTGAGACAGCTGCTTCACAAGGTCACGCCGTCCTTCCAGAGGGTGATCTCCCGGAACCCGTTGACCTCGCTACGGGTCCGGGTGCGCCCGCTCGCCACCTCCAGCACGAGCTCGAACAGGCGCTGGCCGAGCTCGGAGAACTCGGCGGCCCCGGTGGCGATGGGACCCGCGTCGAAGTCGATCCAGCCGGGCTTCTTGTTCGCGAGCGCCGAGTTGGTGCTGATCTTGAGGGTGGGGCTTGGAAAGCCCATGGGCGTGCCCCTCCCGGTGGTGAACAGGACGATGTGCGCGCCGGCGGCGACGAGCGCCGTCGAGGAGACCCCGTCGTTGCCCGGCGCATTGACGAGCGCGATCCCGCCGAGCCGCGCGGGCGCTGGATCACCGTACTGCAGCACCTCGGCCACCGGCGCCTGGCCGCCCTTCTGCACACAACCGAGCGACTTTTCGGCCAGGGTCGTGATGCCGCCCGACTTGTTGCCCGGCGCCGGGTTCTCGTCGATGGGCTCTCCGTGGCGCCGAAAGTAGTCGCGGAAGGTGTTGACCATTTGAATCGTGCGCGCGGCGACCTCGCTGCTGGTGGCCCGGCGGAGCAGGACCTCTTCGGCGCCGAACATCTCCGGCACCTCCGTCAGCAGCACGGTGCCTCCCGCGGCAGTCAGCTGATCGGCGACGCGCCCGACCAAGGGGTTCGCCGTGATGCCACTCAGGCCGTCGCTGCCACCGCACTTCATCCCCAAGATCAGCTCACTCGCCGGCACGCGGACGCGCTCGAACCGATCGGCGTAGCGGGCCAGCGCGCGCACCCGCTCGACGCCCGCCTCGATTTCGTCGGGGACGTCCTGGGCGTTGAAGGTCGCGACGCGCTCCGGGTCGACGGGTCCGGCCTGCTCGAGCAGCGCCGCCAATTGATTGTTCTCGCAGCCGAGCCCCAGCACCAGCACCGCGGCGGCGTTCGGGTGGCGGATCAACCCGGCCAGGATCTTCTGCGTCGCTTGCAGATCTCGGCCGAGCTGGGAGCAGCCGTGGGGATGGCTGAAGGCGTGCACCCCCGTGATGCGTGACCCCGGCCCGACGACTTCCCGCGCTGCAGCGTCTGCGATACGCGCCGCCACGTGGTTCACGCAGCCCACGGTGCTCACGATCCAGATCTCGTTGCGAATACCCACCCGCCCGTCCGCTCGGCGGTAGCCGTCGAACGCCGCTGTCACCGCCCTAGCGGGGATGGCGGCGGGGAGCCGCGGCTGAGGCGCGCCCCGAAAATCGTCCGCGAGCACGCTCTTCAGGTTGTGGCTGTGCACGTGCTCGCCCGTTGCAATCGAGCGGAGCGCGACGCCGATGGGATAGCCGTACTTGATCACCATTTCGCCGGCCGCGATCGGACGGACCGCCAGCTTGTGCCCGGCGGGGACGTCGGAGGACAGCGAGAAGCTCGCGAGCACCGTCCCGGCGGCGAGGTCTCGCAGCGCAACGGCGACGTTGTCGGCGTCCGTGAGCTGCACGAGCTCCTTCATGGGGGGCCCGGTCGCTCCTCGCTCTGTCGTTGGCAGGCCTGGAGCCGCAGGGCCTGGGTTTGCAGCCCGTTGCGCAGCCAAACACAGCGCACGCCGGCTGCGGAAATCTTCAGCCCGCGCGCACGCAGCTCACCGGCGACGCGGGCCTGTCCCCAGCTCGGTCGCTGCAGGGCCAGCGCGACCACCGCAGCTTCGACCTCGGCGGGGACGCGATTTTTGAGCAGCGGCCGGCGTCGAGAAAACCCCTGCAGGGCCGCCTCCCCGCCCTTCGCGTAAAGGGCCTTGAAGCGATAAAAGCTATCTCGGCTGTAGCCCATGATCTTGCAGGCGCGCGAGACGCTCCCGAGCTGCACGGCCAGCTCCAGCACACGGACTTTGGCGCGGATCGACTGTTTGTCCGCCGGCGTGTCCGCACCGTTCGGTTCATATGAGCCGTGGGCCGCCGCGGTCTCATAGCTGCCATCCATCGTGTTTCACTCCGACGATCGTTGCCGTTCGGCGGCGGGTCCCGCGCGACGGTCTCCGTGGGTAATGCGCGACAGCCCGGCTTCGATCACGAAAAAGCGATCGCAGGCCACCTGGCCGAAACGGGGAGTGACCGCTCGCCAGCGGGCTGGGACGCACCACGCTGCGAGAACCGCGCCGGGTTCACTCGTGAACAGACGCGATGGTCGCGGTGGCTGGAGCGCAAATGCGATATCGCAGCTCGTCGCGTGTCACGCGCGATGGGTGGGCTGGCGCAGTTCTCTTCGTCGCTCGCATGGAATGCGATTGTCCGAACGAGTCTTGGTGTCGTGACAACGCTTGCGCGCCGTAAACACATCGCGCATCCTGCGCTGGCGCGTGTTCGAGCAATACGTTGCTCATTGGCGGGGGAGTCGAACGGCTCTTTCGAGAGACGCCGTCACGCTGGCGTCCATTCGAACGAACATGAACAAACAAGCCCTCTCCTTCACGACGCTCGGGGTGTTGCTCGGCGTGGTGCTGACCTCCGCCGCCGTCTCACTGATCGCCGGCTCGTCCGCGCGCGCGTCGTCGACGGCTGCCCGCAGCGACCGAGAACCCGTGGTGCTGAAGCTGGCGCACGTGCTCGATCCAGCGCACCCCGTGCACCAGGCCATCGAGTTCATGGCGAAGCGGCTCGCGGAGCGCTCCGGCGGGGCGCTCCGCCTGGAGATCTTTCCGAACGGGCAGCTCGGCAGCGAGACAGAGAGCATCGAGCAAGTGCAGCGGGGAGCCCTGGCGATGGTAAAAACGTCGGCCGCGCCGCTCGAAGGGTTCATCCCGGAGATGGCCGTCTTCGGCCTCCCCTATCTCTTTCGCGACGACGAGCACTACTGGCGGGTGTTGCTCGGCGAGATTGGCCAGGAGCTCTTGCGGAGCGGGGCCGACGTCGGGCTCAGAGGGCTCTTGTATTTCGACTCTGGCAGCCGGAGCTTTTACACGCGGGGCGCCCCGGTGCTAAGTCCGGCGGACCTTCCGGGCAAGAAGATCCGAGTCACCCGCAGCAAGACCGCCATGGACATGGTCGCGGCGATGGGAGGCGCTCCCACGCCCATTCCATGGGGTGAGCTCTACACGGCCCTTCAGCAGGGCATGGTCGACGGCGCGGAGAACAATCCGCCGAGCTTGCTCAGCAGTCGGCACTTCGAGGTCACCACGCACTTCTCGCTCGACGAGCACACGCGCGTCCCCGACATCATCCTGTTCAGCCAGAAGATCTGGGACGCGTTGAGCCCGCAGGCACGCCGCTGGTTGTCGGAGGCGGCCGGGGACGCGGTGGCATTTCAGCGCAAGCTCTGGCGCGAGAAGACCGCCGCGGCGCTGCAGCAGCTCGAAGCGGCGGGGGTCACGCTGCATCACCCAGAAAAGGAAGCCTTTCGCGCCAAAGTCCAGCCCATGTACGACGCGGTTCGGAACACCCGGGTCGGCGCCATCGCCCGCCGGATCCGCGAGGCGGGCCGATGATCGCCGCGACCGTACGCCGGCTGCACGCCATTCTGGTTCGGGGGCTCGAAGCGCTGCTCGTGGCGCTGTTCGTGCTGCTCACCGTCGACGTGCTCTGGGGCGTCGTCTCCCGCTACGTCCTCGGAGCACAGAGCCGCTGGACGGAGGAGCTGGCGACCTATTTGCTCATTTGGGTCTCCCTGCTCGGCGCCAGCGTCGCCTACGCCGAAGGCGGGCACCTCGGTATCGACTATCTGGTGGACAAGTTCCAAGCGTCGGCGCGACGAGCGGCGGCGGTGAGCGTCGAAGTACTGGTGGCGGTGTTCGCCCTGACGGCGCTGGTGCACGGCGGTTGGGTGCTGGTGGCCAAGACGCTGGAGTCCGGCCAGATGTCGCCTTCGCTCGGCATCGAGGTTGGGTACTTGTACCTGGCCGTACCGATCAGCGGCGCCTTCATCGTCGTGTTCTGTGCCGAGCGTTTGGTGCGGATCTTTTCTGGTCAGAAGTTCGAAACGCCCCCGGCGACGGACGCCTGAGCGGATGTTTCTACCGTGGAGCCGACATGGAAGTTCAGGTCCTCGTCCTCACCTTCAGCTTCTTTGCCCTGCTGCTGCTGAGCGTCCCGATCGCGGTCGCGATCGGGCTGAGCACCTTGCTGACGATCGTCTCGCTCGGCGACGTGCCCGCCAGCTACATCGTCGCGCAGCGCATGTCGACCGGGATCGGCAGCTTCCCGCTGCTCGCGATCCCCTTCTTCATCCTCTCCGGCGTGCTGATGGGTGAAGGCGGCATGGCCCGGCGTCTGATGGACTTCGCCGCCGCGGCCATGGGCAGGTTTCACGGCGGGCTCGCGTACGTCAACACCCTGACGTGCATGCTGTTCGGTGCCGTATCGGGCTCGGCGGCGGCGGCCGTGTCTTCCATTGGCGGGTTCATGATCCCGGAAATGGAGCGCAACGCCTACGGTCGCTCCTTCAGCGTGGCGTTGACGACCACGTCCGCGACGACGGGGCTCTTGATCCCGCCGAGCAACATCATGATCGTCTACGCGGTCGTCGCGGGCAATGTCTCGGTGGCCGCGCTGTTCTTGGCGGGCGTGTTGCCCGGCATCGTGATGGGGCTCTTCTTGATGGCGACGTCGTTCTTGCTCGTGCGCCGTCAAGCCGTGCACGCGGTGCAGCGCCCGCCGGCCCGGGTCCTGCTTTCGAGCGCGCTTCGGGCGGTGCCGAGCGTGCTGCTCATCGTGTGGGTCATGGGCGGCATCTTGACGGGGGTGTTCTCGGCGACGGAGGCCAGCGCCGTGGCGGTCGCCTACGCGTTGTTCCTTGGTGTGGCCGTCTATCGCGAGATTCCGCTCCGAGCGCTGCCGCGGATCGTGCTGAAATCGGCCAAGACCACGGCGATCGTGATGCTGCTGGTCGGCGCCAGCCAGGCGATGAGCTGGGCGCTGGCGTTCGAGCAGATCCCTCAAGCCGTCAGTCAATCGATGTTGTCGGTCTCGAGCAGCCCGATCGCGACGCTCGTCGTGATCAACCTGCTCTTGTTGCTCGTCGGCACGTTCATGGACATGACGCCGGCGGTTCTGATCTTTACCCCGATTTTTCTGCCCGTCGTCCTCGGCTTGGGCGTCGATCCGGTGCATTTCGGCGTGATCATGATCACGAACCTGTGCATCGGCCTGTGCACCCCGCCGGTCGGCACCTGTCTGTTCGTCGGCTGCAGCGTCGGCCGTACGAGTCTGGCTCGGGTGCTGCCGCCGCTCGTCCCCATGTTCGTCGCCATGCTGGCCGCGCTGCTGCTCATCACCTTCGTGCCTGG
The DNA here is from genome assembly GCA_023418705.1 of Pseudomonadota bacterium. Lineage (GTDB taxonomy): Bacteria > Myxococcota_A > Polyangia > Polyangiales > Polyangiaceae > JAEZYZ01. Next base: position 7,117 of record JAEZYZ010000410.1, on the reverse strand, counting down.
GCTGTCGCTGTGGCTGCCGGCGCTGTTCGGTCTCTGAGGCAGCTCGACGGAGGCTTGGCGCGCCGGCGGGCGGGTTGCCGGACGGGCTTTCGAGGGGCGGAGCGCGCCTCAGAAGTCGTCGTCTTCTTCGCCGAGCTCGGCCGTGTAGGAGAGCTCGACGGAGTTGGCGCCGAAGGCGCTGAGCGGGTTCCAGACGGGGCGGACGGTGCCGAGCGCGTGCGTGTTGTCGACCATGAGGACGTAGTGCCCGCGCGGCAGACGGATCTTTCGACGCATCTCTTGGCCGGGCGGGATGACGAAGCTCTGCAGGGGCGGCTGCGGCAGCGGGCCGACCCCGGTCCCCCGCTGCAGGCCTTCACGGTACAGATCGGCGACGCTGCGGGGGAAGACGAAGGCCTCGACGGGGTTGCCGCGCAGTCGGAACCGCAGAAACAGCGCCTGATCGCTGTCGGCGACCTCGAACGGGCCCAGGAAATCGAGCTGGTCGTAGCGGATTTCGGTGGTGTCGTTGGCGAACACGTACCGGTCGCCTTCGGAGGTGTCGAAGGGCTTCTTCGGGCGCGCCGGGGGCTGCAAGATGCCGAGCGCGAACTCGTCCCCCTCGTCGGTGCGCACGACGGTGAAGCCGCTCGACAGCTGGCTCGACACGATCTGGCCGCCGAAGGTGTTGGCGAGGTAGCCGACGGGGGTGGAGGCGGCCCAGTCGACCACCTTGTTCTCGACCGCTCCGAGCTGGAACTCCGGGCCATGGACGACGCGCTGGAGCTTGCCCCAGACGTAGACGGCGTCCTCGGTCATGTAGAAATCGGGCCGGTATTCGAGCGCCGCGTTCATGGCAAAGCCGACGCGCCCGGCCACGGGGGTCCAGGCGAAGCCGGTGCCTCCGAAATCGATGGTGACGGTCTGGGTCTGGTCGTTGACCTGATGAACGCACCGGGTAGGAAAAAATCGTCCGACGGTGTTGCCGCCCGCCGTCAGCTTGAGCGGCACGCCCCGCTTGAGCATCTCCGGGCAGATGCGCTCCGCCCCGAAGTGAGAGAAGAGCCACCAGCGGAGCGCCGGGCTCGCGTTCACCGGACCGCGGATGCAGGGGCAGCCGACGGCGATGCCGGCGAGCAGCAGGAGGCACAAGATGCGCAACCTGAGCGGCGCGATTTGCAGGGTGCGCCAGCGCTCGGCGCGGGTGTCGGCGGGAGAAGGCGCCGAAGATCCAGGTATCGTCATGTCGCGGCTCCGCGGCTGATCTGCCGGCGCGCCACGGCACCGAGCGCGTCGATCAGCCTTGGATGAAGGTTGAGGGCCGGCACGCGATGCCACCCGAGCTCGAGCTGCTTGGCGCGGGCTCGAGCCTCCATATCGAGATCATAGAGGGTTTCGACGTGGTCGCTCAAAAACCCGACCGGCGCGACGACCAGCTGCGAGACCCCCGTCTCTTTGAGCCGGACGAGCGTGGCGTCGAGATCCGGGCCGAGCCAGTCGCCACCATCGGCGCCCTGGCTCTGGTACGCCAACCGGTGCGGGACGCCGAGCTCCCCGGCGACCGCCGCCGCCATCGCCGTCACCTGGTCGGCGTAGGGATCGCCGCCCCGGATCACCACCGTGGGTAGGCTGTGGGCGGTCAACACCAGGGCCGCACCGCCGCCGGCTTTGGCGAGCACCGGGCGGATCACGTCGGTGTGCGCTTCGACCAGCGCGGGCTCCAGGTGCCAAGGCGGCACCTCGGCGAGCGCGGGCAGCCGCTCCCCCAGCTCCGGAGCGAGCGCCTCGGCCGCCGCTCGGACCGCGCCGACGTAGACATGCACGCTGAATGGCGCGAGCGGCAAGACCACCAGCCGCCGGAGGCCCTGCGCGGCGGCCGAGCGCAGCGCCGTTTCGATCGTCGGCGCGCCGAAGCGCATGCCGACCAGCACCGGCAGCTCGAGCAGGCGTGAGAGGGCCTCGGCCTGGCGGCGCGTCGTCGCGAGCAGCGGCGAGCCGCCGATCGCCTGGTAGCGGTGCCGGAGCTCCTCGACGAGCGCCGCGCCGGGCGGCCTGCCGCGCCGGATCTGGAGCAGGAACGCCGGCAGCTCGTCCAGGTCTTCGACCGTGCCGTGCGCCACGACCAGCACCCCTGTCTTGATTGCTTCGATCATCCGCGTGCGATCCTGACCTTGCCGGGGCGTGGACTCCTCGGGCGCCGCGCTTCGGCGTCAGCCCTGCAGATACGGATAGCGCCACTCGTGAGGCGGGCATAGATTTTCTTTGATGGTCCGAGGGGAAACCCAGCGCCAAAGGTTCAGGCTCGAGCCGGCCTTGTCGTTGGTGCCGCTGAGCCGTCCCCCGCCGAACGGCTGCTGACCGACCACGGCGCCCGTCGGCTTGTCGTTGAGGTAGAAGTTGCCGGCCGCGTCCCGCAGCCTGGAGCGAGCCAGGGCCAGCGCCGAGCGGTCGCGAGCGAACACGGCGCCCGTCAGCGCGTAGCCGCTCGTCGAGTCACACAGGTCGAGCACCTGCTCGAAGCGATCGTCTTCGTAGACGTAGGCGGCGACGACGGGCCCGAAGATCTCCTCTTGCATCAAGCGGTGCCGCGGGTCGTCCACCCGCACCAGCGTGGGCTCGATGAAATAACCTTGCTCGTCGTCGCCCCCGCCGCCAAACAGCACCTCGCAGCCGGCGTCCGCGCGGGCGGCCTCCTGGTAGCCGCGGATGCGCTCGAACGCATGCCGTCCGATCACGGCCCCCATGAAGCTCCGAAAATCCGTGGGATCTCCCACCCGCACCGCCGACAGCTGCTCGAGCAAGCGCTCGCGAACCGCGGTCCAGCAAGACCTGGGGACGTAGACACGTGAAACGGCGGAGCATTTCTGCCCCTGGTACTCGTAGCCGCCGCGCAGGATCGCGACGGCCAGGGCATCGGTGTCGGCGCTCGGGTGAGCGACGATGAAATCCTTGCCCCCGGTCTCGCCCACGATGCGCGGATAGCTCCGGTAGCGGTCGAGCCCGGACGCGATGGTCCGAAACAACCCCCGGAACACGCTGGTCGATCCGGTGAAGTGCAGACCTGCGAAGTCCGGGTGCGAGAGGAGCTCGCGGGTGATGAGCTGGGCGTCGCCATAGACCAGGTTGATCACCCCCGGCGGCAAGCCCGCTTCCTCCAACAGCCGCAGGATGTAGTGCGCCGAGAGCATCGCGTGGGGCGATGGCTTCCAGACCACGGTGTTGCCCATCAGCGCCGGCGCGGTGGGCAGGTTGCCCGCGATGGAGGTGAAGTTGAACGGCGTCACCGCCACCACGAACCCCTCGAGCGGGCGCAGCTCGCTGCGATTGGTCTCCGTGAGGGTAGACAGGGGTTGCTCGGCGCTCATGCGCTCGGCAAACCAGGCGTTGAAGCGGAAGAAGTCGATCAGCTCGCAGGCGGCGTCGATCTCCGCCTGGTGCACCGTCTTGCTCTGCCCGAGCATCGTCGCAGCGTTCAGCCGCATGCGCCAGGGGCCCGCCAGCAACGCCGCGGCGCGCTGGAAGATCGCCGCGCGCTCGCCAAGCTCGAGGCGCGACCACGATCCGCGCGCCGCGAGCGCCGCTTCGATGGCCTGTCGGACGTGAGAGGGCTCCGCCTGCGCCGCCTGCCCCAGCTGCAGGCTGTGTCGGTGCGGCGCCTTCACCGCCGCCGTTCGGGCGGTCTCGACCGATTGACCGCCGATGACGAGCGGCAGCGAAATCACCCATTTGGACTGCGACTCGATCTGCTCGAGCACGGCGTCGCGCTCCGAGCTGCCTGGAGCGTAGGCAAACACCGGTTCGTTGGCGGGGGCACGGGGCTGCATGCCGACCAGTATAAGGCGCCCCACCGGGCACGGCTCAGCGCTGCCCGTGCCCCTGGCTCAAAAGGAGGCCGCCTCGAAGGCGCAGGCGCTCGGATCCCCTTCGGCGGGCTCGAAGTCGACGGAGTCACCGTAGTAGCTCCGCAGAAAGTCGCTCCCCCAGCACTCGACTGCGGTGACCTGACCGATCGCCTCGGGGATGTCTCCCTCGGACAGCACGATGTCCGCGCGCCCCGCGCCGCTCTCGTTCCAGCGGCTGAAGATGCGGATGTCTTCGAGCTCGGTCATTTTGGACGCGTCCAGATCGTCGCGCGCGTTCATGTCGAGCTGGCCGCCCGCCTCCGTTTGGGAGGAGGTGACGGTCCAGTAGGCGTCGATGTCGCTCGGCGTCGCCGTCGCGGTCACGGTGCGCGGCAAGGCGGGCCGCGCTCCCCAGGCATTCGCCGGCAGATCGTGCTCGATGCGCAGCGTGCCCGAGCCCGTGTTCTTGAGCGGATCGAGCGCGCGCGCGGTATCCAGGTCGACCTCGAAGAAGCCCTTGCCGCGGTCCGGGTGCGAGGGGCCGTAGCCGCTGCCCTGCAGCACGACCCGATAGTCCGCCTCGGAGGTGGACCCGCGCGGCCGCCCCTCCAACGTGTAGGTGTACTCGGCGCGCCCGATCTTGAGCACGACGAGGCGATAGGTCACCGGTTCGAGCGCGTCGGTGTACGGCCCCCATACGGCGCGCCCCGCCGACACGTCGGTGGGCGGGGTGTGCACAATGAACCACACGCCGCCGAGCACGTGCCGGGTCACCGCGTTGATCTGGTCGCGGACGTGCCGCGTCAGCCCGTAATACTTTGCCCATGGGCCCTGCGCCCAGGGCTCGCCTGCCGCGTAGAGGGTCCGCTGGGCGCTGGCCTCGCCCTCGGGAGCCGCGCTCGACTCGGGTCCCGCGAGCAGCACGGCTTCGGCGGGTGGGACCACCTGTCGGAGCTCGGCCGTGTCGCCTTCACCCTCTTGTACGACACACGCCACACCTACCCACCCTGTGACCGCGACCCCGAACCAGCGCCAAACCTTCTGCATGTCGGACCTCACTTTACGTGTTCTCGGCGGAGGCGCTTACAAACTCCGCACCAACTTGGTACGCTCGCTGGCGTGGAGCGCTCGGCGACGGCTTCTCGGGAAAAACCACCGGGGGATTGGCGCGCGTGTCGAAATGGCCTGGGTTGGCGTGAACGAGCGACGCCGGCGTGCCGTATCCAGAAGTTCGCTGAAGCTGGCTGTAACCGTCCGCTGTAGCGCGAAAAGCTCGAAAGTTTTCGTGTCTTTGGCCGTAAGATAGAGATCGTCGAACCATGCGTGGCCGACCTAGTCCCGTCGAGGCGCTGGTCACGCTCGTCCGCTTTTCCGATGCTACGGAACGGCGCGCGAGCTGGCGGCAGGCCATCACCGCACTCGGACAAAACGTCCGCGTCCAGGGCCCTCCTCCGCTCGATGGCATGAACCCGGACATCTTGCTGCGCGCCGTGCGCGCGGCCCTCGAGACGGGTCTGGCCGACGACCTCGATTGGCTCGCGCCCGGGCCGGCGACGGTCGCCTTGTTCGAGCTCAGCGCGGCGCTGCCGTCTGGCCGCGAACGCCGCGATCTGGGGCGGCGGGTGGCCGCACGCCTCTACGAGGGCACCGCGGCGACCTTCGCGGCCGTTGCAGCGCGGATGGCGCTCGGCTCCGGACGCCAGCTCGAGGCGGCGCCGCTGGCGGCGCGGGTCGGGCTCGTCTTCGACCTGCCGGTGGGGGCGAACGTCAACGCCGACGCGCTGGCGCTCAGCCTGGTGTGCCGCCGCGAGCTGCACGAGCGCTGGCTGGTGCGCCCGTCGACCGGGCCGCTGCCGGCGCGGCGGCTCGCGGCCAAGCTGCTCGAGCACGCCGCCCGCGAGGCGAGCATGCGCGCCCTGCAAGGGGACACCTACGCGCGCGACGTGATGCTTGGGGACACGCTGCGGCCGTCGTTCACACGGCTCTTGCTCGACCGGGAGCCGCTCGTCTGGCGTCACGCCGCCGTGGCGCGCGGGCTCTTGGCCACCTGCGATCCGCACCTGCGCGAGGACATCGAGCTGAACCTCGAGCCAGCGCTCTCGCCCACCGAGTGGCGGCGCGGTGCCGTGGCGCTGGTGGCGACGATGGTCGCGGAACCGGAGCAGGCGCTGAAGCGCTGCCGACAGCTCGTCGAGGGACCGGTGGCGCGCCAAGATCCCGGCCTGCTGGCGACGCTCGTCTACGGCCTGCCGCGCGTGATCGAGGCCGAGCCCGACGCCGCCGAGGAGCTGCTCGACCTGCTCAGCACCACCCGGCGCCCCGACGTCGCGGAGGCGATCGCGGCGCTGCTCGGCGACTGCACCCACCCGAGCTTCGGCGAGCGCGCCGCCGGCACGCTCCGCCTGCTGCTCGCCCAGCGGCCCGCCGAGGACAACCCGGCGGTGCGCGCGGTGCTCGAGCGAGCGCTCCGAGCCTTGTCGCGCAAGCACGTCGTCGATTCGGGCGCAGGGGATGCCGTGCGCCGCGCCCTGGGGGCCTTCGAGACCACCGGCGCGCGCGCCGCCTACGAGCTGGCCGTCGAGGCGCTCAACGCGGCGCACGAGGGCGTGAACGAGCTGCTCGGGCTGGACGCCCGAGAAGAGCAGCTGCTCCCGCAGCTCATCGAGCGGTTGGCGGATCTGGACGACAACGTGCTCGAGCGGCCGCGGCTGGCAAACCTCCTGCTGCTCGGCAGAAAGCCGGGCGACTCCGTCACCAGCATCCCGGCGCTCGAGCGGGTGCACCACCGCCTGGCCGAGTGGGTGTTCGAGCACGAGCAGCGCGCCAGCTCGCCCGACGAGGTCAAGGTCGCCACCCTCATCAGCCAGCGACAGCTGCGAGCGCTGCTCCACCTCATCGACCTGGACACGGCGCACGGCGACGCCGAAGAGGACGTGCAGCGCATTCGGGGGCGCATGCGCCGCGCCGCACAGGTCCTGCTCGATCGGCTGGCGGCGGGCCCCGATCCGTCCGTCCATCGCATCTTGTGCGCGACGCTGGCGCGCACCTTCGACGCCAGCATCCGTGAAGGGGTGGCCGAGCCGAGCGATCTCTTGCTGGTGCTCACGCGGCGGCTCACCGATGCGCAGAGCATGAGGGCCATCGCCCAAGCCACCATCCACCCGGACCTGGCGGAGGGAGCTGCCGCGTACGCCGTCTTCCTGAGCGGCGACGCCGACGCCGGCGAGATCAGAAACGAGCTGGAGTCGGAGCACCCGATCGATCCGGAGCTGCTCACGGCCGGGCGGCTGGTGGCG
>JAEZYZ010000396.1 GCA_023418705.1 Pseudomonadota bacterium | reverse complement strand
GCTTGCAGCCGTCGCAGCTCGTCGCGCAGCCGAGCGGCGGTTTCGAACTGGAGGTTCTCCGCCGCCGCGTACATCTGCTGCCGCAGCGCCTCGACCCGCTCGGCCAGATCCGCGAGCTCGGCGGGCGAGGCGCCACCGGCCTTCGCCTTCGCCGTAGCCGCGGTGCTCGCCGCGCTCTTCGGCACGGAGTAGTAGTCGTGCTGTCCGCTGGCTGGACTGATGTCCAAGATGGCACGCTTGATCGTCTGCGGCGTGATGCCGTGCTTCTCGTTGTAAGCGATCTGAACCCCGCGGCGACGCTCGGTCTCGTCGATGGCCTGGCGCATCGCGGGCGTGATGTGGTCGGCGTACATCAACACTTGCCCGTTCGCGTTTCGAGCGGCGCGCCCGATCGTCTGGATGAGCGAGCGCGGGCTGCGCAAAAAGCCTTCCTTGTCGGCGTCCAGGATCGCGACCAGGCTGACCTCCGGCAGATCCAGGCCTTCTCTGAGCAGGTTGATGCCGACCAGCACGTCGAACTCGCCCGCGCGCAAATCGCGGAGCAGCTCGATGCGCTCGAGCGTCTCCACGTCGGAGTGCAAGTACCGAACTCGCACCCCGAGCTCGGCGTAGTACTCCGTCAAATCCTCCGCCATGCGCTTGGTGAGCGTCGTCACCAGCACGCGCTCCTCACGCTCCACCCGCTTGCGGATCTCGGCCAGCAGATCGTCCACCTGCCCTTCGACGGGCCGCACGAAGATCTCCGGGTCGATGAGCCCCGTCGGGCGGATCAGCTGCTCGACCACGACGCCCTCGCAGCGTTCGATCTCGAAGTCCCCCGGGGTGGCCGAGACGAAGATGGTCCGGCGCATGTACTTGTCGAACTCTTCGAACTTCAGCGGGCGGTTGTCCAGGGCGCTCGGCAACCGAAACCCGTACTCCACCAGCGTCTCCTTGCGCGAGCGATCGCCACGGAACATCGCGCCGATCTGCGGGACGGTCTGGTGCGATTCGTCGATGATGAGCAGGAAATCATCGGGGAAGTAGTCGAGCAGCGTCGGCGGCGGATCCCCCTCTTTGCGGTTGGACAGGTGCCGAGAGTAGTTCTCGATGCCCTGCACGAAGCCCATTTGCTCGAGCATTTCGAGATCGTAGGACGTGCGCTGCTCGATCCGCTGTTTTTCGAGGAAGCGCCCTTGTTTGTCGAAGTACTCGAGCCGTTCGCGCAGCTCCTCACGGATGTTCTCGATCGCCCGCTGCAGCAGCTGGCGCGGGGTGACGTAGTGCGAGCCGGGGTAGACGGCGTAGCGATCCAGCTGACCGAGCACGCGCCCGCGCACCGGGTCCACCTCCGCGATCGCGTCCACCTCGTCGCCGAAAAACTCCACCCGAATCGCCGTCGACTCCTCGTAGGCGGGGAAGATCTCCACGACGTCGCCGCGCACACGAAAGGTGCCGCGATGAAAATCGACGTCGTTGCGCTCGTATTGGATGTCGACCAGGCGACGCAGCAGGTTGTCGCGGCGCATCTCCTCCCCCTTCACGATCTCGATCAAGAGCCCCTCGTACGTCTCGGCCGAACCGATGCCGTAGATGCAGCTCACGCTGGCGACGATGATCACGTCCTCCCGGGACAACAGCGAGTGGGTCGCCGCGTGCCGCATGCGGTCGATCTGATCGTTGATGATCGCGTCCTTCTCGATGAAGGTGTCGGTGTTCGGGATGTACGCTTCGGGCTGGTAGTAGTCGTAGTAGCTGACGAAGAACGCGACCGCGTTCTCCGGGAAGAGATCGCGCATCTCCCCATAGAGCTGGGCGGCGAGCGTCTTGTTCGGCGCGATGATCAGGGTCGGCCGCTGCAGCTTCTGGATGACGTTGGCGACGGTGAAGGTCTTGCCGCTGCCGGTGATGCCGAGCAACGTCTGGAAGCGGTCGCCGCGATCGAGCCCGTCACACAACGCCGCGATCGCGGCCGGTTGATCGCCCTTGGGCTCAAAGTCGCTTCGGAGCTTGAACTTCATCGTCTTCCAATCGGCGGGACGGAACGTGGCCGCCCCCGAACGGGCAAAGATACCACCCGTCGCCGGCCCGGACAGGCAGACCGCCGGCCGGATCAGGGAAAAACGGCGACCTCGGGCAGGCCGAGCTCATCGGGCCAGCCGAGCGCGACGTTCAGCGCCTGAACGGCCTGCGACGACGCTCCCTTGGCGAGATTGTCGATGGCGCAGGTGGCGATCACCAGCTTGACGCGATCATCCACTGCGTAGGCCACCTGCGCGCGCGCCGAGCCGCGCACGGCCAGCGTGTCGGGCAGCTTGCCCTCACCCAGCACGGCCGTCAGCCCGCCGGCGTAGCGCCGCTCGGCGGCCCGCCGGCAGTCGGCGGCGCTCACCCCCGCGCGCACCCGAGCGTACGCGGTCGTCAAGATGCCGCGGCTCATGGGCACCAGGTGCGGTGTGAACGCCACCTGCACCGCGCGCCCCGCGGCCACCGACAGCTCTTGCTCGATTTCGGGCACGTGCCGGTGCGCGCCGGCCACCTTGTAGGGGCGCACGCTCTCGCTGCTCTCGGGGAAGTGGAAGGCCGGAGCCGGGGCTCGCCCGCCGCCGCTCGCGCCGCTCTTCGAGTCCACGACGATGCCGTCGGCTTCGATCAACCCGGCCTCCAGCAGCGGGACGAGCGGCAAGATCGCGCTCGTCGGGTAGCAGCCGGGCGACGCGATCAGGCGCGCACCCCGGAGCTTGTCGCGGTAGAGCTCCGGCAGACCGTACACGGCCTGCGCGAGCAGGTGCGGGGCTGGGTGCTCGCCATAGGTGCGCCCGTACACCGCCGCGTCGCGCAGGCGAAAGTCGGCGGACAGGTCCACCACCCGCAGCCCGGCTTCCAGCAAGGCGGTCCCGATGCGGGCGCTGGCGGCGTGCGGCAGCGCCGTGAAGGCGACGTCCACCTGCGCGGCCAGCTCCTTGGCGCGATCGGCTTCGAAGGGCTGCAGCACGCGATCGCCGAGCGCCGGGATGCCTTCCACCGAAGGCAGCACGTCGCCCAGCCGGCGGCCGGCGTTGTCACGCGCGCCGAGCCACGCGAGCTCCAGGCGTGGGTGGCCATGAATCAGGCGCACCAGCTCCGAGCCGGTGTAGCCACCGGCTCCCACGATCGCGACGCGTTGCGACTCCGACATGTCTCCTGGCTCCTTTGCAAACGCCCGCCGCCTGGCAGCCGCGCTCGCGCCGCGCCAGGCCGGAAATCAGCGCTTCGAGAACTGGAACCGCTTGCGAGCGCCGGCCTGGCCGTACTTCTTGCGCTCCTTCTGGCGGGCGTCCCGCGTCAGAAAGCCCGCGCGCTTGAGCGCGCGGCGCCGCTCGGCGTCCTCGGCCGTCAGGGCGCGGGCGACGCCGTGGCGGACCGCCTCCGCCTGGGCGCTGTGCCCGCCGCCCGCGACGGTGGCGCGCACGTCGTACTTGTCCGTCAGCTCGAGCAGCTCGAGCGCCTGCCGCGCGATCATGCGCATGGTCTCGCGCTCGAAGTACTCCTCGGCGCTGGTGCCGTTGACGGTGAGCTGGCCGCTGCCAGGTTGAATCCAGACGCGCGCGACGGCGGTCTTGCGCTTGCCAGTGGCGTATTGGGAGGTCGATTCAGCCATGATGTTTCGGGGGTGCCTGGGCTCAGAGCGCGAGCGGCTCCGGTTTTTGCGCCTGGTGCGGGTGCTCCGGGCCGCCGTAGACTTTCAGCTTGAGCAGGAGCTGCCGGCCGAGCACGTTCTTCGGCAGCATGCCCTTGACCGCCTTCTCTACCGGGATCTGAGGGTTGTTCACGACCACGTCGGAGAACGGCTTGCTGTGCATCCCGCCAGCGTAGCCGCTGTGGCGGTAGTAGCGCTTGGTGTTGGCCTTGTTGCCGGTCAGCTTCACCCGGCTGGCATTGACCACGATCACGAAATCGCCGGTGTCGACGTGCGGCGTGAAGGTCGCCTTGTGCTTGCCGCGCAGCACGCTGGCGATTCGGGTCGCGATACGCCCGAGGGGCTGATCCTTGGCGTCGATCACCCACCACTTGCGGCTGGCGAGGGCTTCGGCGGGTTTGGCCACGTAGGTACGCATGGTTCGAAAGGTCCTCGACGCGGCTCGAGCGGCCGCCGTCAAAAAGGGCGCCTTTACTAGCTTTCTGCAGGCTGTCCGTCAAGCGCGGCGGCGCGCCCACCCGAGCCGGTGCGCGGAGTGCCGGCCAAGTGGCCAACACCGCCAGGGGCGGCCAGCGGCGCCCATCGGTATTTGTCCAATGTTATCCAACAGATTGACCGCTAGGGGCGCGGGCGATCCCAGACCCGCCGCGCTGCTCACTTTACACCTACACGCGATAAGTGGGTCAATACGAGCGTTTACCCCCATGGCCGGACTCGGCAACACCCGCCTGCTCGAGCGCCTGCGCGCCGAAGGTTTGATCACCGCCGAACAACAAGAAGCGGCGCTCAACCAGGCGCGGATGATGGACGAGCGCATCGAGGAAGCCCTGCTCGACGTCGCCGCGCTCGACGAGCCGACGCTGCTGAAGTTCTTGGCGAGCTCCTACCGCACGCGCTTCGTCTCCACCGAGCGCCTGGCCAAGGCCGACATCGATCGCCGCACGTTGGACAAACTGCCGCGCAAGCTGGCCGAGCAAGAGACCGTGTTCCCGGTGCTGTTCGATGCCCAGCAGAACCTGCTGAGCGTCGTGACGCCCGATCCCGAGAACGGCAAGATGCTGCAAGAGGTCCAGCTCGTCAGCGGCGCCAAGGAGGTGCGGGCCTTCGTCGGCCGCCCGCGGGCGGTGCGCGCGGCGATCGCCAAAGCCTACAACGGCGACATCCACGCCTTCGCCAATTTGGATCGAGAAGCGCACCAGCAGTTCACCAACATGCTGGACGTGTACGAGCGCCAGCTCGTCACCGACGAGAGCATGGCCCTGTCGCTCGCGAAGGAGGGCGGGCCGCGCGAGCGCGTGCTCGAGCCGCAGGATCTCGAGCGCGGCGCGAGCGGCGCGCGGGGCGCGCTCGGCGAGTCGTTCCTCGAGATGCTGAACGTCTTGGTGAGCTTGCTCGAGAACGGGCGCCCCGATTTGCGCGGGCATTCGGCGCACGTCGCGCGCTTGATGAAGAAGATCTGCGAGCGGATCGGCCTGTCGGAGCTGCAAAAGAGCGCGCTCATGGTCGCCGCCTACGTGCACGACCTCGGCAAAATGGGCACCTACCACCTGACCGCGCTCAACGTCGCCGAGTACGAGGGGCACCGAACCTCCGCCCAGAAGCTGCACCACGCGCCGCTGCGCCTGCTCGAGGCCGTGGAGCTCCCTCGAGATTGCGTGCAGGCGGTGAGCGGCATGTATGAGCGCTTCGACGGCAAGGGTCTGCCGAGCGGCCAGCGCGGCAAGGAGATCCCGCTCGGCGCGCGGCTGCTCGCGATCGCCGACACCTACGCGGACCTGACGCAGAATCCGCGAAACCCCTTCCGCAAGACGCTCACCCCCGCCCAGGCTTGCGAGGTGCTGCACCGCTACCGCGACAGCATCTTCGACCCGAACCTGGTCGACGTGTTCAAGCACACCGTGACCGGGGACGATCTCAAGGCGCGGCTGCTCGCCAACCGCCACCGCGCGCTGATCATCGACCCCGATCCCGAAGAGACGACGGTGCTCGAGCTGCGCATGATCGAACAAGGCTTCGAGGTGCTGCAGGCGCGCAGCTCCGACCAGGCGCTGAAGATCCTGCAGCGTGAAGAGATCGAGCTGGTCATCAGCGAGGTCGACCTCAAACCCGATGACGGCTTCGCGTTGCTGGCGCTCGCGCGGCGCTCGCCTTGGGGCAACGGCTTGCCCTGGGTCTTCGTGACGAGCCGCTCGGGCCGCGCCGACGCGCAGCGCGCGTTCGAGCTCGGGGCGCTCGACTTCGTCGTGAAGCCCGTGAGCGCCGATCTCTTGGTGGCGAAGGCCAAGCAGATCATCGAGCGGGCGGCGACGACGTCCGGACGCCGCGGCGTGTCCGGATCACTGCAAGAAATGGGCCTTCCAGAGATCGTGCAGGTCTTGTGGCACGGTCGGAAGTCGGGCTCGCTCAAGATCCGGTCCGGCTCCGACGCGGGCGAGATCCACTTCGTCGGCGGCAGCATCCACAACGCGATGTGGGCGAACCTGCGCGGAGAGGAGGCGTTCTACGCCATGCTGCGCCTGAAGGCCGGCGAGTTCGCGCTCGATCCGAACCACCGAGGCGGCGAGCAGGTCATCAGCGCGAGCCCCGAAGCGCTGCTCCTCGAGGGCATGCGTCGGCTCGATGAAGGCATCACCTGAGGTGAGGTCACCAAAAAGCGAGCCGCGGCGCGCCGCGGCGCGGGCGGCCCGGGCAAGCGCGGCCAAGGCGGCAAACGACGAAACCGCTGCCGGTTGTCGCTGCGAAACGCGGGGCGGCGTGATAGACTTTGAGGTTGCTGGGCGAGGGAGCCTCAAGGGTGACAAAAGTGCCTCCTCCAATGCTGGGTTTCAACAACAACGTCCGACACCACGGGCGCATCTTCCACATCCAGACGGAAGACTCGGGCATCAAGCACCCTCGCATCGTCACCCACCTGTTTGCCGACGGCGGCCGCATCGTCAAGACGACCCGCACGGAGTACAGCGAGCACATCGGGCGCGCCGACATCCAGGACGTGCTGCGCAAGATGATGAAGGACCAGCACAAGGCCATGTTCATCGCCTTGCGCTCGGGGGAGTTCGACGATCTGATCGAGCAGGCGTTCGGGGCCGCGCCCGCGCGCGCCGCCAAGGCGGGGCCGGCGGGCGACGCTTCCCAGGCG
>JAEZYZ010000285.1 GCA_023418705.1 Pseudomonadota bacterium | reverse complement strand
GGCCGCCTTGGGGGCGCCCACGGCCTCTTCGCGCACCCGCGCCAGGCGGCGGCGCATGTCGTTGCGCGCGCCCGGCGTGTCGGCGAAGCCGACGCGCTTCTCGTACAACGCGGCGAGCTTGTCGGTGCGCCCGCGCGAGCGGTACACGCCTTCCAGGACCTCCGCGGCCTCCTCGAACAAGTCCCGCCGCTCGGTCAGCTTCTCGAGCTCCGCGGTGGCTCCCTCGTGGTCGGGGACCTGCTCGAGCGCCGACCGGAGCGACAAAAGGCCGTTGCCGGCTTCGCCGAACTCGTGGATCTGCAGCTCCGCCAGGCGGAAGTAGAGCTCCCCTTGTTCGCTGCCCGGGTCGGCGACCACCACGCGGCGCTCCAGGACGTCCGCGAGCTGCCGCTTGTCGCCCACGCGTTGGTAGAGCTTGTCGAGCGCCGCCAGCAGCTCGGGGCGATCGCCGGCCAGCTCGACCGCTCGCTGATAGGCGTCGATGGCGCGCGCCTGGTCGCTGAGCTTCTCCTCGGCGATCTTGCCGAGCCGCCGATACAGCTCGCTGCCCGCGTCCGGATCGAAAGTGGAGGAGGCGCGATCGGACAGGACGTCGGCGTAGGCGCGCCAGCGATCCGGCTCCGAGAGCCGCTCGATGCGATCGTGCAGCTCGCTGTCTTCCGGCACCTCTCCGAGCGCGCGCAGCAGGGACTGGTGCGCCTTGCCGGCGTCGCCCATCGAGTGCTCGAAGATGTCGGCGATCTGCCGCAGGGTCTCCGCACGGTCGTGGGGCTCGCTCTCGACCGAGAGGCGCAGCTCGAGCACGTCGATCAGGTCCTCGTGGCGCTGCTGCGCCCGGAGCAGCGGCACCAAGATCTCGGCCACCGCCACCCGCAGCTCCTCGTGCTCCTTGGCGATGCGACGCACGGCGGCGCTCGCCCGCTCGTTGGCGGGGCTGTCTTCGAACACCTGCCGGTAGGCCTCCAGCGCTTCGTCGTAGCCGTGCAGCTCGTCCGCGAGCACCGCGCCGATCTCGTTGCGATACTCGGCCCGCTCCTCCGCCGACGCGGCGTGGGCGGCTTGCTCCTTCAAGTTGTCGAGCAGATCCGACCACAGACGTTCCGCGCGGTAGAGGCGGTTGAGCGCCTTGAGCGCCACCGCATCGGCCGGCTTGACGGAGAGCGCCTGGTGATACGCTTCGATGGCGCGGTGCGCGTCGTTGAGCTGGCCCTCGAAGAGCTCCGCCGACTGCTTCAAGAGCTCGTACTTCAGGTCGACGTCCTCGTCGTCGCTCAGCTCGACCCGCCGCTGATACAGCTCGACCAGCCGCTCGGCGTTGGCCCCTCCTTCGTAGAGCTCGATCAGACAGTCGACCGTGAAGGCGCTGCTCGGATCGTCCTCGAGCGCGCGCTCGTAGGCTTCGATCGCGCCGGGGCGCTGGTCGAGCATGTCGCGCCTCACCTCGCCCACGCGCCGCCACGTGCTCGCGCGCTCCTCGCCGTCGAGCAAGAGCTCCGCCTTCGCCGTCAAGGCCCGCACGAGCACGGGCCAGTCGCTCAGCAAGGTGGCGAGCTGGTCCAGCTTCTCCAGCGCCTCGAGCTCCGACGGCTCCGCCTCGTGCAGCCGCTCGTAGGCATGCAGCGCGCTGCGCGGATCGTCGCGGTGCTGATCGTGCACCCGAGCCAGCGTCGCGAGCAGATCGCGCTTGCTCGCGAGGTCCGGCTTGTCCCGCAGCACCGACTCGTAGATCTCCGACAGCTCGGTCCATGCCTCCGTCTGCTGGACGAGCCGCTCGTATTCTGCCCGGACGTCCATATCGTCGGGCTCGAGCTCCACGGCCACCGAGAGCGCGCGGCGGGCCCGCACCGGATCGTTGCCGCGCGCCTCCCAGAGGCGCGCCGTCTCGCGGAGCACGGCCACCTTTTCCAGCGGGTCCGGGGCAAGCTCGAAGCGATCTTCGTTCAGGCGGATCAGCTTGCGCCAGTCGTCCGCCTGCTCGTAGAGCGGCCGCAGGATCTCCACCACACGCGCGCGCTCGGCTTCGTTCTCGCGCAGCTGCTCGAGCTCCTTCAAGGCGTCGGCGTGCCCGGGCAGCCGCTGCACGATCTCCTCGAGTTGGTCGATGGCGCGCGCCGTGTCCGAGAGCGGCCCCCGCAGCAAGCGGGAGAGCTTCAGACGGAAGCCCGCCGCCTCCTCGTCGGTGTCGGCGAGCTCTGCACGTCGCTGGTAGAGCTCGTCCAGATCGGCATAGCGCTGCTGGGCGACATACAGATCCGTCAGGGCATCGAGGGAGCGCCGATCGCGCTCGTCGACCTCCAGCGCCGCACGGTAGCTCTCGATGGCCTGCTCGGGCACGGCGAGCGGCCCGGTCTGCAGCTCCGCCATCTTGTGCAGCAGCGCCAGGCGATCGGCGGCGTCGAAGCGATGATCGAGCGCCTGACGGTACAGCTCGACCCGCTCCTCGTGCCGGCCGACCCGCTCGAGCAGCCGATCCACGGCCGTGAACAGCTCACGCCGCTCCGGATCGAAGGCCAGCGCACGGCGGTAGCAGGCGAGCGCCCGCTCCGATTCGCCGAGGCCTTCGAACAGCTCGCCGGCGCGCTCCGCGAGCTTCGCGCTCCAGGGCTCGTCGACGCTCACCGCCTCGAGCACCTTCGCGTAGATCTCCGCCAGTCGCTGCTCGGCCCCCGCGACCTTGGCCAGCCGCTCGAGCTCGCCCACCGTCTCGGGATCGCTCGGATCTTCGTCCAGCAGCTTGGCCGTCGTCTCGAGCGCGCGCGGGTAGTCCTCCGCTTGCTCCTCGTGCAGCTGCGCCAGCCGGCGCAGCAGCTCCCGGCGCTCTTGCGGATCCTGGCTGGCGGCGAGGCGGGCCTCGATGGTCGCCATGACCTTCGTGAAATCCGCGCGCGCCAGGTAGATCGGCTCGAGCAGCGAGGCGGCCCGTGCGCGCACCTCCGGGTCCGACCCCTCCGCGAGCAGCTTCTCGAGCTCGGCGATCGCCGTCTCGTTGTGGCGATCGGACTCGAGGGCCGCCTCGAGCTCGTCCAGGGCGCGGGGCACGTCGGCGAGACGGGTGGCGAAGACCCGCGCCATCATCACCCGCAAGAGCACGGGATTGCCGACGTCGCCGTCGATCTGGCGTTGATAGAGCTCGACCAGATCCGAGTGGCGCTCTTCCTGCGTGTACAAGGCCTCCAGCGCTTCGATGGCGCTCGGGTCGAGGCCCAGATCGAGGATCCGCTCGTACGCCTCGATGGCTCTCGGCCGATCTTCGAGCACCTCGGCGAGCAGCCGAGCGCGGCGAAACATCAGCTGCTTCTTCTCGCTGTCGCTCTCCGCGACGTCCACCTGCCGGTCCAAGATACCAAGCAGGCTCGCGGCGTCTCCGGCCTCGTCGTAGAGCGACTCGAGCGCGCCGAGCGCCCGGCGGTCGTCGGAGCGCACCTCCAAGGCCTTCTGATAGTGCTCCCGCGCCAGATCCCGATCGGCGAGGCGATGCCGTCCGAGATCGGCGATCTTGAGCAGCACGGCGAGCTGGACATCGCCGTCGAAGATCTCCGGGGCGACGGCCTGCAAGAGCTCGACCTGCTCGCCGTATTTGCCCGTGGCCGCGGCGAGCCGATCGACGTGCTCGAGCCACGGCTCGAGGTCGGTGTGCCCGGCCGCCTCGCGCAGCGCCCGCTTGGCGTAGCCGAAGGCGCGCTCGGGGTCCTGGCTCTGCTCGGCCACGCCGATCGCCTTGGCGAGCACGTCGAGCCGCGACAGCGGATCGTCGAGCAGGTCCGCCTCGATCTCGAGCACGCGCAAGAGCTGCTGGTGGTCGCCGTCGATCTCGAAGATCGGGCGCAACACCTCGGCCGCTTCGCGGCGCGCCAAGAGATCGTCGGACGCCAGCATCCGCAGCAGCGCGTCACGGCTGGTCGCGTGGCGGGAGTCGATGCCGAGCGCCCGCCGAAATACCTCGAGCGCTCCGGCGGTGTCGTTCTGCCGCTCGCGCCGCAGCTCGCCGAGCTTGGCCAAGAGCTCGAGCCGCTCTTGATCGGTGCTCACCACGTCGAGGTGCTGTTCGTAGGTGTCCCCCAGCTCGTCCCAGCGCTCGGCGCGGGCGTAGAGCGCCTCGAGCGCCTCGAGCACCTCGACATCCGGACCGTGCTCTTCCACGATCGTGCGCCAGGCGTCGATCGCCGGCGGGAGCCGGTCGAGCTTCTCGGCCAAGATGCGCGCGAGCCGCATCAAGAGCTCCCGCCGAAGCGCGGGGGCCTCGGCGAGATCCCGGCGTTTTTCGAGCGTCTCCACCAGCTGCGGGAAGCGCTCCGTCTTCTGATAGAGCTCGTCCAGAGCGGCCAGCGCCTCGGTGTCGACCGGATCCTCTTCGACCCGGGTCTTGAACGCGGCGATGGCGCCGTCCAGATCGCCGAGCTCCGACTGGCAGATGCTGCCGAGCCGACCGAGCAGGCGCTTGCGCACCTCCGGGTCTTGCTCGAGGCGCACCTGCTCGCGGAGCGCGCGCACGAGCTGCTCGTAGCGGCCGGTCTCGGTATAGATCTGCTCGAGGGCGCGGGCCGCGGGGAGCACGAGATCGACCTCGTTCGGGTCGAGCTCCAGCACCCGCCGGTACACCGCTTCGGCGCGATCCCGATCCCCCACCACGCCCGCGTAGATGCCGGCCACTTTCATCAGGATCTCGCCCTTGAGGCCGGGCGTGTCGGCGCGCTCGGCCGACTGCTCGAGCACGGCGGCCACCCGCTCGTGTCGCCCCAGGCGCCGCCCCACCTCGAGCAGGCGCGTGCGCGCGTCGACGTCGAGCGGATCGGCCGGCACCAGGAGGGCCAGGGTTTCCAGCGTGCTCTCGTCGTCGTGCAGGCGTTCGTCGCGCAGGGTCGCGATCCTGCGCAGCAGATCTCGCCGCTCCCCTTCGAGCTCCGGATCGGCGGGCTCCGGCAGCTGCTGGTAGCGCTCCAGGCGGATCTCGAGCACCCGCACCAGATCTCGGATCTCATCGCGCGTCTCGTACACCGTCTCGAGCACGCGCGCGGCGCGCTGGCGCAAGCTGCCGATCTCGAGCAGCCGCTCGCACAGCTCGCGCGCGTCGTACTCGTTCGGACGTTCGTTGAGGATGTCCTCGACGTGGGCGATCGCCCCCTCGGGCTGGTGCAGACGCTCGAGCTGAATCCGAGCCAGCCGCAGCTTCAGCTCCAAGAGCTCCTCACCGGCCGCGAGCCCCAGCCGCCGCTCGATCAGGGAGGCCAGGTCCTCGTGGCGCTCCTGGCGTTGGTAGAGGCGATCCAGCGCCCGCAGCGCTCCGTCGTGGGCCGGGTCGCTGTCGAGGATGCGCTCGTAGTAGCGCGCTGCCTTGGCCGGCTCTTCGGTGATCTCTTCACAGATGAGCGCGACCTCGATGAGGAGCTCCGTGCGCCGCGCGAGATCGTTGGTCGCCATGGCGGCCCGGTCGTACAGACCCTCGAGCTCTCCCCAGCGCTCGGCCGCGGTGAGGATGTCCTTGAGCTTCGTGAACGCGCGCTCGTTGCCCGGCTCGATCTCGAGCACTTTTTCGAGGTACGGGGTCGCCCCGATGGGGTCGCCGAGCCGGTCCTCGTGCAGGTGCGCGGCCCGCTCACAAAGATCGACCACGAGCGCGTGCGGCAAGCTCGCGCGCAGCACCTCTCGGTAGGTGTCCGCCAAATCCGTCGGGCGGCCCGCGTGCACCGCCAGGCGCTCCGCGCGCTCCCAAAGCTCGAGCTCGTCGGGATACTCGCGCACGGCCCGCAACAAGGCGTCCAGCGCCGTGCCATACGCGCCGAGCTTCTGCTCCTGGACGTCGGCGATCCGGCGGTAGAGGTCGAGCCGCTCGACCCGATCGCTCTTCTGCTCCAGCAAGGCGCTGAGGGCTTGGGCCTCGCGCCGCGCGTCGCCAGCGTCCGCGTACCTCGCGGCCAAGATCTGCGCCGCAGCGCCGCGCGTCGCCGGGCGCTCCACCAAGCGCTGCAGCACCGCGAGCGCCTCGCCGCTCGTGTCCCCGGCATCGAGCGCTCGAACGGCGGCGTCGAGCGCGTCGCCCTCCCGCTCCAGGCGGTCGAGGTAGAGCTGCGCCAGGCGGACTTCGATCTGCGCCTTCTCCTCACCCGTCGCCAGCTGCCGGTGTCGGTCCAACACCTCGGCGGCGGCCGCCGCATCGCCGGAAGCGAGCAGCAGGTTCGACAAAACCCGCAGCGTCGACTCATCGCTCGGCGCGATCTCGAGCACGCGCTGGTAGAGCGCCACGGCCCGCTCGGGATCGCCGAACAGGATCTGCTCGGTCTCGGCCCACTCCCGCAGGATGGCGACCCGATCGTCGTCGCTCGGCGTGTGCTGCACGCGCAGGTCCAGCAGCCAGCGCAGATCGTCGCGCGCGTCGGTTCGGCGCAAGATGGCCTCGAGCTCCTGGGTCGCCGTCCGATCGGCGGGATCTTCCTCGAGCAGCTCCTTGTACGTGGCGACCGCGGCGTCCGTGCGCGACAGCTCGCCGTCGTAGAGCGCCGCGAGCCGGAGCCTCAACCGGCGCCGCTCGCTCGGGCTCCCGCTCGCCTGCGGCTCGGCGTCGCCCGTCTTCTTGCGCTTGCGTCCGCCTTTGCCCTTCTTGACGGGCTCGGGCGGCACGCCCTTGATGGAATTCAGGCGCGCTTCCAGCGTTTCGGCGAGCTCCTGCCAGGCGCCCGCGGCGCGGCTCGCCGCTTCGACCAGATCGAAGGCCGCCTCGCTGCTGGGGGCCAAGGCGTAGGCGCTGCGAGCGTGCGCCGCCGCGACCTTGCGGTCACCGAGCTTGTGCCCGGTCACCTCGACGAGCTTCTGCAAGTACTCGAGCTTCTCGGCTTCGCTCTCGCTCTGCCCGAGCAACAGCTCGTACAGGGCGGGCAGCCGCGCCCACTTCTCGTCCTGCTCGTAGAGCGGGATCAACGCGCGGGCGGCCCGGCCGTCTTCGGGGGTGACCGACAGGACACGCTCATAGGAACGAAACGCGCGATCCGGCTGCGCCAGCGGCCCTTCGTAGACCGCTGCGGCGCGGTACGACAAATCGACCTTCGCGCCAGGGTCCTTGACCCGATCCGCGGCGTTGCTCAACACCTCGGCCAGGCCCTCCCAGTCCTTCTGCGAGGCGTACAGCTCCGAGAGGCCGTCGTAGTCCCCGCTCTCCAGGTAGGACTCCCGCAGCACCCGAAGCGCCCGGTGGTGCCCTGGGGACAGCTCCAGGACGCGACGCCACGCCTGCGTGGCCGCCTTGCCGTCGTTCAGGTGATCGCCGTACACGCTGCCGAGCCGCTGCAGCACGGCGAGCTTCGCGGCCGGATCGCTGGTGCGCTCGACCCGCCGCTCCAGCGCGTTCGCCAGGCTCGCGTAGTCGCGATGGCGCTCGGCGTGTTTCTCGAGCGCGTCGAGCGCGTCGCCGCGCGCCGGATCGGCGTCGACGATCTCTCGGTACAGGCGGATCGCCTGATCGGGGCGGTTGAGCCGCTCCGCCGAGAGCTGGGCCATCTCCTGCAGCACGTTCAAGCGGGCGTCCCCGCTGCTGCTCTCGAGCTCCCGTTCGTAGAGCTCGTACAGGGCCGGCCAGGCGCGGCGCTTGCGATACAGCTCACCCAACCGCTCGCGCGCCTCGACGTCTTCGGGCGCGATGCGGAGCAGCGCCTCGTAGGCCTCCGTGGCATTCTGCACGTTCGAGAACTGATCGAGCCAGCGCCGGGCGGCGCTGCGGTAGAGCGCCTTCTTCTCCTCGGCGTCGGGGGTGATCTCGGCCAGCTTCAGCTGATTGGTCAGAAGGTCACGCCAGCGCCCGAGCCGCTCGTACAGACCGACCAGTTCGCGCATTTCCAGCACGTCCTGCTCGTCGAGCTTGTGGTCGAGCTGAACGATCTGGTTCAAGACCGAGACCAGCGCCGAGTCGCTCTTGATGAACTGCCGGTACACGCCGGCCACCTCGCGCAGGATCGCGACGCGCGCCTCGTAGTCGCTGGCAGGGGTGCGCTCGAGCTGTTGGCGCAAGAGCTCGACCAGCGCGTTGTACCCTTGCGTCTGCTTGTACAGTCGCTTGAGCGCTTCGCGCGCTTCGACGTTGTCCGGATCCTGACGCAGCACGGTCTTGTACTGCTCGATCGCCTTGTGCGCGTTCTTTTGACCTTCGGCCAGGCGCGCCAGCTCGCTGCCGAGCTGGGTCTTCTCCGGCCCTTCTTTCATGACCCGCTGGGCGCCGGTCAGCACATCCATCAGGCGCGCCTCGTCCCCGACCAGGGCGGCGTACTCACGGAAGAAGCCGAGCATCAGCGGCTGCGCCGGGTCGAGCCGACGGACGCGCTCGAACCAGGGCTCGGCGTCCTCGATGCGATCGCGCTTCTTCCAGTGCAGCATCGCGATTTGCAGCATGTCACCGGTGCGTTCGAGGCTCGCCAGGTCTTCGGCGCGCAGCTCTCGCTCGTACAACGTGACCAGCTCGTCCCAGGCCTCGGAGCCCGCGTAGTGTTCGATCAGAAAGGACTTGGCCTCCTCGTGGCGCGGCTCCTCCGCCAAGACCCGCTCGAAGGCCAGCGCTGCGCGCGCCGGATCCTCGAGCTTGCGCTGGCAAAGCCGCGCCAGCCGCACCCCGGCCATCACCCGGACCTCGCGCGTGTCGCCCCGATCGAGCGTGCGCTCGAGCACGCGCGCCACCTCGTCCCAACGCTCCTGCCGGCGCAGCACGCGCTCGAGGATCAGCCCGGCGGTCGTGTTGGCGGCGTCGAGCCGGAGCGCCTGCTCGAGGCGCGCGACCACGGCTTTGAGGTCCGCTTCTTCCCCGCCGTAGCGCACCTCCATCTCGGCGGCCCGCATCAGCATCGAGCTGCGGTACACGTCGTCCGGCGCGCCCTCCGCCTCACCCAGATAGGTAGCGACCAGCTCCTTCCACTTCGCGCGCTTGCCCTGGATGTCCTCGATGGCAGCGGTCGCCTCGGCGGAATCCGGGTTCAAATCCAGCACGCGCCAGTACGCCGCCTCCGCCGCTTCTTCCTCGAGCAGCTGCTCGTGCAGCACGTCGGCCTCTGCTCTGAGGAGGCGGGCCTTCTCTTCGGGCGAGCTCAGCTCCTGTTCGAGCTGCAGCAGGCGCACGACGGCTTCCCACTCACCGCGTGCGCGGTGCCGTTCCCTGGCAGAGGCGAGCAGGTACGCGGGCTCGCTGCGGTCTTCTGCCGCACCCAATTCGGAAATCGCGCCTTTCAGCGCAACCCATGCGTCCGGGGCATCCGGATCCACCTGCAACGTGCCGAGCGCTTCGCGGATCGTATCAGAGCTCATGTACCACCCGTCGGAAATGCCCGCGCACCCGTACACCACGGGTTGCGGGCGGCCCGCAGAGTACGCTTTTGGGCCGGCTGCTTACAAGCCTTGCAAATCAGCGATTTGTATGACCTTCCTCGTCTCACCGAGGTGCTACATCACCCCCGGGCGGTCCTGCTTCCAGGGCGTCCAGCAGCGCCAGCTGGCGGCGCACGGCCTGGGGGTCGGCGCCCGCCGCGCGGGCATCGGCGAGCGCCGCTCGCGCGGCTTGCAGCCGGCCGAGTTGGATCAGCGCCCACGAGCGCCCAAGGTGCGCGTCGGCCAGCTCGGGACGGGCGGCGAGGATCCGGTCGTACTCCGCCAGCGCGTCCGCGGGCCGCCCGTCGTGCAACGCGAGCGTGGCGAGCCCGACCCGGTGGGTGAGATCCTGCGGGTCGGCGACAAGGCCTGCCAGGTACGCTCGGCGCGCGCCAGCGCTGTCGCCCAGGCGCATCCGAACGACCCCCAAGGCGTGCCAGCCCTCGCTGTCGGCGGGGTTGCGCCGGAGCGCCTCGGAGAGGCGCGGCTCGGCGAGCTCCGCCTCTCCCCAGCGCGCCGCGCGCAGCCCGCCCGTGCGCGGTCCGGCCGCGTCCGCAGGAGCCACCTCCGCGGCGCGATCGTAGGCTGCGAGCGCCGCGTCGTAGCGGTGCGAGAGCTCGTAGGCGTGCCCGAGCTCGATGTACGGCGTCGGGCTGTCGGGGCCGAGCTGCCGCGCGAGGACGTCCGCTTGTTGCTGGGCCTGGCCAAACCGGCCCGACAGGGCGAGCACGCGGATCAGCAGCCGGCGCTCCGGAACGGCTTTCGGGTGGCGCTCGAGGTGGCCGGAGAGCTCGGCGATGGCCCCTCGGTGGTCACCTTTGTCGGCCAGCAGCGCCGCGCGCTCGAGCACGGACGGGCGGCCGGCGCAGCCGGCGACGAGCAACGCGGTCGCCACCGCGACGAAACCGTTTCGAATCCGACGAACGCGCCCAGCCACTCGTAAACCACCGCCGGCACCGGAGGCCCGCGAACTGTAGCAGGCTAGCCGCTCTGCGCGCCTCCTGCTGCTCGCACGGCCGCCCCCGCGCTTGCCAGCCCCCCGAGCCCCGGGTAGGCCGGTGGGCGACCACCAGCGAGCAAAGGAAACGCGAGCGTGAACTTGAAGCAGATCACCGTGATCGGCGCCGGGCAGATGGGGGCGGGCATCGCCCAGGTCTGCGCCCTCGCAGGCATTTCCGTGAGCCTCAGCGACGTGAGTGAGGACCGCGCCCGGGCCGCGAAGGACAAAATCGGCAAGGGCCTCGATCGTGTCGCCGCCAAGGGGCGCCTGACGGCCGAGCAAGCCGCCTCCGCCCTCGCCCGCATTTCGCCCTCGACCACGGAAGCCGGGCTCGACGGCGCCGAGTGCGTGATCGAGGCGGCGCCAGAAGACCGCGAGCTCAAGCTCGGGATCTTTCGGCTGGCCGACGAGCGCGCGCGCCCCGAGGCGCTGCTGCTCTCCAACACGTCGAGCCTGTCGATCACCCGGCTCGCCGCGGCCACCCGGCGCCCGCATCAGGTAGCCGGCATGCACTTCATGAACCCCGTCCCGGTGATGCAGCTCGTCGAGGTCGTGCGCGGGCTGCAAACCTCCGACGCCACCTACTCGGCGGTGGTCGCGCTGGCACAGAGGCTCGGCAAGCAAGTGATCACGAGCACGGACACGCCGGGCTTCGTGGTCAACCGGGTCCTGATCCCGATGCTGAACGAGGCCATCTTCGCGCTCGAAGCCGGCGTGAGCAGCCCGCGCGACATCGATCAGGGCGTGCGGCTCGGGCTCAACCACCCGATGGGGCCGCTCGAGCTGTGCGATCTGATCGGGCTCGACACCGTCCTGGCGATCGCCGAGGTGTTGTACCGTGATTTCGGCGATCCGAAATATCGCCCGGCGCCGCTCTTGAAGAACATGGTGGCGGCAGGCTGGAACGGGCGCAAAGCCGGTCGCGGTTTTTACCGCTACGATGACGCCGGAAAGCGGCTCGACTGAGCGAGCGGAGGAGCACAGTGTACGACACGCTGCGTTTGGAAGACCAGGATGGCATCGCCACGGTGACCATCCACCGCCCCGACAAGCTGAACGCCCTGAACGCTCGGGTGCTCGCTGAGCTCACCGACGTCGTGCGGCGGCTCGCCGACGCAAACACCCGGGTTGCCATTTTGACAGGCAGCGGGAAGGCCTTCGTAGCGGGCGCGGACATCGCCGAGATGCGTGAGATGAGTCCGCTCGAAGCCCAGGCCTTCTCGCACCGCGGGCACCAGCTGGCGGCCGACCTCGAAGCGGCGCCCTATCCGGTGATCGCGGCCGTGAACGGCTTCGCGCTCGGCGGCGGGTGCGAGCTCGCGCTGTGCTGCGACTTCATCTACGCCGCGGAGCGGGCCAAGTTCGGGCTGCCAGAGGTGGGGCTCGGGCTCATGCCGGGGTTCGGCGGCACGCAGCGACTCGCCCGCCGCGTCGGGATTGGGCGCGCGCGCGAGCTGATTTACTCCGGGGCAATGCTGGACGCCCCGGAGGCCCTCCGCATCGGGCTGGTCAACGCGGTGGTCCCCGACGGGGAGCTGCTCGATCGGGTGCGCGGCGTGGCCGCCTCCATCCGCGACAAGGCGCCCGCCGCCGTCACCAGCTGCAAACGCGTCATCGGTCGCAGCTTGGACTCGGATCTCGCGACCGGCTGCGCGCTCGAGGCCGCCGCCTTCGGCGCGCTGTTCGGCAGCGAGGACCAACGCGAGGGCACGCGCGCGTTCCTGGAGAAGCGAGCGCCGGTGTTCAAGGGACGCTGAGAGCCGTGAAGATCGCCCCACATCTTGCTCGGACCGCGCTGGGCTTGGCGGTCGCAACCAGCAGCGCGCTGCTGGCCAGCTGCCAGGGCTGCGAAGAGGAGCGGCCGTACACGCCCTTCACCGTCAGCGTGCCGGAGGCAGCCACCACGGACGCCGAGGCGGCCGCCGGCCCCGACGCCGCGAGCTCGCCGGCGGCCGAGGCCGACGCGGGCAGCTTCGTGCGCCAAAAGAGCGTCAAGGCGCCGCCCGGCGCGCGGAGCTGGCAGCTCGAGGGACGAGACCTCCAGGCGCCGGACGGACGCGTCTTCGAGCGAGCGCTGCTCGCCGATTTCGACGCGGACGGAGAACCCGAAGCGGTGGCCTGGCTGGCGCCCGCCGACGACCGGGCGCGCACCAGCCCCGGAGAGCTGTGGCTGTATCGGACGTCCGGCAACCCACCGGGCATGGCCCGAGAAAAACCTCGGCACCTGGCGACGTTGCCGGGCTTCGTGCCCACGGGTCCGACCTGCCGGCTGTCGCCGGAGCTCACACGCACGGGCCGCAAGACGGTCACGTTGGACGTGCGCTCGACCTGCGAAGCGGACCTGGTCGAGCGCTCGCCGGTGCGGGCGCTGCTCGTCGTGGCCCCGCTTGCCGAGCAGCCGATCGTGCTCGGGCTGCGCGTCGCCGAGCCCGCGCCGGGGGAGCGGCTGTCGCTCGACGTGGACACCAGCGACCGGGACGACGACCAGCGGGACGACGTGCGGCTGCGGATCTCGCTGCAGGCGGAGGGCTCCGAGCGCCCCGCCACCGCGGACGTGGTCTGGTTCGACCGCGCCGCCGGCATCGCCCGCGATCCCGAGCAGCCCGGGCGTTCGCTCGCCAAGCAAGCGTCGCTCGAGGCCGTGCGCTCGACGGGGAAGAAGACCTCGCAGGGCGTGCCCGACGCCGTGTCGAACCTGCGCCGCCTGCTCGGCACCCTGTGTGCGGAGGGAGGCGTGCCCCGCATCTTCGACGCCGACGGCACGCCGCTGCGCTGCGGCGACCTGCAGATCACGGTCAACCGGCTGGCCCTGGCGGAGGTGCAAGCCCACGTGACAGCGCGGCGTCCGCTCGACGCGGTGTCCGCGGTGATCCGCGCCGACTGGTACCTGCAAGCGAACAACGAGCCCGAAAAGCTGCGCGCCGCGCTCGCTCCCGTCCTCGACCAGAGCCCGGCGGACACGCGGCTGCTGGCGACCCCGCGCACCTACCGGCGCGGCAACGAGCCCCGCTACAGTCCCCTCGCGTTCGACGCCGACGGGACGCTGCGGGTGCAGACGCCGGGAGCGACGGTGGTGCGGCTGTCGGCCGAGGGCGAGCCGCTCGACACCGGCGACGCGGGCGCGGACGCGCCCCCGCCCCCCGCGCCCTGGCCGCTCGAGGTGCGGAGCGCTGCGGGGCGCCGCTGGACCGGCGTGGCCTACGCCTGCGATCGCTCGGAGATCGCGCTCACCTTCAGCGAGCCAGGCGCCCCACCTCCCGCTCCTCAGGCGACGACCCTGCTCTCCCCGCGCCCCGGCGCGTGCGCAGGTGGCTCCGGACCGCGCGCGCTCGCGCCCGCGCCGATCGCGTTCACCGATCAGCTTCAGGCGATCGTGGCCGGCGCCTTGGTCGGCCCGGAGCCGAAGGGCGCCGCGCTCCCCGGCTCCGCTCGCTCTCCGGACGGACGGCACCTCGTCGCCCTCACGCCGCTCGGTCTACTCGTCACCGGGGAACGCACGCAGCTTTGGACCCTGCCCGGCGAGGTGGACCCCAAGCAGCTCGGCGACTGTGTGGTCGCGAACGGCGGGCAGCGCGTTGCCTGCGTTCAAGGGGCCGCGGTGCGGCTGTTCGAGCGGCGTCGATGAAGCGGAACCGCGCTAAGAGCGGCGCTCCTCAGGGCGCCTTGGCGCGCTCGAGGTAGCTGCGGCTGCGGGTATCCACCTTGATCCACTCGCCCTGCTCGATGAAAAGCGGCACGTTGACCGTGCCCCCCGTCTGAATGGTGGCCGGCTTGGTCACGTTGGTGGCCGTGTCTCCGCGGATCCCGGGCTCCGTCTCGGTCACCTGCACGACGATGTGCGGCGGCAGGCTGATGCTGACGGGATTGCCGCGGTAGATGGTGATCGATACGTCGATGCCGTCCATCAGGAAGTCCGCGTCGTCGCCGACGACCTCTTTGCTGACGGAGATCTGCTCCCCGGACTGCGAGTTCATGAACACGAACAGATCGCCGTCGGGGTAGATGTACTGCAGGGTGCGCTCCTCCACGTCCGCGGCCTCGAGCTTTTCACCCGATCGGATGTTTCGCTCGAGGATGTTCCCGGTGAGGAGGTTCTTCATCTTGGTGCGCGTGAACGCCTGCCCCTTGCCGGGCTTGACGAACTGGAAATCGACGACGACGTAGGGCTGTCCCTCGTACATCATCTTCAAGCCTTTTCGGATGTCGCTCGTGTCCATGAACCACTCGATCTCGCGCGCTGGGGGCCGCCATGGGCGACCGGCGTTCGCCGTCCAAGCCGGACGGTCTGGCCGCTCTAGCCAGAGATCCGCGTCCGTTCAAGGCAGAAAAATGGTCCGAGCGAGCGTCCCGTCGCCACCACCACCGGGGCAGACAGCGCCACTGCCCCGTTTCTCGGGCAAAAATTCGAGGTCGCTCGTCGCTGCCGCCAGCGGCGGGAAATGCTGCCCCACGCCCTTGAGAGCGCTCGGATTTGCTCGCGCCTCCGAGCGGACTCCGAGCGCGCGGGCCGGCCGCTCGGGGACCGCTCGGGTGCCGCGGGCGCGCCCGAGCTCCGAGCCGAACGCCCCACCCGCGGGCGTGCGCTGCAAGTGTTTCGCTTGCCCGACCCCTTCGAGCGGGATACGAGAACCTCGGCGGAAACGATGGATGAACACGACATCGAGGAGCTCAAACGCGAGATCGTCGAAAGTCGCGCCCTCACGATCAAGACCAACAACCTCGTCAACGCGCTGTCTGCCGATCTGAAGAGCATCGCCAAGCGCCAGCAAGGTCATGAGCGGCGCTTCCTCTGGAGCAGCGCCACCGCCTACGTGGTCATCGTCGCGGTCCTGTTCGTGCTGATGAAGTTCGCGTGGGACGCCAAGCTCGAGACCGTGAGGGCCGAGACCCGCGAATCGACCGCGCGCCTATCCCAAGTCGAGAAGGAGTTGAAGGCCGCCCAGGCGCGCGAAGAGAGCACCGCGCGAACCGCCCGGGCAGCGGCCGATTTCTACGCCTTGGTTCAGCAGGGCAAGCAGCGAGAGATCATCGATCAGTTCGGCGAGGTCTCCAAGCTGCCGCTCACGCGCACCGAGCGCGCCGTGTTCGAGCGGGCGCTGGAAGACGCGACGAACGAGCTCTCGCTGATCGCCTACCAGGCCGGGCTCGATCACGTGCGCACCGGCCGGTGGCACGAGGCCCAGCAGGCGCTGCGCGAGGCGTTGAAGTTCAAGAGCAACGCAGCCCACAGCCCCCAGGCCAGCTACCAGCTGGCGCGCGCGCTGCGCCACCTCGGTCAGCAACGCGAAGCGATCCCGATCTTGATGGAGCTGTCCGAAGCCTCCGTCGACAAAGAGGTCATGGACGAAGCGACCTTGCTGCTCGCCGAGTGTCAGCTCGACATCCAGGCCTGGAACGACGCCAAAAACACGCTCCGCGCCTTCATCCGGCGCTTCCCCTCCAGCCCCCACATCAACGACGCCCGCGCCAAGCTCGCCGAGACCCAGCTCTATCACTGAGGCGCGCCGCCTACGACGCGCTTGCCTGTCGTCGTTCACAAGAAGGCGGAAGAACGGAAGATTTTCTGGTTCGACGGATGAGCCCAGCGCGATCCTTTCATCGGGTGGTCGCCCGGGCGTCGGGTCACGACGCGGAAGATTTCTTGGGGGATTCGACGCTTGAGCTCGACGCGATCCTCGCGTCCGGCAGCCGTCACGGTGGCGAGTCGCGCCGCTCGAGCTCGACTCCGATCGGGGACCGACGACGTCGGTCCCTTTTCCGATCCTTCCTGTGACCAATCTCCGATCTAGACCCGTCGACGCACCTCGCTGTCTCAGTCGTGAAACCCGTTTTCACTGACTCGAGGTGGGCCGAAGGCCCTGATGCTCTTTCTCCGGTCCTGGCGCGGAAGGAGCAGCAGCGACAGCTCTAGAGGGGCGGATCACTCTGCACGATGCTCAAGGCGGGCGGGTTCCAGGGGCCCTCTTCTCGGTAGCTCGGAGACGGGCCGATCAGGATGAGGGTGTAGTTGGTGCCGTTCTCGAGATCGTCGAGGCCCCCGCGCGCCAGGACGTGCTCGAACGAGGTCTTGAAGAGCAGCTCGCGGGAGCTGTCGGCGTACACCTCGAGGGTGGGGGTCTGCAGCAAGTAATCCTCGCGGGTCCCGGCCAACCGGGGACGGTCAGGGCCGATTTGCCCAAAGCCGAGCTTGGTGGTCAGGCTGAGGCTGGTCCCCGCCTCGTCACTCGCGCCGATCTGGACCGCCTCGCCGGCGCGCGCGGCGTGCACCACCTGCAGCCCGACCCGGCCAAACTCGCGGGTGCGCGACATGCCGACCAAAACGGGCCACGAGCTGGCGCTCTGCCCCGCGAAGGGCTGTCCGCAAATCATACTGGCCCGGCTCCCGTAGCGCTCGGCCGCGCCGAGGCAGCCGCTCACGACGAGCAAGCTGCTGTGGCCGAGCGACAGGGTGCCAGCCGGCAGCAGCGCGAGGGGTCGGGCCTGCAACGCGGGCGGCTCGGGGATCACCGCCGAAGCGCCGCCCGCCCCCGCGTCGCCCTCGCCGGCGCCCTCGCCCGCGGCGCCCCCGCCCCCCGCT
>JAEZYZ010000284.1 GCA_023418705.1 Pseudomonadota bacterium | reverse complement strand
CGCTTGGCGCGGGTGAGTGCCCGGCGGCCGCCTCGGCGCGGGTGGCGGGCGTGCGCGCCCGGTCGGCGTCCGCGAAGCGAGCCACGGCTTCGGCGCGCGCCCCGCTGGTCGCGCAAAGCGCGATCAGCGCCGTCGCCGCCCCCGCTACCCGACCCGATCGTCGCATGGCTCCGAGCCCAAACATGACGCCAGCGAACGCGCGGGGCAATCGGAGCACTACGGAGCTTGTCCCACACCGGCGCGGCGGCGCGCCTGCGAGTAGGCCTCCGACACGCTGAACACGAGCAGGTCCCTGGCTTCGGGGTGGCGGCCGATCCAGCGCATGCGCTCCGGTCCGGACGCCGGGAGCACCGCGCCCCCGCTCTGACCGAGCGCCGAGAGCCCCACCCCGGGCGACCCGACCGCGAGCAGCGCCGCGCGCCCGCCCATCTGCTGTAGGCCGAGCCCCACCTGGCTGCCGCGGCTGCCGATCGAACCGATGATCTCTTGCGCGAGCAACGAGAGATCCGGATCCGCGGGCGGCGGCAGCGCGCCGTGGATTCGAGCCACCGCGTCCGCGAAGCGCTTGTCATCGATGGCGCCGGGTTGCCAGTGGGGCACGAGGCGCGACAGCACCGCGGCCAACACCGGCCACACGTCGACCGGCGCCACCCGCAGGAGCCCCGACCCGCGCGTCGCCATGATCTTCAGCGCTTTCAGGAGCAGAAAGTCGCGCGCCCGGGCGTCGTCACTGTCGAGCAGCGCCCGCCCGACCACGAGCACCGGTGGGGCGGAGCTGGCGGGCAGGCACGCGAAGCCGAGCGCGTCGGCGACCAAGAGCTCCAGGTTGAACAAGCCAAAGGCCGAAGCCAGCTGCTGAACGTACTCGCGCACGTCGCTGGTTTCGACGACGCTCGCCTTCAGCGCGCGCAGGTCGATGGGGTAGGCTCGATCGAGCGCGTCGCCGACCTGCCGCAGCACGGCCCTGAGCGGCAGGCTCAGCAGCTCGGGGGCCAACAGGTCGTCGAGCTCTTCGGCGGCGGCCTTCAGCCCGGCCCCGCCGAGCTCGTCCGGCTCGCCAAGCAGCGCGTGCAGGGACGCCTCGGTCACGCGCCGCGCGTCTTCGTCTCGGCGCAGCTCGGCGACCGCGGCGAGGCTGCGGAAGAAGGAGGCGTCGAAGCGCCCCGTCGACAAGGCCCGACGGGCCTCGTTGGCGGCGCGGTCGAGCAGCACCTGGGCCGTCCGTTCCTCGCCGCTCTGGTTGTAGTGTTCGACGGAAGCTTGGAGCACGCGGGCGTCTTGCGCGAAAGCTCGCCGGGTCTTCTCCAGCACGGCGTCGGCGTCGCGGGGTTGACCGAGCAGCGCGTACACGCGCGCCAGCGCCAGCAGGCGATCGCGCTTTTGATCGCTGTTGCTCGCGGCCTCGATCAGCTCCTTTTGCAGCCGCACCGCCTGCTGCGCGTCCCCCAGGCGGGCGTACACGAGCACGAGCTTCTCGCTCGCGATCGGATCGCCGGGGCGCCGCTTGAGCACTTCGCGGTAGGCGAGCTCCGCCCGCTCGGGGTTGGGCAGCGCGTCGTCGTACAGCGCACCGAGCTTCGAATAGACGTCGGCTTGAGCTTCGGGATCGGCGACGTGCCGCGCCAGCCGGATCAGCGCGTCCTCCGCGGCGCTCAAATCCTGCTCGGCGAGGCACAAGTCGGCGAAGGTGGCCAGCGCGTCCGCGTGCTCGGGGTTGGCGTCGAGCGCCGAGGCGAGCGCGGCTTTCGCGGCCGGGCGATCGCCGAGCTCGGCCAGGGCGCGACCTCGCCGGATCTCGAGCGCGATGCGCTCATCCGGATCGGTGGTCTCGGCGAGCCGCTGGGCGAGCAGCTCGGCGAGCTTCTGGCCGTCTCGTTCGGCGACGTAGAGCGCCTGCAGCCGCTCGAAGCTCTCGACGTCGTGCACGTCGATCTCCACGGCTCGCTCGAGCGCCGCCTTGGCGCGCTCGGTGTTGCCCACGCGGTCGAGCCACAAGATCCCCGCCCGAGCAAACAACTGCCGGCGGTGCTCGGGCGCCACGTGCTGCGCCGCGCTCGCCTCGAGCGCCTCGGCCGCCGCTTCGTAGCGGCCGCCGCGCTCATCGAGCGCCGCCATCCGAGCGAGCGCGATCGGGTGCTCTGGCACCGTGGCGAGCGCCGCGTTCAACAGCTCGCGGGCGTCGTCGAGCCGCCCAAGCCCGAGCGCCGCTTCGGCACCCCGCAGGGCGAGGCTGGCTTGGTCGAGCGGGCGCGTGGCGCGCTCGATGAGGGCCTTGCTCGTCCGCAAGACAGCGTCCTGGTCTTTGCCGATCAGCGCGCGCCAGAAGGTCTCCCTGAGCGCCCAGAGGGGCGGCGGGCTCGCGCGCAGCGCGATCTCGAGCAGGTCGCCGGTCGCCGCCGCAGGGTCGTCCTGCTTGCGCTGATAGGCCGCGAAGAAGGCGTGCCCGGTCGCTTCGGCCCCGGAGAGCTGCGAGGCGAGCCTGGCCGCGATGGGGCCGAGGTCGCTCGCGTGATTGGCGCCGATGTGCGCGTGCTCCAGCCGCCGCAGCGCCGGCAGATGGCGTGGCGTGCGCTCGAGGATGGCCGACTGAAAGAGGATGGTGCTCGGTTGGTCGGCGCGACCGCCGTCGATCGCCGTGAGCCGCTCGTAGAGCTCGCGTTGCCGCACGGGGTCTTCTTCCTGGCGCGCGCGCCGGAAGAGCTCCTCGGTGACCGTGGCGGCCTGCCCGGTCTCGATCGCCAGGCGCTCGGCCAATACGCTCGGCAGATCGTCGTCCGAGAGCGCGCCGGCGGCGCGCGCGGCCCGCAGCGCCGAAGCGCCGTCGTCGGCGGTCTGATACCCGAACGCCGCATCGAGGAGCAGCAGCCGCTTGTGCTGGGGGGCCGGGAGCAGGCTCGCCAGCCGTTCGTAGCCCGCGGCTCGCTCGGCGGGCGGTGCACCCGACATCCGATCGCGCAGCTCCCGCACACCGACGTCCACGGGGCGGATCTGCAGCGCGTTCTCCAAGAGCGAGCTCGAGAGCGTCGGATCCTCCTCGACCAAGAGCAGCGATTCCCGGACCAGGTCGAGCGCGCGTTCGTACGGGGCGAGCGCGTTTTCTCGACGAGCCCGCAGCCACTCGAGCAGCTTGCCCGCATCGGCTCGCTCGCGCGCAAAGTGCTCGCCCAAGCGCTGGGCGAGCAAGAGATCGGGATCGAGCTCCGCGGCGCGTTCGAGCCAGCCGTGCAAGGCCTCCCAGTCGTCGGGGCCAACCCGCAAGGCCGCTTCGATGAGCAGCAGCGAGGCCTGCTCGGGGCTCACGTGCTCGGCCACCTTGGAGAGCAGCTCCGCGGCGCGGTTCGGGTCGGCGTTCGCGAGCGTCGCTCGCGCGGCGGCCTCGCAGGTCGGATCGATGGCCAGCGCCATCCGGTAGTGTTCCTCTGCGGCGCCGGCGTCTCCCGCGACCTCGAAGACCAAGGCGGCGGCCAGGTGCTGCAGCACGTCCTCGCCGTCGCCAAAGGCGCGCGTCACCCGCGCGGCGTCCCGGTTGCGCAGCCCGAGCTCGAGCTCGAGCACGGCGCTGAGCGGGTGGTCGGGCAAGCGGCTGGCGAACTGCTGAACGGCGGCCTCCAGATCCGCCTGAGGCTCGACCAGCGCCCGACCCAGGCGTGCGCGGGCCTGGGCCTCTTCGTCGCCCGGTAGAAGGTCGAGCGACAGCCGGCTGTTCAAGGCGGCGGCCGCGGCGATCGCCAGCGGACGGACGCGCCGATCGGGCGCCAGGGTCTGGACGAGCGGCTCGATCGCGTCGGCGTCCGCCCCGCCGAGCGCGGCGATGGCGAGCCGATCGGCCGCGGAGAAGGCGTCGACGGACGGCTCGCTGATGAGATCGTCGAAATCGTCGTCCGCGTCCTGCCGGACTGGCACGCGAGCGAGCGCGGCGTCGAGAGCGCCTCGGTCCTTCTGCTCCAAAGCGCGGGCCGCCAGCGCGCGGCGCACCGCCGGTCCCGGCTCGAGCACGACCAGCCGCCGGAGGGCCTCGATGGCCCGGTCGCGGGTGTCCCCGCTCGGAGCATCCAGGGCGGCGGCGAGCCAGAGCGCTGCGCGCTCGAGCTCGGGAACGCGCGCGAGGTCGAGCAGCGCTTGGGCGCAGTCCCCGCGCTGCCGCTCGCCCGCAGCGGCCCGAGCCTTCACCAAGTCGAGCGCACGATCGCTGGCGGGCGCGCGCGCGGACAAGCCGCCGCGCAGCGCGACGATCTGCTCGAGTGCCTGCGCGAGCCACGTGAGCTCCGGCGCTTCCGGCGCGCGGAAACGCTCTGGAGGCTGACCTGAGCCGAGGGCTTCCAAGAGCTGCAGCAGGTGGCCGCGCGCATCCTCGGGAGCATTTCGCAACAGCTGCGCTGCCTTCTTCTTCGCTCCCTCCGGATCGTCGAGCTTGCGTCGATGGATCTCGGCGCTCAAAAAGCTGGCGTGGGCGCGGGCCGCCGGCGTCGCCGACGCGCGGATCTCGGATTCGAGCGCTTGCGCCACGGGCTTCCAGTCTTCGTCGGCCGCCGCGAGCCAGCGCGCCTGGCGCTGGGCCAAAGGCATCCCCGGCGCCACCGCCGCCGCCACACGGGCGACGTCCCGCGCGCGTTGCAAGTGCCCGGAGAGCGCCCACAGCTCGCTCGCGACGAGCAGCGCCCGAGCCTTGGCTTGAGGATCGGTGCTGGTGCGGGCCTCGCTCTCCATCCACTCCGCGCGGGCGATCCAGTCGTTCAAGACGCCCGCTTCCGACAAACGAGCCGCGGCCGGCGGGGCGCCCGGGTCGGCAGGTGGCAGCTCGGCGCCCGGCTCGAGGAGCTCGGCGAGGCGTTGGGGAGGCTCGGACGCGCGCGCCGAAGGCATGCTCGCCGAGGGCACGCTCGCCGACTCTGGCGGGTCCATAGCCAAGCGCTCGGGCTCCAGCAGGGACGGGCGGGCGACAAAGCCGGTCGGCGCGTCGAACTCCGGGATGTAGTCCGCCGGTCGCGGTGCGTCGTCCGGCGGGGCCCGTTCCGCTGCCTCCTCGGGCGGCGGCAGCAGCTCCGCGATGTCCGAGTCGAGCCGTTCGAGGAACGCCGTGGGTTCGGCGTCCGCCTCGTCCTGCGGGGGCGTCGTCGCGGGATCGGGGGCGCTCGGGCGGTCCGTGTACCGGATGGTCTCGTCGTCCTCGTCGTAGCGAGTGCCGCCCGGCGCCGGGGTTCCGGCGAGGGGGAAGGGCTGCCGCGGGGGCGGGCCTGCGGGATTGACGGGCGGCGGCAGAGCGGTGCCCGTCGGGGCAGGGCGCGTGCGCGAGGGCAGCGATGCGGGGCGGGGCACCGTCACCGGGGCGCGCGATCCTGCAGGGCGGGGCACCGGTGGCTTGGCCGCCCGCGGCGGGGGTGGCGCGATCGGTTTGGCCGGGGGTGTTTCGGAGGGGGCCGTGCTGTGCAGCAGCTGGTCCACCGCGTCGGAGCTCCCCGGCAGATCGTCGTCCCACGACGAACCCATCAAGGGCAACAGCTCGGTCGCGTCCGTGCTGGCCGGCCCGCGGCCGCCGACCAGCGTCTCCTCCTCCGCGGGGTAGGAGCGCTGCTCGGGCTCGTGCAGCTTGGGTCCGGTCGGCGCCGCGCCGGCAGGCTTCGGCGGACGCGCGGTCTCGGGCTCGGCGGCGCCCTCGCCGCGTTCAGCGCCGCCTCCGGCGCCGGACGTCTCCTCGTTCAGGATCGAGTCGAACAGCTCCTCCGGCTCGAAATCATCCAAGGTCCCCAGCTCCGGTCCGATGCTGCTCGGCCGACCGCTACGGCCAGCACCGGGCACCGCCCGATCGATGCTCGGGCGCTTCGGGAGGGGAGGTTTCTTTCGCTCGCTCATCTCACCCCCATGCCGAGCGCGTCGCGCAGCGCCAGGTAGCTCGGCGAGAGCACGAAGGACAAAAGCCGTCTGGCGCGCTCCTGCGCCGCGCGCGAGGCGCCGAGCTGCCCACGCTGCTCCGCGGTCTCGCAGAGCACGTAGGAGACGTCTCCGGCGGCGATGGCGGCCATGCGATCCAGGCTGGCGACCGCCGCGCGAGCCCACTCGGCGCCGCCTTGCCCCGAGCGCTGGACGCGCGCGGAAAGATCGGGCAGCTGCTTGCGGACCCGGCGGCTCATCGCTTTGCCGAGCAGGCGTTGAAACTCCGCCAGCATCGCGTAGGCGGGCGCCGTCAGCGGGTGGCCTCCGAGCTGGCACGCCGCGACCACGAGCGCCGCGACCTCATCGGGGCTGCGGTGACGAACGATCGTGCTGCCGCGGCGGATCGCGAACAGCTCCCGGGCGACGGCCTGTCGGGCGGCGGGCGAGAGGGGGGCCGTGACCGCCGAACCGATGACGACCGACACCGGCTCGGTCGCGATGGCGAACACGCCGTGGGGATTGCGGCCGCCGACGTACAGCTCGAACGCGCCGATCCCGAGCGCCCCCGCCCAGGCCGCCACCTCGTTGCGCAGCGGCAACCCCGAGCGCGCGTCGATCCGGTCCCTCTTTCCGACCCCGAGCGCCGATAGATCGGGGCCAAGCGCCGCCGCGATGGTCGGAGCCAGCGCTCGCATCAGGTCCGCGACGGGGCCGGCATCCTCCGGATCGCACAGGTCGGGGAGCGTGGCCTCGTCGATGGCCATGCGCGGAAGCCGCGACACGCGTTCGTCCAGCACCGAAAGCTCCTGCTCGATTTGAGGCGTGCCATGCCCGAGAGCGACCAGCGTGCCGAGGGTGGCCTGTCGAAGCCGGGGAGCTTGGAGCCTGCTCGCGATGCGCGCCAGGCGTTCGACCCGTTCGGCGTCCAGCGGATCGCGCTCGAGGGTCGCGACCAGCGCGCTCTTGCCCTGCTCGAGCAGCCGCGTGGTGAGCGCGTCCGGGAAGACCCGCGAGAGCACCAGATCGAGCGCCTCCGGGTCCGCGGGAGCTTCGGCGAGCAAGGCTTCGGTCGCCGCGGCTGCGGCCGCCGGCTGGCCGAGGCGGTCGCGGTGGATCACCATGGCCAGCCGCGCGGCGTCGAGCCGACCTTCGCGGCTCGGCCGCTCCCGCATCAAGAGCTCGAGCACGGCGCAGGCGCGCGGGTAGTCCCCCGCCTTGGCGGCGGCCCGCGCGAGCCGTTCACGGACGGGCAGCGTGCTGAGCCCGGACTCATGCAGCTCGGACAACACGCGCAGCGCCGAGCGGACGTCCCCGAGCTTGTTTTCGTACAAGTCCACGGCCGCGACGCCGCTCATCAGCCGCTGCTTGGTCGGGGCTTCCTCGAGCATCGCGAGCCGCGAGAGCCGGCTGGCGGCTTCCTCGAACTGGCCGGACGTGATGTAGATCTCCCCCGAGAGCGCCAGGGCGCCGACATGATCCGGCTCGAGCAGGGTCACGTTCTCGAGCGCAGCGAGCGCCCCTTCTCGATCGCCCGACTCGCGCAGCACCCGCGCCCGTTCCCAAAACAGCTTGACGATCTCGGCCGGCTCCTCGGCGACCTCGAGGCGGGCTCGGATGAGCTCCAGCAAACGCGGACCGTCTCGCCGGGCGCGGACCAGCCGAAACAGCCGATCGTAGGCTTGAGGGCGGCGGATGTCGCGGGCCACCGCGCGCGCGAGCGCGAACTCGCCGCGGACCGGATCCGCCAGGCGATCGAGCAGGATGAACGCTGCGCGTTCCCACTGTTCGGCCGCCCGCGCGTCGTCGTTCAACGCGTCCCCGAGGGCCGCGCAGGCTTCGGCGGTCGTCTGCAAGTCACCGGCGGCTTCCGCCGCCGCCCGTAGCCCTTCCCAGCCGATCACCTCGAGCGGGTACGCCTCGACCGACGCGCGAAACGCGGCGAGCGCCTGATCGAGCTGCCCGGCGGCGAGATGATTGTACCCGGCCAGCGTCTTGCCGAGCGGATCGGCTTCGTCGCCGAGCGCGCGGCCGCTGCCCGCGAGCGCGTGGGCGCGTCGCTCCGGTGGGCCGCCGGGCGCGGCCAGCTCGAGGTTCATCAGCGCGCCCTCGATCGAGCCGGGCGCGACCGGACCTGGCCGGTCGCCGTTCAAGTGGGTGAGCAAGGCGGCGCTCGCGTCGATGCTCGGGCGCGCTGCTTCGGGGATGCGGTCCGACAGCGCCTGGTAGGCGGCGATTTCCTGAGCGCCGTCGCCGGCATGGTGGCTGGCGGCGAGCCACTCGATCGCGCTGGCGCTCGAACCATCCGACGAGGCGCGCCGCCGTGCGGCCTCGGCGACCCGCTCGGGGTCGCTCAGGCCGAGCGCCAGCTGGTCGAGCTCGACTTGGTGGAGGCCGACGTTGGCGATGCGGCTGGCTTCGCCTCCGTACTCCGAGAGCGTCGTCAACGCCGTCGAACGGATGACCGCGTCTTGCTCGAAGACAGCCCGGGCGAGGCTCGCGGCGGCCGCCAGGTCCGGGTGGGCGAGGGGACTCACCGAATCGAGCGCTGCCCGCGCCGCCCCGAGATCTCCGCCCGGGCCGAGCTCCAGCGCGAAGCGCTCGAGCGCCAGCGCCGCTGGCTCCGCACCCTCACCCGCCGCGTCGAGCGCTTGGCGGCGCGCCGCCGGATCGTCGGGTTCGGCGGCGCGCAGCGCCCAGCACGCGATGGCGTTGGCCGACTCGGGCGTGTGGACGCTGGCCGTGGTGAAGGCATCGATCGCCCGAGCGCGGTCGCCGCTTCGCCAATACCGGATCCCGGCTTGCAGCTGCAGCGCGCCGCACAGCTCCGGGTCGTCGCAGGTGGCGGCGCAAGCGCCCAGCACGTCGGCCGCCTCCCGGGCTCGGCCGCGCTCGGAGAGCAAGACGGCGAGCGCGGTCGCGCTCACGACGTCGGCGGCGTCGGCGCCGTGCAGATCCTGCAGCACGCCGATCGCGCCGTCGATCTCGCCGTCGACGATGGCGCGCGCGGCGGCCAAGAGCTGCAGCGCCCGGGCGCGTCCGGCGTCCGTCTCGGCCGCGGAGAGCTCGAGCAAGCTCGCGCGTCCGCCGGCCGCGCCGGCGTCGCTTTTCGCGAAGGGCAACGCGCCCGCCTGCAGCGCCGCGGCGAGCCAGCTGCCTTGCGGCACGCGGCGCATCCCATCGAGTCCTTGATGGACGAGATCCATTTCCGAGCGCAGGAGCCGGGCGCGCACGATCTCGAACCAGAGGCTCGCCTGTTCCGATCCGCTGGATCCGGAAGCCAACAGCCGCCGCGTCGCCTCTTCGTACCAGAGCTGGTCTTCGGCGAAGATCGAGAGCATCCGCGCCAGCCGCGCCGTCACGCCGGGGCTCAGCCCGAACATGGAGGCCTGGGACAAGGCGGCCTTGGCGCCGCCGGTCTCCCGCGCGAGGCGTGCCCAAGCGTCCGCGCTGGCGACGAACACACGGGCCTTGGCCGCGTCGGTTTCCATGTGCTCGGCGCAGGCTTCCAGCGCGTTGGCGAGCTTGGAGGCCTCTTGGCTCCCGCTCAGCAGATCGATGTAGAGCGCGCGCGCCGCCAGTGAGCCGGGATCCTCGCGGAGCGCCGCTTCGACCGCTTCGAGCGCGCGGTCGCCGTCTTCGCTGGCCGCCGCGGCCTCCGCGGCTCGTAGCCACAGCGACGCGGCGGGGGGACCGCTGACGCCAGCGGCGAGCTGCCGCCGAGCGACGTCCGCTGCCGTGTCGGCTTCACCCAGCGCGTCGGCAAGCCGGCCCCGGGCGCGCAACAGCTCCACCGTGTCGCTGCCACGGCCGAGCGCTTCATCCAGCATCGCGGCCGCCGCCTGCGGGTTTCCCGTGCGCGTGAACAGATCGGCTCCCCGGAGCAGGGCATCGGCCAGGTGAGCCTGCGTACGCACCGAGGCGGGCACGCCCAGCGCGTCGCCGCCCTCTGGATCGGCGATCGCGCGCGCGATCAGCGCGGCTTGAGATCTCAGCGCCTCCGCTCGGCGCGTGCGGTCCCGCGCGGCCAGCGCGATGGTCTCCATCGCTTGCAGCGCGGTGAACGTGGCGCGGCTCCCGGGTTGTACCGCGCGGTCCAGGGAACGAAGCGCCTGCTCCGGATCCCCGGCCTCGGCTTCGAGCCGAGCCAGATCGATGAGCAGGAGCGAACGCCAATAGGCATCGTCGCAGCTGGCCGCCCGGGCTTCGAGCGCGCCGCGGCGGGCTTGCGCGTCGCCGGCGCGGGCGGCGACGATCTCGAGCGCCAGCAGCGCGGCGCCGTCGTCGGGGCTCGCCGCGACCGCATTGCGCAGCGCCTCGAGCGCCGCTGAGTGGGCCGCCTCGTGATCGGACAAATGCAGGGCCTGCAAGGTGAGCGCGCGGCAAAGCGGCTCCGGCTCCCGAGCGATCTCGACCAGGCGCTCGAGCAAGCGGGCGAGGTTTTTGTGCGACTGGCGCTGCTCGGTGATGGCGATGAGGTGCTCGAGCGGCTCGCCGAACTCCGGCTCGCTGTTGATCGCGTTCAGGTAGCTGGCCGCCGCGGCGGCGTCGTCGTCGTCGGCCTCGGTCGCGACGCCGCGCTCGTACATCCACAGCGCGCGGAGCGAGGAGGTTTGGGCGGAGTCGCTCTCCGTGATCAGCCGGTCGAGCGGGACCCGACCCTGCTCGGCGCTCTCGGCGACTTCGATGGGGTCGTCGTGCGGCATCGTTTCAATCGCGAAAAGACTTTCGGATTGCGCACTTTACACCGCAGTTCGGCGTCAGTGAGCCCTTAAAATCGTTCGAGCGGGAGCGCCCCGCGCAGGCCCACCTCGAGTGCGACAACCTCGCCGCTCCTCACCCCCGGGTGAGGGATCGCGGCGACCCGCGTTCAGCGTGGCGCCGCGTGCGAGCAGGTGGCCCCGGCGGCGGACGGCGAGAGCCGCGCGCGCCGGCTCATTGCACACGTCGAACTACCCAGTAGCCACGTGGCGTGTCGAGCGGCTGTGGGTGGACGGCCCCCTTGGCGAGGGTGAACAGGGCGTATTCGGCGTACGGCTCGAGCACTCCGCGCGGGATCGTGCCGGCATCGGCCGTTGAGCCGCTGTCCCCGTCTTTGACCGCCTCCGAAAAGTCCTCGACGGCTGCGGCGACGGCGCGCTGGGCCCGTTCAAAGGCTTCGGCTTTGCTTCGGGCGTCTTTGGGAGCAAACTGCGCTCCTTCGTACGTGAAGAGGATCACGCCAAACCGGACGGATTTCGGCGCAGAATCCGGCAGCTGGGGGACCGGGGTACCGTCGGGCATCGTGTCGAAGCCCGCTGTCACCCGTGGCTCTGGAGCTTCTTCGGCCGCGGCGCTCGGCGTCTCCGGATCCAGCGCGGCCGCCGGCGGTTGCGCCGGGGGGCTTGGGGCTGCGATGGGCTGCTCGGCGGTAGGGGTGGTCGTAGGTGCGCGGGTCTTTAGCGCCACGCTTCCCAGCGCTCCGACGAGCACCAAACCAAGCGCGATCGACGTGAATCGTTGCCTCTGCATCGCGGCAAAGCGCGTACCACGGATGGGGCACAAAGCGAGAGAGATTGCTGGCTGTCCGATACCGAGGCGACAAATTGCCCTGAGGACGCTACCGTCCTAGAAGAGACGTTTCGAGGATCGATGTTCAAGGTCGAGTGCCCCGGCTGCCAAGCGCCCTATCAGGTCGACGAGCGGCGGGTCCCTGCTTCGGGGCTCAAGATGCGCTGCCCCAAATGCGCGCATTCCTTCGACGTACGAAAGCCCGCAGACGGCCCGCCCACTGGCCCCATCCCGGTGTTCGGCGCGCCCGCGCCCACCGCCAGCTCGAAGCCGCGCCCGCCGCGTCCGCCACCCCGGCCCGCTTCTCTCAAGGGAACGATGATTGGCGTGGCTCCCGGCGCG
Source organism: Pseudomonadota bacterium (assembly GCA_023418705.1). Taxonomy (GTDB): domain Bacteria; phylum Myxococcota_A; class Polyangia; order Polyangiales; family Polyangiaceae; genus JAEZYZ01. The sequence goes on along the minus strand of JAEZYZ010000284.1, from coordinate 27,949 downwards.
GCGGCGCCCCCACGACCCGCCCCGCCAAAGGACGAGCCGGAGCTTCCGTCACCCACGGTTCGCGCCGTGCCAGCGGGCTCGAAGCCATCGCCTGTGCCGCTCGAAGATCTGGATTTGCCGGCGCCGGTGCTGGGGCACGGCGCTCCGCGCGGAGGAAAATCCGGCACCGAGCGGGTCGAGCGTTCGCGCGAGGTGCCGAGCGCCGCCGCTGACGACCTCGGGCTCGATCTCGACTTGCCGGCGGTGTCCGGGGCCTTGCCCGAGGCTCCGGTCGACCTCCCGGCCGCCGCAGGACAGCGCAGCGCACCGCCCCGCACGCTGGGATTCGGGGACCTCGATTTGCCCAGCCCTGGCGGTCGATCGGCGTCGAGGGCGCCGCTGCAACCCGCAGCGCCGCCGTCAACGGCGGACTTCGAGCTGGAGCTCGATCAGCTCCCCACGGTTCGCGGGCCCGGTGCCAAAAAGGATCCGCCGCGGCACGACGCTTTGGATCTCCCCTCCCCAGCGGGCGCGGCGCTGGCGGGCGAGGATCTCGATGAGGGCATCGCGCTGCCCAGCCTGCCGCCTCCGGAATCGGCGTTGCCGATCGTTCGAAGCAACCCCGATCTGCCAAGCCCGAGCGCAGAGCTGCCGAGCCGGAGCGCAGAGCTGCCGAGCCCGAGCGCACAGCTGCCGAGCCCCGCTGCGGCGCTCCCAAGTCCGGCGGCAGAGCTGCCTTTGGTGACGCAGCCGCTGCCGAGCGTGCGGCGCCCGGCGCCCGCGCCGGACGCCTTCGGTGAGCTCGAGCTCCCGATGGGCGACGCCGCCGCGGAGCTCGACCTGGACGCGGTCGAGCCCTTCGAGAGACCCCCTCCGTCGTCACGCGGCAAAGACTTTGGGGCCCTCGCGTCAGGTGGCAGCCTCCCCCCCAACCTGGGCACCTTGCCGCCGCCGCCAGGAGGGACGCTCCCGCCACCCCCAGCGCCGAGCAGCGGCCCGTCGGTCCCCGCCTTCAGCTTGCCACCTGCGGGGGGGATCGTGCGGCAAGCGGGTGGGGGGACGAGCTTTGGCGAGGTCGATCTCGAAGGCTCCGAAGCGGCGCTCCCGGTCGATACGGCCGCGCCCGCGACGGCCGACGAGGACATGGAATTCGGCGCGATCCCGCAAGAGCGGGGTGGTTCATCCCAGCGGCCGCGGGTCGCCGCGGTGGGCCGCGCAGCCACCGAAGCGCCGGTGGCCGCGCGTGGCGCGCCGGCCGAGCCATCCGCTCCGGGCAGCGGGAAGCGCAAGTTGAAAGTGGCCGCGGCCGCGATCGTCTTCGGGGTCGTCGGCGGCGGCGCGCTGTCCCTGGTGCCGGCGATCGGACCCTTCGGCGTCTATTTCATCACCGATCGCTTCAAGGCCGACGAGTACGCCGCGCTCCTGAACGAGACCGTCGGCAAGGCACGGCGGGAGCTTGGCCCCGACACGTACGTCGCTGCCAAGCGCGCGCTCGCCGGAGTCGACCGGGCGCAGGCGCAGGCCAAGCGGGTGCCGGCGCTGCGCGCCTATTCGGCGCTGCTCGTGTACCTGTTCGAGCTGCGCTTCGGAACGGAGCCTGACGTCTTTGCGCGCGGACAAGTGATCGTCGACGAGCTCGCCGATCAAGAAGGGGTCGCCTACCTCGATCTGGCGCGCGCCGCGCGCGCGGTGGTCGACGGGCAGCTCGCCCGCGGCCGCCAGTTGGTGAACGCCGTGCTCGCCAGCGACGGCAGCCACCCCGAAGCGTTGTTGCTCCGCGCCGAGATCGAGACGCGAGCCCGCAACGGCAAAGCCGCCGTCGAGGCCTGGCAGAAGCTCCTGGCGCGTCACCCCGGCGCGCGGGCAAAGTTCGGCCTGGCGCGCGCCCACTATCTTCAGGGCGACGCGGCCGCGGCCGAGCGCGCCGCGACGGACGTGATCGGGCAGAACGCCGAACACGTCGCGGCAAAGATCCTGCTCGCTCAGATCGCCTGGAACCATCACCACCGCGAGAAGCAAGCCGTGGAGCTGCTCGAGCAGGTGCTCGCGGCCGCCAAGGCCGCCAGCCCCGAGGAGCGCGTCGAAGCCCAGACGCTGCTCGGCGACATCCACCTGTCCCGCTCGCGCATCTCGCTGGCGGAGGCGGCGTACGACGAGGCGCTGAGCGTCGACCCCAAGGCGAGCCGCGCGCTGGCGGGTCTGGGCGACGTGCTCTATCGCGCGGGGCGCTACTCCGAGGCGCTGGCGCGCTTCGAAGCCGCCGCTCAGGCCAACGCCGATGACACGGCCGCCAAGATCGGGGTGGCCAAGTCCAAGATCGCGCTCGAGCGCATCGGCGAGGCCTCTCAGGTGCTGAAGAAGCTGCGCGAGGCGCAGCCAACCTCGGCCGTCGTCAACTATTGGTTCGGGCGCGCGCAAGAAGCTCAGGGCGATCGCGACGCAGCCGAGACGGCGTACCGCGCCGCGATCGAACAAGGCGGCTCGGATCCGCAGGTGGTCGAGCCGTATCTGGCGCTCGCGCTCGTGCTGGGGGCGCGCGGCAAGGCCGAGGAGGCCGGGCGGCTGCTCGAGCAAGCGCGTCAGAAGCTGCCGAACACACCGGCTATCCACCGAGCGCTCGGGGATCTGGCCTCCAGCCAGGGGCGCTACGCCGAAGCGATCGAGCAGTACGAGCAGGCCGTCGAGCTCGACGCCGAGGACGTCGCCAGCCATTTCCGGCTAGGTGTCGCCGAGCGGCGCAATCGCGATTTCGAACGAGCTGGCAAGCAGTTCGACAAGGTCGCGAGCCTCGATCCGGAGTACCCGGGCTTGGCGCTCGAGCGGGGCCTGCTCTTCGAGGCGGCGGGGCAGGCCGAGCAGGCGCTCAAGGCGTACGAAGGTGCGCTCGCGAAGGCGCCGGACGATCCGGATCTGATGCTGCGGGTGGGGTGCGGGAAAGTCAGCGCCGGCCGCGCGGAGCAGGCGATCGAGCTGCTGCGGAAGGTGCTCTCTCAAAAGCCCAACTCTGCGGAAAGTCATCACTGCCTCGGACGGGCGCTCTTGCTCGAGGGGCGCAACCTGGCCGAGGCCTTGCGCTTTCTCGAGCGGGCGGTGGAGCTCGATCCCCACCGCGCCGAGCATCACCTGTATGTCGGTTGGGCCGCCAACGAAGCGGGCAGGGTGGCGGTCGCCGACAAGGCCCTGGAAGAGGCGTTGAAGCTCGACCAGGGGCTGGGCGACGCCTACTGGCAGCGCGGCGTGCTGCGCTATCGTCAGGGTGCCGTCAAGGACGCGCTGGCCGATCTGCAACGGGCGCTCGAGCTCCGACCGAGCCGCTTCGAAGCCCACGCCACGATGGCCGATACGCTGGAGGATCTCGGACGGGAGCCGGAAGCGCTGGCGGCCTGGGCCAAGGCGGTCGCGGCTCAGCCGGACAATGCGACGTGGCGGTTTCGCTTTGGCAAGCTCCTGCTCCACAACCGAAAAGCGCCCGAGGCGCGGGCTCAGCTCGAGCGTTGCGTCCAGATCGCCGAGGCGAGCCATCCCTCTCCGCGTTGGCTCGTGGAAGCGCACTACAACCTGGCGCGCGCCATCGGCCTGCATCGGGACGCCATCCCTCACTGGAAGGCCTTCTTGAAGCTATCGCCCTCCGACTCGCCGTATCGGTCGGAGGCGTTGACGGCGCTGGAAAAGCTCGGCGAACCCTGGGACGGATAGCCCGCGAGCCGACCGCAGCGCTACGGCACGGTTCGACGCACCACGAGCAGGATCGCGACGGCGACGACGATCAAAGCGATCACCCACGCCACCAGCGTCGAGCCGCCTGGCCCGCCGGGGCGACCGGTCCGGCGACGCTTCAAGCGCTTGGTGGTGTAGCGCCGGGGATCGGAGCGGGGCTCGACCTGCACGCTGGGGGCGGAGGCGTCGGACTCCCTGCGGGGCGGCGGGATCGAGGGCGCGGAGTAGGAGCGGTGGCGCTCGGCTCGCTCCTTCGCGCGAGGCTCCGCGCCACCCTCGCGCGAGGCGCTGGGCGGAGGTTCCTCGCCCCGCGTCGGTTTACCGTCGTTCGGCCTCTTCATGGACCTCGCAACTTTCCGCCATCGCCATATCAACGCGTACTCCAGGTCCGGATCTTTGCCAATCCAGCTAGTGCGGTTCGGCCGAAAAGCCGGTGCTCTCCCAATTGCGGCGGCGTCCCGCGGGCGGGCGGACCGAGAGGACGCTCTTCAAGAAGGCCTCGAGCTCATCGAGATCGCGCAAGCGCCCGATGCGGGGCGGCAGCGCCTTCAGCCGTTCGAGGCCGCGGCCGCCAGCGCCGATCGCTACCGGCGCCGGTAAGCGGCGCGTGAGCTCCACGAGCTCGCGCTTGATCTGCCGGGTGGCGGGGGCGATGACGGAGAGCAAGACCACTCGCGCCTTCGTCGCCGCCGCGGCGCGCTCGATCTCCGGGCTTGGCAAGTCGGGACCAAAGTACACCGCGCGAAAACCGAGGAGCGTGGCGGTCACCGCCGAGAGCAACGCACCGAGCTCGTGGTGCTCACCCGACGGAGTGGTCGACAGGACGACCGGGGCCCCGGGAGCGGGCGAGTACGCGCGGAGCAGCCCACCCAGGTGGTGCCGGATCATCGCGGAGGCAGCGTGTTCGTGTGCGACGCAGATTTCCCCGCGTTGCCAGCGTTCGCCCAGGCGCTCGAGGATCGTGACCAACACGTCCTTTACGAAGCGCTCCGGGCTGAGCGCCGAAGACGCGACCGACAGGAGCCGCTCGGCGTCGGGGAGGTCCATCCGCTCGATCGCCTGCAGGTAGGTCTCGACGCTCTGGCGAGCGTCGAACACCGCCCCCGCTGCGAGCTCGCCTTCGGCATACGTCAGCAGCCGCTTCAAGCCGTCGGTGGGCAGGCGCGCGATCTGGCCGATGCCATGACCCATTTCCTGCAGCCGCCTCAAGAGCTTGAGCCGCTCGACGTCCGCGTCGGAGTAGAGGCGATCCCCGGCCGCCGACCGCCCCGGGCGCACCGCGCCGTACCGCCGTTGCCAGGCGCGCACCGCGTGCGTCGAAAGCCCGGTCAGCTTGGCGACCGTGCCGATGCGGTAGCGGGCCATAGGCAGCGTCATCGCAGCGTCCCCGGGCGCACGACGGCGCGGCTGCGCCCGCGCCAGGTCACCGGCGCTCGCCGGAGCTCGTCGTAGGCCGCGAGCAGCGAGACGCCGACGAAGACGGCGGTGAACAGCGGGTAGAGGACCGCACCGGCGGGCGCGAGCAGCCCGAGCCGTCGCTGCCAGCCGAACACCTGCACCGCCGCCAGCAGGTAGGCGAGCGCCCCGACGGCCAGCGTGGCGCCGTCTCGCGAAGCGGCGCCGGTGATCAGCCAGATCGGCGCGCCGAGCAGCCAGCCGATGACGACCCCGAGCTCGACGCCGGCAGCGAGCCCGCCCGCCTTGAGGCCCTCTCGAAAGTTTCTTCGCCAGCCACGCACGAACGCGCCGAAGCCTTCGGGATACATACGCACCCGGAGCATACCCGGCCGCCACTCGAGGGCGTAGCCGTTGCCAACGCTGCGCGCCGCACGGCAAAATGCGAGATCCTCGGCCACCCGGGCCCGCACGCTCTGGTGACCGCCGATGGCCGTGTACAGCTCGCGCCGGAACAGCAGGTACTGGCCGATGCAGAACTGGCGCTCGCCGGTGCGTGCGCGGCGCCGGACGCTCGCCAGCGCGGAGCGGCCGTCGGCCCCCGTGGCCACCAGCAGCAGGAGCTGAAAGACGCCTTGAAGGCGCTCCCAGGCGGCGACGACTCGGTGGCTGGGAATGACGCTCAGCAGGTCCGCCCGCCGCCGCTCGAGCCCCGCGAACGCCCAGCCGAGCGACGCTGGCGCGTGCTCGGTGTCCGCGTCGGTGAACAGCAAGAAAGGCTGGTCGCTGGCCGCCGCCCCCTGGTGGCAGGCCCACGGTTTTCCGAGCCAGCCGTCGGGCAGCGGCGGCGCCTCGACCACGCGCGCCCCGAGCGCCCGAGCCAGCGACCCGGTGCCGTCGTTCGAGTGATCATCGACGACGATGATCTCGGCCGGCGCGGGGTCGAGCCGCTGCAAGCTGTCGAGCAGCCTCGGCAAGTTGCGCGCCTCGTTGCGTGCGGGAACGATGACGGCGACGGGCAGCACTCGCCGGCCGTCGCCGGCCGAGGGGGGCGCCGGGGGAGGCCTTCGAGGGACCAGCGCCCGGCGGAGGCGCTGGCGCCAGATCCAGAAACCGGCGCCGACGATCAACGCTTCGGTGAGCATCATGTGGGCGACAGCAGCTGCAACGTCTCGGCGACGCCGCCATAGCCCGTCCAGAACCACCACCACCAGGCGATCATCATCGTCGAGTGACCCACCAGGATCCCGACGTGGCTCCACATCTCCACTCGGTCGGCCTGTGCGCGCACGTACCGCCGCCAGTGGAACGCTTCATCCACCAGGCTGTACACGAACGACAGGATCGTCAGCACCAGCGCCGGGATCCACAGCGCCTCTCGATGGTCGTAGGCGGCGCACAGGAGCACCGACGCGCCCACCCCGCAGAAAATCGTGATCGCGTGCACCAGACCTTCGGCGCCGCGGATCTCCTCCTTGTAGATGGTCAAATGGCCAATCGTGTCGACGGCGATGCTCACGGCGAAGGTCGCTGCGCCGGCGGGGACGAGCCACGCTTCCGTAGGAAAGGCCACGTTGGCGGCCGTTCCGATCATCAGAAAGCCGAAGCTGGCGGAGAAGAGGCCGAGCATCAGCCCCACCCAAAGCCCGTATGCCCAAACGTCGCGGCGGGTGAACTGTCGATAGCGCCCGACGTAGATCCGAAGCTCAGAGGGGAAGGACGTCATGGGGAAACCGCACTTCGATCTCGGCCAGCGCACGGCCGCCGCCGTCGGCCAAGCGGGCGCGACCTCGGGCTCGCAGCCAATGCCAGGGCCCGCGCAGGGCCTCCGCCGCGAGGATCGTGCCGAGCAGCCACCACTTGAGCGGTGCCGGAACGATCGCGCGCGGCAAGAACACGTCGCAGCGGCGGCCTGCGATGCGCTCACCGATCGCGGCGTACACGCGGCGCGCGGCGCGCACGGCGAGCCCCGCTCGCCAGGGGAGCCATTGCAGGCCGACATCGGCGGAGCGATAGAACGCCCGGGCCTCGTCGAGCAGGGCGGCGACCACCGCGGCGAACGCCGCGCGATCCTGGGCGCCGAGGCGGCGCGCGCCCGGCGCGGGTGCGCGCCCGTCCGGGAAGAGCGCCGCTGGCAGGTAGAGCCTGCCGCGCTGCCAATCTTCGGTCACGTCACGACAGATGTTGGTCAGCTGCATGGCCATGCCGAGGTGCGCGGCCGGGCGGAGCGCGCGTGCGTCGCGCGCGCCCAGCACGTGGGCCATCATCAGGCCCACCGTGCCCGCCACACGGTAGCAATAGCGGTGGAGGTCCCCGAGCGTTTCGTAGCGGGTGCCCTCGGCGTCCATGCTGAGGCCAGCGATCAGCTCCGCCGGGTACTCGCGCGGGACGCTGCGTTCGAGCACGACGCGCTGAAACGCAGCCAAGAGCGGCTGATCTTGCCGCCGTCCGGCGTACACGCCGTCGAGCTCGCGCCCGAGCAGCAAGACGGCTCGGCGCGCGCACGCCGCGCCTTGCAGATCCACGAGATCGTCGGCGCGCCGGCACCAGGCGTAGAGCACGTGCACTTCGGCGCGGCAAGCCCGCGGCAAGATCCTCGAAGCGAGCGCGAAGCTCTTGGAGTGCTGCGCGATGACGTGCGCCGCCTCGGCTTCGAGCGGCAAGGGTGCGAGCGCGGCGTTCATGCCGCCGCCTGCTTTCTGAGATCGTCGAGCACCACGTTGACGGTGGCCTTGGCCGAGTTGATCACCCCCGGCAGCCCGGCCCCCGGGTGCGTCCCGGCGCCCACCAGATACAGCCCTGGGATGTTCGGGTCGCGGTTGTGTGGGCGAAACCAGGCGCTCTGCCCGAGCGTCGGCGCGACCGAGAACGCCGAGCCCTGGTAGGCGGCGAGCTCGCGCTCGAAATCCGTGGGGGTAAAGCAGCGCCAGGTGACCACGTGGCGGCGCAGGTTGGGCAGCAGCTGCTCGAGGCCGGCGAACAGGCGCGCGGCGTAGGCGGGCCCGGCGCGGTCCCAATCGATGGGAGCGTTGCCGAGGTGGGGGACCGGGCTGAGGACGTAGAAGGTCGCCGAGCCCTCCGGTGCGAGTGTTCGGTCGGTCACGCTCGGAGCGTGCAGGTACAGGCTGAAGTCGTCGGGCAGCCGATCGCCGTGGAAGATCTCCTGCAAGTGCTCGCGGTAGCGGGGCCCGAAGAGCACGCTATGGTGGCAGATGTCGTAGCTGCGGTCGGTCCCGAAGTACAACACGAACAGCGACATCGACCAGCGCGAGCTCTCGAGCCGCCGTTGCATCCGGCGCGCCGCCGGCTCCCGATGGTACAGGCGCGCGTAGGTGTGGTGGACGTCGGCGTTGGAGACGACCAGGTCGAAATCCATCGGTCCCCGCGGCGAATCGACGCGGTGCACGGGCCGACTCGAGGACGACGTCAGCTCGACGCCCCGCACCGGGCAGCCGAGGTGCAGGGTGCCGCCGAGCTCTTCGAACAGGCGCACCAGCGCGTTGACCAGCGCCCCGGTCCCGCCCCTTGGGAAGTACACGCCCCACTCGCGCTCCAGGTAGTGGATGAGCGTGTAGATGGAGCTGGTCTCGAACGGGTTCCCGCCGACCAGCAGCGAATGGAAGCTGAGCGCCTGGCGGAGCTTCTCGTCTTTGATGAAGCGGGCGACCGTCGCATACACCGAGCGGTCGGCGCGCAGCCGCGCCAGCTGCGGCGCCACGCGCACCATGTCGGAGAAGCGCAAGAACGGGGCCGCCGCCAGCTCGACGTAACCCTTCTGGAAAACCTGCCGCGTGTAGTCGACGAAGCGCTCGTAGCCGTGCACGTCCGCCGGGCAGCGATCATGGATTTGCGCGAGCATGCGCTCCCGATCGCCTGTGTAGTCGAAGGCGTCACCGTCGCTCCAGACCAGGCGATAAAACGGCGTGACGGGCAGCAGCTCGACGTAGTCGTGCTGGCGTCGCCCGGCGGCTTCGAACAGGTCGGCGATGCACGCCGGGGCGGTGATGACGGTGGGGCCGGCGTCGAACACGAAGCCGTCCTGCTCGTAGACGTAGGCGCGACCGCCTGGTCTGTCCCGCGCCTCGAACAAGGTCGTCTGGACGCCGGCCGCTTGCAAGCGAATCGCCGCGGCCAGGCCGCCGAAGCCGCTCCCGATCACGGCGGCCCGGGCCGGGAGCGGTTCAACCATAGCTCTTCTCCAGCGCCGCCACCGCGTCACGCAGCTGCCGGAGCAGCGCCGGGCGCGCGAACGCGCCGATCTTGAGCAGCGCCCGGTCGAGCGTCGCGTGCACCCGGGGCCGCGCCGGGCCGAGCCGTTCGCGCATCGCTCGGGCCAGCGCCTCCGGGTGAGCGTCGCGCGCCACCACCATCCGGTGCAGCTCGACGACCTCGGCGTACGCCTTGGCCGGGAGGGACTCGGCGAGCCAGGCCCAGGGCCAGGTCGCTCGAGATAGCAGCAAATCTTCGTGCCCTTTGTGGCAGCGCGCGCGGTCGTCGATCCCGCTCAGGTCGTCGAGCATCTGCAGGCCCACACCGAGCTGGCCGCCGAACTCCGCGGCGGCGCGCGTCGCGGCGGCCTCGGCGCCGGCGGCGATCGCCCCGCCCTCGGCCGCCAGCCGCATCAGGCTGCCGGTCTTCAGCGTGGTGATCGCGTGCACCACCCGGGGAACGTCGGCTTGCTCGAGGTCCTGGACGCGCACGCTCAGATCGAGGGCCTGCCCGCTGTGAGCCTGCAGCAGCGTGCGCGAGATCGCCCGGTGCAGCTCGAGCTCCAACGCCGGCGGCAGATCGAGCGTTCGCAAGAGCTCGGCGGGCCAGAAGTACAGCCAACTCCCGGCGTTGAGCGCCAGCGGCACGCCGTGCACGCAGTGCAGCGCGCGCGCGCCCCGCCGGTAGGACGAGCCGTCCTCGATGTCGTCGACGATGAGCGAGCCCGAGTGCAGCACCTCCACCAAGAGGCTCAGCGTCGGCGGCGGCGTCCGCTTGCCGTCACCGAGCTGCCAGCCGAGCTCGAAGACGCGACGGCGCACCTCTTTGCCAGGTCGCGACAAAAACTCGGACAGCGGACCGGCGATCGCCTGCTCCCACAGCTCGGCGGGCACCTCGGCCGCCGGCGCCGACAGGCTAGAGCGCAGTCCCTCGGGCGAGAACTGGCGCGTCAATAGCTCGACCAAAGGCGGGCAAACGTTCAACTCGATGGCGGCGGTGCTCATGCGGGTAGCCCTTCGGCGGCGGCGCGGGCCAGCGACAGGCCCTCTGGTGGCCGGCCACAGACGATGCGCAGTCGGTCGGCGGCCGTGGTTTGAAGCGAATAGAAGCGGGAGATGGTGCTCTCCGGGAGGCGGTAGAAGCGCTCGAGCACGTTGCGTCGGTTGGGAGCGTCGCACGCCCGAAACAGCAGGCGGTTGAGCAGGGCGGCGAAGCGAGCTTGTTTCGCATGCCGCCGACACAGCTCTCGCAGCGCGCCGTGCAGGCGCTCGGGGGCGGTCAGCGCGACGCACTCGGCCAGGCGCAGCGCGAGGGGGAATGAATAGCCGGTGGTGGGGTGGAACCAGCCGCCGTCGTAGCCGCCCCGCAGCGGCCCTTCGGGCCCGACGGCTTGGCGCGGCGCGCGACCCGGCAACGGCAGCACCCCCGCCTCCTCCCGCAGGGTGCGCTGGACACGCACGCCGTGGCGGGCCGCGTACTCGGCGATGGACGCGCGCGCCGCGCGGCGATCGAGCCTGGGCGTGTCGGAGAAGTAGGTGTCCTCGATCAGCAAGCGACCGGGGTCGAGCGGCAGCAGGTAGAAGAAGCGCATGCCGTCGGTCTGCGGCACGCGCGCGTCCATGAGCACGGGAGCCTCCAGATCGTGGTCCGCCTCGAGCTCGAGCCCCAGAAACTTTTGATAGCCGACAGCGTCGCGCTCCATTGGTCGAGGGCCGCGCGCGTCGACCACGACCCTGGCAGCGATCCGCCGCCCGTCGGCCAGGCGTACCTCGCGAGCCCCAACCTCGACCGCCGTCGCCTGAAGCAGCCGAGTGTTCGGCGCGGCGGCCACGCTCGCGCTGAGCACGTGCCGCAAGGTTCTGCAATGAACGGCGCTGTAGCGTTGCGCGAGGGTGCGTTCGAGCCGGGGGAAGCTCACGCTGTGGTCGGGCCAGCTTCGGCTGACGAGCGGCGCCACCACGTCCTTCAATGAAGCGGGCACGTCGTGCTCGTGAAAGCACCAGACGTGGTTGCCGCCGATCGTGTCGCGCTCGATGAGCAGCACGGACGCGTCGGGCCGCTTCGCCAGCAAGGATAAAGCCAACAGCGCGTTCTGCAGCCCGCCCCCCACCAACGCGTAGTCGACCGAAAAGGCCTCCATGGCGGCGGAAATCATGTGAGCGGCCGGTCCGGCTGTCCAGGGGGGTTGACGCTAGTTTGTCTAAAAATTACTAGACAAAGATGAGACAACGGGCCGACGCCGCGCTCCCTCCCTCGAGCCCGGTTTCGGTGGGGGAGGCCCGCGCCGAGCGCGCTCCCGCCATCCAACTCCAAGGCGTGAGCAAGCGATATGGATCGCTGCTCGCCGTCGACGCGGTCGACCTCGAGCTCCAGGCGGGGCAAGCGCTGGGACTGATCGGGCCGAATGGTGCCGGCAAGAGCTCACTGATCGAGCTTATGTCCGGGCTCGCCGCTGCCAATGGCGGCAGGGTCTCGGTGGCTGGCGGTGATCCGACGCAGCCGACCGTCCGGCGCAAGATCGGGTTCGCCCCGCAGGCCCTTGCGGTCTACGGGGATCTCTCAGTGGCAGAGAACCTCAGCTTCTTCGCGCGCCTTTATGGGCTGCGAGGCGCAGCGTTGACCTCCGCCGTGCAGGGGGCGCTCGGGTTGGTCCAGCTGTCGGCCCAGGCGAACCGGCGGGCGAACGTGCTCTCGGGCGGCATGCAGCGGCGTTTGAACCTGGCTTGCGCCGTCGTGCACCGGCCCCAGGTGGTGCTGCTCGACGAGCCCTCGGTGGGCATCGACGCCGAATGCCGCGCGCAGGTCCTGGCGGGGCTGCGGGAGCTGAAACGCGCCGGCGTCACGTTGGTGTGGTCCACCCATCGGCTCGAGGAGGTCGAAGCGCTCTGCGATCGGGTCGCGGTGCTGGACGGCGGCAAGCTGGTCGCGTTCGGCGGCGTGGCGGAGGTGAAAGCCAGCCGCGACGGCGGCCAGTCCGCCCGTGCGGGAGATCTCGCTTCATGAGATCTGCGGCGATCACGGTCGCGAAGAAGGACCTGCGGCTCCTGCTGCGCGACCGCGTGGCGTTGTTCTGGGTGCTCGGCTTCCCGCTTCTGTTTGCGCTCTTCTTCGGGGCCGTGATGACGGCAGCGCTGGAGCGCGAGACGCCGTCGCTCACGCTGGCGTTCGTGGACGAGGATCGCTCGGCGTACTCGGAGCGCCTGTCGGCCGCCCTCGCACGCGACACCGGGCTCGAGCTGCGCGCGCGCAGCCGGCAGCAGGCGGCGCGCGACGTGCAGCGAGGGGACGCCGCCGCGTACGTTCGGGTAAGCCAGGGCTTCGGCGAGGCGCTGCTCGACGGCGGCCGGACCCGGATCGAGATCGGCACCGAAGCGAGCCGTCGCCGCGAAGTGGCGCACCTGGGCGATCTGATCTTCGGGGTGCTCGCCAAGCTGGGGGACGGGCAGCCGAGCACCGAGGCGCGGCGCCGGCTGCGCTTCGGAGATCAGCAGGTCGAGGTCGGCTTTCGGCAGATCGACGTCTTGGCGGCGCGCGGGGCGGAGCTGCCCGCGTTCGCTCTGGTCTTCCCGGCGGCGCTGCTTTGGGGCTTGATGGGCTGCGCGGCGTGCTTCGCCGTCGGCATGGTGAACGAGCGCACGAGCGGCACGCTGCGGCGCCTGCAGGCGGCGCCGATGAGCATCGCCTCGGTGCTGGCCGGCAAGGCCCTGGCTTGTTTCACGAGCTGCGTCGCGGCGGTGTCGCTCTTGATGTTGCTCGCCTGGCTCGGCTGGGACCTGCGCCTGCAGGGCGCCTCGGGGATCGTCCTGGCCGTCTCGAGCACCGCGGCTTGTTTCGCCGGGTTGATGATGTTGCTCGGGGGGTTGGGCAGGAGCGAGCGGGCGGTGGCAGGGGCAGGCTGGGCGACGCTCTTGGTGCTGGCGATGCTGGGCGGTGCGATGGTGCCGTTGTCGCTGATGCCGGAGTGGTTGCGCGCGCTCAGCGTGGTAAGCCCGGTGCGCTGGGGCATCGTGGCGCTGGAGGGCGCGCTCTGGCGTGGGTTCAGCGCGCAAGAGCTGCTCTTGCCGAGCGCGGTGTTGCTCGGGATGGGCGTGTTCGGTTGGAGCGCGGGCTTCCTGCTCGTTGGGCGATCGCGTTGAGATGAACGCGCGGGTCGCCCGCGCTCCCGGAAGGAGCGGCAGGCGACACCGGCGCACATTGCCGAGCGCATTGAGCGATGTCATGCTGTATGTCTGGTGCCGGAGCAGGTTCTCCCGTGCACCGACGTGACGGGTCGACGGCGCTGGACGGCGCCTCCCTGGGGATGATGTTGTCATGCGGTCGCTATCCGACAGCGTGTGCTTTTCTGCGACCTCCGCTCGCGCCGGCCGGCGTCGCGGCGCCGTCTCCCGTGGTTTGTCCGCGCTCGCGTTGTCGCTGCTCACGTCGGCGTGTGACGAGAGCTCGCTAGAGCAGGGCTCACCGCTCTTGGCAAACGCCGCGGCGGCGGCGCTGGCGGACGCGGCCGCGGCCGTACAGCAGGAGCCCGACGCCGCGGAGCTCGCGCGCCGCGCCTGTGAAGAGAAACGGGACGCCGTGCTCTCGAAGCCGGCGCTGCCCGGAGCCCCCGGCTTCGAGCGCCGCCGCGTCGAGATCCTCGCTCGGGTCAAGACCGAGCCCGTGCTGTTCGTCGACACCCCGCAGCCGGACGAAAAGGCGACCCCGGCGGCCCGAGCCCTGCGCCGGGCGCTCGGCACCAACAAGTATCCATGGGACTTGTTGAAGAGCCGCCTGGCGACGTTCCGCTTCGTGCCTGAGATCGGCCGCGGCACGCTGCTCAGAGACGGCTACCTCTACAGTGAGGATCCGCTGTTCGCCTACGCGCTGATCTACTACGTCCGCGCGCACCACCTGTTCGACGCTCCCAAGATCTGGATCCAGCGGGGTGACAAGACGCTGGACGCGGAGCGGACCCGCGGCGGCACCTACGTCTACACCAGCGGCCCCGAGCAGGGGCGTCCGGTGCAGCTCATCCTGCTCGACCGGATTGGCAAAGGGGAGCCGCCACCGCCGCTCGCGCGCGACGTGCGCTCCTTGCGCTACCGGCTGCACTTCGATCACTTCACGCCGGTGCACATGACCGGCGACGCGATGGTGGCAAACCTCCGCTACGGCGGGATCGAGGTCCCCACGGTGCTGCGCTCGGAGGGCGCGCGGTTGTCGCTCGAGTGCGAGCGGGTGCGGCCCGAAGACGCCAAGGATCTGGCGCTCTTGCGCGAGCGGCGCGCGCGGCTGCTGCGGGTGACGGAGAAGCTGCGCGACGTGATCCGGGACCAGGTGGAAGAGGCGCTGCCTTTCGACGAGCCGCGTCGCGAATGGGGGCAGCAGGACGGCATCTTGCGCTTGAACTGGCTCAGCGCCTACCGGCTCGGACGAAACTCCTTCGACTTCAATGGCGACCGCTACCACCTGTTCGACAAGCTGGGGCGCCCGCTCGTGCCTCAGGTGTGCGTGGACTTCCTCACCGACACCTTCGAGCGTGCCTCCGGGAGCTGGTGGCCGCTGAAGGGCGAACCGCGCGGTCGCACGGCGGGGCGCTTCGAGTTCACGCGCGACGGGGAGCCGCTGCCGCGCAGAGTGCCTGACTTCATCGAGCTGGCGCGTCACCACGCCGAGTGGTTCACCGTGCGGGACATCCCCGAGCGGGAGCAGATCCCGCTCTGGCGCCGCGAGCGCGTCCAGCAGTACCTGCTCGATCACGCGGCGCAGTACCGCGCGGGCGACATCGTCGTCATCCGCGGCTACACCAACTTCGAAAAGCCGGGTGAACGAAAGGTGATGCACTATCACTCGTTCTTCGTCTACGAGACCGACCCGGTCACGGGCTTCCCCTTCGCGCTGGTCGGCAACCCCGGCAAACCGAGCCTCCGCACCTGGGAGTTCGAGACCCGCCGCACGCCCAAGCGCAGCATCCGGCACCGCGTCCGCCCGCGGCTCTACTGGCTCGAGCAGATCATCGACCCCGGCTTCGAAGCCACCGGCGAGCCGCCGCTGCTGACGATCGGACCGATAGAATAGCCGCTAGAGCACCGATCAGTTTTCCGAGCCAGAGAATCCCGAAGAATCGGCGCCCACGCTGGGTGAGGGCCCCGATTCTTCGGGCAAGCCTCAGCTTTGCTCGCGGATCGGGGCTCAAACCCGTTTGTCGCTCTGGACGGTCTCATTTTTCCGCGACGAGCGGTTTGCGGGCGCAAGCCGCTCGTCGGGGACAACGAGACCCTCTGCTCTAGCCCGCGCGTCCGCCCGACGACGATCGCCGTCCCGGGCGAGCTCAGCTCTCGATGAAGCTCTTGAGCTGCTTGGAGCGGCTCGGGTGGCGGAGCTTGCGCAACGCCTTGGCTTCGATCTGACGGATGCGCTCGCGCGTGACCTCGAAGTCCTGGCCCACTTCCTCGAGCGTGTGGTCGCTCTTTTCGCCGATGCCGAAGCGCATCCGGAGCACCTTCTCCTCGCGCGGCGTGAGCGTCTTGAGCACGCGGCGCGTCTGCTCGCTCAGGTTCATGTTGATGACGGCCTCGGCGGGGCTGACCACGCTCTTGTCCTCGATGAAGTCACCCAGGTGGCTGTCCTCTTCTTCGCCAATCGGCGTCTCGAGGCTGATCGGCTCCTTGGCGATCTTGAGCACCTTGCGCACCTTGTCGAGCGGCAGCTCCATCTTCTCCGCGATCTCCTCGGGCGTCGGCTCGCGGCCGTACTCCTGCACGAGGTAGCGCGAGGTGCGGATGAGCTTGTTGATGGTCTCGATCATGTGCACCGGGATGCGGATCGTCCGGGCCTGATCGGCGATGGCGCGCGTGATCGCCTGCCGGATCCACCAGGTCGCGTAGGTGCTGAACTTGTAGCCGCGCTTGTACTCGAACTTGTCCACGGCCTTCATCAAGCCGATGTTGCCCTCCTGGATCAGGTCGAGGAACTGCAGCCCGCGGTTGGTGTACTTCTTCGCGATCGAGACGACCAAGCGCAGGTTCGCCTCGACCAGCTCGGCCTTCGCGCGCTCGGCCTTGCGCTCCCCGGCTCGGATCGAGTCGTAGCAGCGCAGCATCTCCGGGACGTCGATTTGAAGCTCTTCTTCGACCTTCTTGACGCCCTTTTGCGAGCTCTTGAGCGCCTGCTCGATTTCGGAGACGAAGTCGAAGCTCACGTTCAGCTTGGTGGCGAGCTCCTGGCGCGCGGTGGGGTCGTCCTTGACCTCCCGCAGCATCTTCTTGAGCTCCGCCTTGCTGACGCCGGTGAGCTTCTCGATCTCCAGCGCCTTGCTCTGCGCGCGCTGGACCTTTTCGATCATGCTCTTGAGCTTGGAGACGATCTTGTCGATCGTCTTTTTGTTCAGGCGCATCTCCTGGAGCGTCTTGACGAGCTCGGCCTTGTTGTCCGAGAGCTCCTTGTCGATCTGCTTGCGGCGGGCCTCTTGCGCGGTCTTCCGCTCCTCGAGCACCTCGTGGTTCTTCTTGTCGATCCGCTTCACGCGGTCGATCAGGCGGATGATGCGGCGGTCCGCCTCCTCTTCGTCGAACTCCTGCTCCTCGTCCTCCGCGTCGCGCACGATGTCCTTGACGCGGATCTTGTGGCTGCGCAGCCGCTCGCCGATGTCGATGATCTCGCGCACCGCCACCGGGCTGTTCAGGATGGCCTCGAGGACTTCGTTCTCGCCCTCCTCGATCCGCTTGGCGATTTCGACCTCACCCTCACGCGTGAGCAGCGCGACGCTGCCCATCTTGCGGAGGTACATCCGAACGGGGTCGTTGCTCTTGTAGAGATCCTCGTCGGCGACCTTGATGGTTGGCGTGGACGACGGGGTGCGGCGATCCTCGTCCTCGGACTTGGCCGACTTCGGCGGCGCCTCGTCTTCGTTCACCGCGCGGGCGGAGATCTTGAGGTTGCTGACGTCGTCGACGACCTCGATGTCCTCGTCGTCCAGAGCGCTCAGAATGTCGTCCATCTGATCCGCCCCGGCATCGGGGGCGGGCAGCGCGTCGTTGACGTCGTCGTACGTCAGAAACCCCTTGCTCTTGCCCAGCGTAATGAGCTGATCGAGATCCTTGGCCTTCTCCGACTTGCTCTTGCCGTTCGCCTTCTGCGGGAGAGCGGTGCTCGGCTCTTCGCGCTCGGCGCCCGCTTGGGCCGCGGTTTTCGCCTTGGCGGCCTTCGGCGGCTTGGTCCTACCCTTGGCGGGAGACGTCTTGCCGTTCGAAGCGCTTCCGTTCGCGGTCTTGCCGGGCTTGGCCGGCGCCCGTTCCGACTTTTTTGCTCCCACCGCTACCTCTTCATCCCAAACCGTGCCGCTCACGGGCACGGCGCAAGTGCTCTCGGAGCAGGACCAGCTCCTCATCGAAGTTTCCTGCTCGCGCTGCGCGCTGAAGGTCCTCCATCACTGCGGCTTTCTGACGCTTCAGCTCGAGTCGTTTCAACTTGGTCACGTTCGCCAAAAGTTCGTTCTTCGCGTCCTCGAGCCGCAGATGCCGAGGCGCCGCCAGCCGAGCGGCCGCGAATGAATGGATCGACGGCGGCAGCTTCGCAAGCAATTGTTCGGGATCACCCATAGCGGACATTCCAGCTTCCAGGCGACTTTGACGCAGCGCGACAAGGGCTGCCGCGTAGTCCCCCTCGAGAACCTGGGCTCCGGACAGCCCCTCTGGTGTATCGAAAAGTTCTGGGTAGTCCAGCATGGCCCCGAAGATTTCCCGGGCGATCTCTTGCTCCCGGTTGCGCGAACGGGCGCGGTGCGGCGGCGGCGCGACGGCCTCGGGCGCTGGCTTGTCCCCCCGCAATCCCTGGCGCACTCGATCGGTCAAGGCACGGAAGGTGCGAGCGTCAGAAATGTTGAGGCGTTCTGCCAATTTGTCGGCGTGCTGCTCCGCTAGGGCCCGAACGGTCGGGTCGTCCTCGCTTGCCAACAGCGCGATCACCTGGTCGACCTTGTTGGCTCGGGTCCGGGCGTCGTCTGCGGCGAAACTGCTCGAGAGCGTGACATCAATCAGGTGTTCGAGCATCCCTCGCGCGGCCTGGACCACCCGGCGGAGGCCGTCCGGCCCGTGGGTCCGCACCCAATCGTCCGGATCCACCCCGTTCGGCAGGCTCGCGACCTTCGCCACCAGCGCCGCTTGCTGGCACACCGGGCGGGCTGCCTCGGTCGCGCGCCGGCCCGCCGCGTCGCCGTCGAACAGCAGGGTCACGCTGGCGGCGAAGCGCTTGATTTGTCGCGCCTGCTCGAGCGTGAAAGAGGTGCCGAGCGGCGCCACGACGTTGCGGACCCCGCGCGCGTGCAGGCTCACGACGTCGAAGTTGCCTTCGACCAGCACGCACTCTCCGGCCTCGTGCAGGGCCTGGCGCGCCTGGTAGAGCCCGAAGACCGCCTCGCGCTTCTTGTAGATCGACGACTCGGGGGAGTTCAGGTACTTGGCCGGCGCCTGCTGCCCGTCGCCGATGCGCGTCAGACCCAGCCGGCGGAGATCGTCGTCGCTCGGCTCTTCGAGCGCGCGCCCGCTGAACGCGATGACCCGGCCCTGCAGATCCATCACCGCGAACATCAGCCGGTGGCGGAAGCGATCGTAGTGGCCGCTGCCGGTCCGGCGCGGGACCAGAAGGCCTATTTTCTCCGCCGCCTGGTGGCCGAGCCCCAGGTCTTTCAAGTGCTGAGCCAGGCCGTCCCAACCGTAGGGCGCGTAGCCCACGCGGAAGGCCTGCAGCGTGTCGGCCACCTGCGACGTCGCCGAGTCACGGACGAGCCCGCGCCGCGCGAGCTCGGCCTCCGCCAGGTGCCGTAGCGGGTGCTCGCGCAGCAGGCGCTCGAAGTAGCTGGCCGCGACCTGGTTGAGGTCGTAGAGCTCTTGCAGGCGGCGGCGCGCGATCGCCTGTTCGCGCCGCTCGGCGTCGGAGACGTTCTCGACGATCGCGATGCCGGCGCGGTCGGCCAGGCGCCGCACGGCCTCGACGAACGACAGGCCCTCGACGTGCTGGACGAATTTGAAGACGTCCCCGGTCACGCCGCAGCCAAAGCAGTGATAGATGCCGCGCTCTTCGTTGACGTGGAAGCTCGGTGTCTTCTCTTTGTGGAACGGGCAGAGGCCGACGTGGCTGCGCCCCCGACGCTGCAGCTTCACGGACTCGCCGACCAGGGCCGAGATCCCCGTGCTTTGGCGAACGCGCTCGATCGTGTCCTGGTCGATCACGGAGACCTGGACTCATACCGCAAATCCCGCCCGCGCCAAGTTCCCGCGCGCCCCCGGGGGCCTTTGCGCAGGGGCGGTTGCTAGGGTAAGCTGAACGTTAGTTCAGTGAAAACGGTCCCGGTTCGGAACCCCGTAGGGCGCTTTCAGGCCCAGGTCGTCGAGTATTTCGGGGAGGCGCCGTCCATCGACCTGCAGGTCTTCGAGGACGACAGCAAGAGCATCCTCTCGCGCAACGACAGCCCGGACCTCGGGTTTCGCTATAGCCTGAACCCGTACCGAGGGTGCCTGCATGCCTGCGCGTACTGCTACGCGCGTCCCTCACACGAGCAGCTCGGCTTCGGCAGCGGCACGGATTTCGATCGCAAGATCGTGGTCAAGCCGCGCGCGCCGGCGCTGCTCCGGCAGGCGTTCGATCACCGAAGCTGGTCGGGCGAGCTCATTTTGTTCAGCGGCAACACCGATTGTTATCAGCCGCTCGAGGCGTCCTACCAGCTCACGCGCGCCTGCCTGGAAGTTTGCCTGGAGTACGGCAACCCGGTGCACGTCATCACCAAATCGCCGCTCATCGAGCGGGACCTGGAGCTCTTGGTCGCCCTGGACCGCCGAGCTCGGGCCACCGTCTCGGTCAGCATCCCGTTCTGGGACGCCAAGATCGCCCGCTCCCTCGAGCCCTACGTCGCCACGCCCGCGCGCAGGGTCGGCATCATCCGGAGGCTAGCCGCGGCTGGCCTGGAGGTGACCGTCAACGTGGCCCCGCTGATCGGGGGCTTGGGGGATCGCGACCTGCCGAAGGTCTTGGAGGCGGCGGCGGACGCGGGGGCGCGCGGAGCGGCTCTGATCTTTCTCAGGCTGCCGGGAAATGTGCGACCGGTGTTCGAGGAGCGCCTGCGCGAGGCGCTGCCCCTGGCGGCCGAGCGCGTCCTCGCCCGCACCCGGGAGGTGCGTGGCGGCCATTGGAACGACCCGCGCTTCGGCAGCCGTTTCAGCGGCGAGGGCGAGTACGCGGCGGCGGTCCGGCGCCTGTTCGACGCCACGACCGCGCGCCTCGGTCTGAATCAGCAACGGGCGCACCCCCGCGCGCCGCGGGCACCCTTCGCGCGGCCTCCGCGTCCAGGGCAGCAGCTCGATCTGTTCGCGCCGGACGGCGGCGCCGCTCGCGACGGGGCTGCCAGGACGTCAGGGGCAGCGCAGGTTCGGCGGCGTTGACTCGGAGCACTCGAGGCGCTGAGCGCTCTCGCCGAGCAGCCGCTCGAGCTCCTGCTCCATCCAGGCTTCATCCCCCGTCTTTTGGATGAACCCAAGCAAGCGGTGTTGGCGCGCCAGGGCGTCGAGCTCCGCGGCCCGCCAGCCAGAATGCAGCACGATCCGGTGGCGCGAGAAGCAGCGGCAGGCCTCGGCGACCAACAGATCGCCGGTCGGGCCGAGCAAGCTGGCGTCGATCAGCGCCAGCTGGACCGAGTCGTGTCGCAAGCGGCGCAGGGCCGAGGGCGGGTCGAGCTCCGCCTGGACCCGAAACCCCAACCTGACGAGCCGATCCTGTGTCGCCCGAAGGACGATGGGGTCGTCGTCGACGACGAGGATGGTGATGGGGCCGCGGGGGAGCACGAACTTACCGAAGACACCTACGGCCCGCCGAAGACCCGAGATAACCGCTGTGACGACGGCCCTTTCCGCGAGCGCGGGTCTCCCTGTCCATTCAGACGGGGACCCGGCCACGGGCTCTCTTTGGGGGGAGCCGGGCGCGAGGCGCGCCGCTCGGGGAGGGGGTCGGTGCCAGCTCCGCGCCTCTGCCCGTGCGTGAGGGGGGGCGAAGGTCGTATGCTCGAGCTCCAGGATGTCTTTGCTGTGGCAGCCGTTTCCGATGCCGGCGCGCCGTCGAGCGCAGGCATGGCGCTACCACCCGGCGTTCCGCCGGCCGGCACACTTCCACGACGACTCGGAGTTCAACCTCGTCGTCCGCGGGACCGCGACCTTCGTGGTGGGGCATCGCCGCGTTCCGATGTCGGCCGGATCGCTGGTCTGGTATCCGCCGGGGGTCGATCACTACCTCGAGCACGCCAGCGACGATCTCGAGCTGTACGTCGTCGGGTTTCGGCCGGAGCTGCTGGACGCTTTCGCGCGCCAGCACGCGGTCGCGCCGAGCTTCGCGCGCCCGCTCCATCAGGTCGACGAGCGAACGCTGCGCGCTTGCGCCGAGACGCTGGCTCACGCCCCGGAGGTCAGCGACGATGGGGCGGTCGAACAGCGGCTGCTCGGCTTGCTGGCGGGGCTCGAGGTGCCGCGCCCGCCGCGGGGGCTCGGGCATCGCGCGGCGTCGCTCCTGGCACGAGCTCCAGAGCTCGGCCGCGACGACCTGGTGCGGCGCCTGGCCAGCAATCGCGGCGACGTGAGCCGCCGATTTCGGAGTGAACAGGGCCTGTCGCTGACCGAGTACAAAAATCGGCTGCAGGTGCTGCGGCTGATCGCGCGCATCGAAGCGGGGCAGGAGAACCTGACGCGGGCCGCGGTCGAGGCGGGCTTCGGGAGCTACTCGCGCTGCCATCAGGTCGTCCGCGAGCTGCTGGGGTGTGCCCCGAGCGCCTTGCTCGACCCCGAGCTGCGGCGGGCCTTGCACGACCGCTTCGAGCCCATCGGCGCGCCGCGAGCAGGCCGCCCAGCCTTTTGAGGGCCTCGCGGGCCGGCGGCAGCGCCCCGCTCGAACAAACGCACAAGACTCGATGCCGGCCGGGTTGGGGGCGAGTACGCCCCGAGCATGACATCGCGATCGGTGCTCTCTCTTCTCGTGTTGGTCAGCCTCGCCGGCTGCGATTCGCCGCGGCCCAACACCCCGGCGGGATCGGCGGGCAGCTCCTCCGGGATCGGCGGCGCGAGCGGCGGCCCGGGGGCAGCGCCCGGCAGCTTCGAGCTCGCCTGGGAGGATGCCTTCGACACCATCGACTCGACCCGCTGGCAGCTCATGACGCACAGCTGGGACGGCAACCTGGCGCAGTTCACCGGCTCGAACGCCGAGGTGAACGACGGCATCCTCAGCCTCGCGCTCTCGGCTGAAGACGATCCCGCGAAGCCGTTTCGGGGCGTCGAGATGCGATCGCGGGAGACCCTCACCTACGGCAAGGTGGAGGCGTCGATACGCTTCGCGACCGGTTCCGCCGTCGTCTCGTCGCTCGTGTTGATCTACACGCCGTGGCCCCCCGACGACTGGAACGAGCTCGACATCGAGTTCCTTGGAAAGAACCACGACCGAATTCAGTTCAACCACATGGTGAACATCCCGCCCGCCGATCCGGCGACCGGGCACTCGCAGTTTCCGCAGCTCGTGACGCTCGACTTCGACCCCTCCGCCGAGTTTCACACCTATGCGATCGAGTGGGTGCCCGGCGAGGCGCGCTTCTACATCGACGATGTTCTCTTGCACACCGCCACCAAAGAGATGGCGCGGATGGTCCTGCCCCAGAACATCCTCTTGACGATCTGGGCCTCGGGCGCGCCAGGTTGGGCGGGCGCCGTCGACGCGACCACGGCGCCGACGAGCGCCGACTACGACTGGATCCGCGTCTATCGCTACGTGGCTCCTTGAGCCCGCGCGGGGTTCGGCGGCTTCAGTAGTTCAGGTTGTTGCCGAGCCACCGCTGCACCTCCTCGACGCTGAGCCCCTTGCGGCGCGCGTAGTCCTGGACCTGGTCGCGATCGATCCTGCCGACGCCGAAGTACTGGGAGGCGGGGTGGGCGAAGTACAGGCCGCTGACGCTGGAGCCTGGCCACATGGCGAACGACTCGGTGATGCAGATGCCGGTGCGCTCCTCGACCTCGAGCAGGCGCCAGAGGGTGGCTTTTTCGGTGTGGTCGGGGCAGGCGGGGTAGCCGGCGGCGGGGCGGATGCCGCGGTACTTTTCGGCGATGAGGTCGTCGTTGCCGAGCGCTTCGTCCTTGCCGTAGCCCCACTCGATGCGGGCGCGCTGGTGGAGGCACTCGGCGAAGGCTTCGGCGAGGCGGTCGGCGAGGGCTTCGGCCATGATGGCGTTGTAGTCGTCGTTCTCCGCCTTGAACTTGAGGACGAGGTCTTGCAGGCCGATGCCGCTGGTGACGGCAAAGGCGCCGATGTAGTCTGCGAGCCCGCTGTCCTTCGGAGCGACGAAGTCGGCGAGGCAGCGGTTGGGACCGCTGCTCTTCTCCGACTGCTGGCGCAGAAAGAAGAAGCGCTCGAGCACCTGCTTGCGCTCGGGGTCCGCATAGAGCTCGACGTCGTCGCCGACGGCGTTGGCCGGGAAGAAGCCGTAGACGGCGCGCGCGGTCAAGAGCTTCTCCTCGATGATCCGGTCGAGCAGGAGCTTCGCCTCGGAGAAGAGCTGGCGCGCTTGCTCACCGTACTTTTCGTGCTCCAGGATGCGCGGGAAGACGCCCTTGAGCTCCCAGGTATGGAAAAACGGCGTCCAGTCGATGAAATCTCGCAAAATCGTGAGCGGGAAATCGTCGAGCACCCGTACGCCGGTGAACTCCGGCGTCGCGATGTCTTCGGGGCGCCATTCGATGGGGGTGCGGTTGGCACGCGCCGCTTCGACGGGCTGGAGCTTGTGTTTCGGTTTGCCGTGCAGCTGCCGCAGGCGCTGGTACTCGGCCTCGTGCTTCTCGATGAAGGCGGCCTTGGTCCGGTCGTCGCTCAGCAGGGTCGTGGTGACCGGGACCGCGCGGCTCGCGTCGAGCACGTGCACCACGGGCTGGTCGTAGTTCGGCGCGATCTTGATGGCGGTGTGCGCCTTGCTGGTCGTGGCCCCGCCGATCAGCAGCGGCAGCCGAAAGCCGTTGCGCTGCATTTCGCGCGCGACGTGCACCATCTCGTCGAGCGACGGGGTGATGAGGCCGCTCAGGCCGATGAGGTCGGCGTTCTCGGCCTTGGCGCGCTCGAGGATCTTCTCACACGGGACCATGACGCCCAGGTCGATGACCTCGTAGTTGTTGCAGGCGAGCACCACGCCGACGATGTTCTTGCCGATGTCGTGCACGTCGCCCTTCACGGTCGCGAGCACGATCTTGCCCTGCGCCTTCACGGTCTCCCCAGCGGCGAGGCGTTCGGCCTTTTCAGCCTCCATGTAGGGTAACAAGTACGCGACCGCCTTCTTCATCACGCGCGCGCTCTTGACGACCTGGGGCAAGAACATCTTCCCCGAGCCGAACAGGTCGCCGACGACGCCCATGCCGTCCATCAGCGGTCCTTCGATCACGGCGAGCGGGCGGCCGAGCTTCTGGCGCGCCTCCTCCGTGTCTTGCTCGATGTAGGCGTCGATGCCCTTGACCAAGGCGTGGCTGAGCCGCTCTTCGACGCTGCCCTGTCGCCACTGCTCTTGCTTCTTCTCGCCGCCCGCCTCGGCGCTTCCTTCGGCCTTGAGCTTCTCGCCGAAATCGACCAGCCGCTCAGTGGCGTCCGGGCGCCGGTTGAACAAGACGTCCTCGACCAGCTGCTTGAGGGTGGGCTCGATCTCTTCGTACACCTCGAGCATGCCGGCGTTGACGATGCCCATGTCGAGCCCAGCGGCGATCGCATGGTACAAGAACGCGGCGTGCATGGCCTCGCGCACGCGGTTGTTGCCGCGGAAGCCGAAGGAGATGTTGGACACGCCGCCGCTCACCTTGGCGTGTGGCAGGTTCTCCTTGATCCAGCGGGTCGCCCGGATGAAATCGACGGCGTAGTCGTTGTGCTCCTCCATCCCCGTGGCGATGGTCAGGATGTTGGGGTCGAAGATCACGTCTTCGGGGGGGAACCCGATGTCGTCGACCAGGATGCGGTAGGCGCGCTCGCAGATGCGGATCTTGTCTTCGTAGGTGGCCGCCTGGCCCTGTTCGTCGAAGGCCATCACCACGACCGCCGCGCCATACTGCAAGACCTTGCGCGCCGCCTGTTTGAAGCTCTCCTCGCCCTCTTTGAGGGAGATGGAGTTCACGATGCCCTTGCCCTGCAGGCATTTTAGCCCGGCCTCGATCACCTCCCACTTGGAGGAGTCGACCATGGTGGGCACCTTGGCGACCTCGGGCTCGCTGGCAAGCAGCGAGAGGTAGCGGCTCATCGCCGCCACGCCGTCGATCATGCCTTCGTCCATGCACACGTCGATGACGTTCGCGCCGTTTTCGACCTGCTGGCGCGCGATGGCCACGGCCTCCTCGTATTTGCCCTCCTTGATCAGCTTGGCAAACTTTGGCGAGCCGGCGACGTTGGTGCGCTCGCCGATCATCATGAAGACGCCGGGCTGCTGCGTGAACGGTTGGGAGCCCGACAGGCGCAGGGGCCGCGGGGCAGCGGCCGGTTCGCTCGGCGCCGCCGCGGTTCGCCGATAGTCGCGCGGCGGCGCTTCGGCGAGCGCGCGCGCGATGGCGGCGATGTGCTCGGGCGTGTTGCCGCAGCAGCCGCCCGCGATGTTCACGAGCCCCGCGTCGGCGAACTGGCGCAGGTGCCGGACCATGTCGGGCGGCTCGAGATCGAAGCCAGTGGGAGACAGCGGGTTTGGCAGCCCGGCGTTGGGATAGCAGGAGATCGCGGCGCTCGACTTTTTGCCGAGCTCGCTCAAAAACGGGTACATCAGGTCCGGGCCGAGCGAACAGTTGAGCCCGACCGCGATCGGCTGCACGTGCTCGACGGCGTTCCAGAGCGCCTCGACCGTCTGCGCCGAGATCATGGTCTCCCCGCCCCGGCCGACCGCCGCCGACACCATCACCGGCAGGCGCTTGCCCTCTCGTTCGAACACCTCCTGGATGGCGACCAGCGCTGCCTTTGCGTTCAGCGCGTCGAAGATGGTCTCCACCAAGAGCACGTCCGAGCCGCCGGCGATCAGCGCGCGGATCTGGTGGGTGTAGGCGGCCTTCACCTGGTCGAAGGTGACGACGCGGAACCCCGGATCTTCGGCGTCCGGAGAGTTCGACAGCGACACGGTGAGCGGTCCGATGGCGCCCGCCACGAACCGCTGCCGCCCATCGGCGCTGCCGACGCGGTCGGCCCACTCACGGCACTGGCGCGCCGACTGCTCGTTGATCTCCCACGCCAGATCATTGAGAAACCGGTCCTCGAGGATGCGCTGGTAAAAGTCCGGGTCCTTGCGCCCGCCGTGCTCGCGCGGGTCGTCGACGAAGAACTCGCTCTGCGTGATGCTGGTGGCGCCGAAGGTGTTGGTCTCGATGATGTCGGCGCCGGCCTCGAGGAAGCGGCGATGGATGTCGCCGATCATCTCGGGCTGCGTGAGGGAGAAGAGGTCGCCGTTGTTGAGCAGATCCTTCTTCGAGTCCGCGAAGCGCTTGCCGCGAATGTCCTGCTCCGTCATCCCGTAGGTGCGGATGGTCGTGCCCATGGCGCCGTCGATGATGAGGATGCGCTGTTCGAGCAGCTTCTGCAGCGGGTGCCGGTCGGCGGAGGATGGGTGAGGAGCCATGGCGGTTGTCAGTTCCTTGTTGCTTTGGGGGGTGAGGGGGAGGGGACGATGCCCGGTTTGCGAGCGGCGGCGAGCACCACCTGAAGGTGGGGACGCTTGGATTCTCGGCAGGCGACGCCAGCGCTGTCGACGGCGAAGCCGGCGCGTCGCAGCAGCGAGCCGAGCGCGCGCGGCGAGAACCCGGCGTGCCGCTCCCCGAAGCGGGCGGTGACCTCGCGCCGCTCGTGCGCGTCCAGGCAGAGCAGCACCAGGCGCCCGCCTGGGCGCAGGACGCGCGCGCACTCGGCGAGCGCCTTGGCGGGATCGTCGGTGTACGTCAGCGTGTGAAAGAGCAGGACCGCGTCGAAGCGGTCGGCTTCGAAGGGCAACGCGTGCGCGTCGGCGACCAGGGCGGTCACGTGGTCGAACTTGGCCAGGCGCTCCTTGGCGACCTCGATCTTGCGCGGGTTCACGTCGACGCAGGTGAGGCGCCGGCAAGCGGGGGCGAGGGTGGCGGCGGCGGCGCCGTCGCCGGAGCCGACGTCGAGCACGTCGCCGAGCTCGAGCAACGCGGTGAGGCCGAGCGCGAGCGATCGCCAGCTCCGACCGGGCGAGTAGTCGCGCTCCAGGTCGTCGCCGAGCCCGTCGCCCCGCCGCTCCGCGTCGAGCGCCTCGAGCCGCTCTTGGTCGGCCCGAAGCGTCGGATCGGCGGACTCGGCGGCTTCATCGAGGAGCGCCCGCGCGCCGGCCGGCAGCCCCTGCAGATCCAGGGCGTAGAAGGCCTGGGAGCCCTGGCGCCGGTCGCGCACGAACCCTGCCTCCCGGAGGCGTCCAAGGTGCGTCGACACGCGGGACTGGGAGATGCCGGTCACTCGCACGAGGTCGGTGACGCAGAGCTCGCGATCGCGGAGGAGTGCGCAGAGGCGGATGCGGTTCTCGTCGCCGAGTAGGCTTAGGGTTTCGACGTTGCGGGAGAGGACGGGCATATCCGAATATCGAGATTAGCGGATATGCGCTTCGGGGTGGGGAATGTCAAGCCTTGATGGCCTGGTG
>JAEZYZ010000274.1 GCA_023418705.1 Pseudomonadota bacterium | reverse complement strand
GGCAAGGGCTTGTCCTTCACGAGCCGGGACGAGGAGTTTTCGTTGTCGCTGCGCTTGCGCGGGCAGTTTCTGTACACGCTGGAGCGTGTCAACGCGGCGGACGACTGGAGCCACCTCCTACAGATCCGGCGAGCCCGATTGACGTTCGTCGGCCACGTCTTTGGCGAGCACAACAAGTACAAAACCGAGCTGGCGATCTCACCGCGGGACGAAAACATTTCCGGATCGGGACCGACGCTCACGCCGCTGCTCGATTGGTATGCGGAGTTCGACTACGTGAAGCACGCGACCCTGCGGATCGGCCAGTACAAGGTGCCGTTTAGCCGCCAGCGGGTGATCTCCTCGGGCGATCTACAAATGGTCGACCGCGCGCTCGCCCAGGGCGAGTTCAACCTGGATCGAGACATCGGCTTCCACTTCCATTCGCCCGGGATCGCGGACCTCTTCCGCTACTACGCGGGGATCTGGTTCAATCAAGGGCGCGACGCCGACACCTTCAACGACGACTTCGACCAGATGTATATCGCGCGCGTCGAGCTGCTGCCGTTCGGGGACTTCGAGGACTACAGCGAGGGCGACCTCGAGCGGATGGACAAGCCGGGGCTCAGCGTCGGGGCGGCGTACGCCTACCTCGACGACGCCACCGCCGACCGAGGCATCTTGGGCTCGGCGCCGGCCGACGGGGGCGCGACCGACGTCCACCTCGTGACCGCCGACGCGACGTTCAAGCTGGCGGGCGTCTCGCTATCCGGCGAGTTCTTCTATCGACAGGGCGACCGCAACGGCGGCGGCGCGGTGGACGAGCTGGGGGCGCCCATCCCGGTCGAGGCGGCGCGCAATGGCGTCGGCTGGTTCCTGCAGGGCGGCTACCTGCTCGCCCCGGCCCCCGTCGAGTTCACGGCCCGCTACAGCGAGGTGCGACCCACGGGCGACGACAGCAGCCTCGAGCAGCAGCACGAGCTGGGCGCCGGCGTCAGCTTCTATCCTGGCGAGCACAGCCTGAAGCTACAGGCGGACTACTTTCGGATCTGGCCGAAAGGCGGGATCGACCAGGGCGACGACCAGATCCGAGCGCAGCTCCAGCTCGCGTACTAGAGCGACCAACGATTTGCACCGCAAACCGTGTGTCGCGGAAAATGAGATCATTTAGAGCACCGAGCCGTGAGCAGAAGTGAGGGTTTCCCGATGAATCGGGGCCCTCGCCCAAGAGGGGGCCCCGATTCATCGGGACCTTCGGTCTGGCAAACTGATCGGTGCTCTAGCATCTAGACGGGGGCGAGGGCCGTCAGTCGGCGATCGGCTTCGGTGTCGTCGGGCCAGAGGGCGGAAGCTCCGGCTCCTTGATGTAGTCGGTGGGGACCTCGCCCGTCAGGCTCTCGAAGAAGGCCATCATCGACTTGACCTCGTCGTCCTTGAGGCTCTTGCCGAGCTGAAACTCGGCCATCTTGCGGATGGCGTCGGGCAAGCTCGACGAGGATCCGTCGTGGAAGTACGGCGCGGTCTTGGTGATGTTGCGCAGGCTCGGCACCTTGAACATCATCTTGTCGCTCTCCTGCTTGGTGACCTCGTAGCGGCCTTGGTCCGACTGCTCCGGCCAGGGCTTCACGAGGCCCGCCTTCTGGTACATGTGGCCGCCGAGGTACGCGCCGGTGTGGCAGGTCACACAGCCCGTGCTGACGAAGGTGAGGAAGCCTTCTTTCTCCGCGTCGCTCAGCGCCGCCTCATCTCCCTTCAAGAACTTGTCCCAGCGGCTCGGCGTCACGAGCTTGCGCTCGAACGCGCCGACGGCCTTGCCGACGTTGTCGTAGTTGAGGGGCTGCTTGTCGTCGGGGAACGTCTTCTTGAAGGCCTCGACGTAGCCGGGGATCGAATTGAGCACCCGCAAGACGTACTTCTCGTCGGGCATCGCCATCTCGACCGGGTTCAGGATCGGGCCTTTGGCCTGCTCCTCGACGTCCGCGGCGCGCCCATCCCAGAACTGACGGAAGTGGCCGGCGGCGTTGTAGACGGTCGGTGAGTTGCGCGTGCCGGTCTGGTTCTTGTGCCCCGACGACGTCTTGGCCTTTTCCCGGGGATCGATGCCGTACTTCTGCAGGTCGTGGCAGGTGTTGCAGGAGATGTCCTGGTTCTTGCTCAGGCGCTTGTCGAAGTAGAGCATTCGACCGAGCTCGATGTGGGCCTCGTTCAGCGGCGTGTCCGACATCACCTCGGGCAACGGCGCGAAGGCCGCGAGCTGGGCCTTGTCGATCTGGGGCTTGGCCGGGGCCGCGGGTTGCGTGGCCGTCCCCGGCTTGTCCGCTGGCTCGCTGACCTCCTTCTTGTCGCAGCCGGCGAAGGCGGCGCTGGTCATGGCGGCGATCAGGACCGTAGAACCCAGTCTTTTCATGCGGTTAACCATTAGTCATCCCAACGCGGCGCGCCAAGAGAGAATCGCTGCGAGGGGTCCAATGAATTGCAGCCTGCCAAGAATGATCTTGGCAGGCTGCAGGTTTGCAGGTTGCCGGGGAGGGGCAGCGACGGGCTCCCTCCACCGAGCGCGACCGGCATCAGTTGGTCTTCACCACCATGCCGATGACGGAGGCAAACCAACCGTCGGTCGGCTCGCCGTCGTTGTCGAAGAAGATGTCTTCGGACGAGGTCTCGTAGCGGTTGTCCCACCGGAGGATGAGGTTCTGCGAGCCGGGCACGGGCTTCACGTCGATCGTCCCGGTGAGGGTCACGACGCTGGCGCCATCCTCGAACGGAGCGGCGGTCGCCAGGTCCGCGTACAGGACGCTGTCCGGGTCGCTCAGGTACTCGCCACGGACCGCCAGCCCGAACATGTCCGTGAAGGCATAGCCCATCGCCAAGCTGGCGCCCCAGTACGAGGTGTTTTCACCCTCCAGGACGTCCATGTTGTAGTCGAAGTTGGCGATGGCGCTGAAGTCGCCGAGCGAGAGGGTGGCGACGACGTCGACGAAGCGATCGAACGAGTTGTCATCGTCCTCCGGGTCGGTCGAGATCAAGCCGCCCACCGCGAGCCCAAACGCCTCGCTCGGCGTGACGGCGAGCTGCAACCCCAGGCTCGGCGCGCCTTCGTCGGTCGTCGCATCGCTGATGTTGTTCACGCCGTTGACGACCATCCCCTTGACGGTGAACGCATCGCTGATGTCGTAGCTGGCGCGGAGCCCGGTGTGCCAGAACGGCTGCATGGCGTAGTAGAGGCCGCCGCGCGTGTAGTTCAGGTTCATCCAGCTCTCGGCGACCTCGGCGCCATAGATCGTGCCGAACTGGCCGAGGTCGAGGGCGAGGCCATCGACGGGCTTCCAGGTCACGAACGCCTGGACGATGTTGTCGATGCCGAAGAACGGATCGTTGCCGTGGAACAATACGACCGAAGGCCCAAAGCGCAGGCTGGCCGTCGCTCCGAGTTGCCCACCGTCGTAGGAGACGTCGAGGCCGGCGAACGACAGAGAGAACCCATTTTCGTTCACGAACTCCGGGGAATTCAGGGCGTAGGCGCGGTGGAATGGCACCGGGGTTCCGGCCTGCGCGGTCTGCCAGCCGCCGTAGGCGTCGACGAACAACATGAAGTCGACGGGGCTCTCCTCGTCCTCTGCGGCCGCGCCCTCATCGGCCGGTGGCGCGTCGGCGGGAGCCGGCGGCAAAGGTTGGGCTGCCATCGGCGCCGCAGGTTCCGCGGCGGGCGGCGGCGGCGCTGCGTACGGCTCCGCCTGCACCCCGACGTCCGCTCCGACTTGACCCTGGACGTCGACGCCCGCCGCTGGCGGCGCCGGTGCGGGTTCAGGTGCGGGTTCAGGTGCGGGCTGTGCTGCTGGCGCGGGTGCGGGCGCGGGCTCCGGAGCAGGCTGCGCGGGAGGTGCAGGTGGCGCCTCCTGCGCGAAGCTGGCGAGCGGCCAGCCCAGAATCCCCACCGCAGTGATGGCAGCGCCGAATACTCGGCTTCCACGAATGAGCAGCATGACTCGGTCTCCTTCCGTTTCCTCCCGCGCGTCGATGGCCAGGGGGAACTCGTTGTCGGCAAACAGCCGCTTCTGACTGTGCGCTCTAGGTAGTTGTCCGAGTGTTGCCGCTGTATTTCGTGCTCGTTTCTCTTCGAAACTGCCCTCAAAATGGGCCGATCGTCGGTCGGCCCGAAATCCGCGGCGGTGTCACGCCGTGTCTGCTCGTGGAAACGGGGACGAATTTGTCAGGCTCAGGCCAGGCCGATCGGGGGCGCGGCGCCGTCGGCACGCCTCGCCCTCCGAACGCGAGGGTTGCTCGGCTCAACAGAGCGCCGTGAGCCGCTCGAGCGCCGCGTCGATCTGCGCTTCGGACAAGTAGACATGGGGGGCGAGCCGCACGCGTCCGAGCCGAGAGGCGGCGACCACGCCGGCCTCGGCCAAGCGGGCCACGACGGCGTCGCTGTCCAAGCCTGGCTTGTGGACGGCGACGATGCCGGTCGGGTGCCGGGAAAAATCATCGTGAGCGGTGATAAATCCGCGCTCCCGAAGCGCCGCGACCAGGCGGCCGGCGAGCTCGATGATCCGGTGTCGAACGCGCTCGAAGCCGATGTTTTCGAGGTACTCGAGGCTGGCGTCGAAATAGATCCAGTCGTTGACGTTCGGCGTCGACAGCACGTACCGATCGGTCCCGGCCTTCAGCTCGTCCCGATAGGGCAGGTAGACGTGGTCGTCGACGACCGAGCCGGTCCCCTTGAACGGAAAGGACAGCTTCGGGAGCTGGTCGCGGCGCACGTAGAGCACGCCCAGCCCCAGCGGTCCGAGCAACCACTTCCAGGCCGAGAACCCCATGTAGCCGATGCGCAGGCGCCCCAGGTCGAGCGGCAACAGGCCCGCCCCTTGCGCCGCGTCCACCACGAGCTCGATGCCCCGCGCCTCGCAGGCGGCCGCCATCGGCTCGAGGGGCAGCGGCATGCCGGTGCACCAGTGGACGGCGGACACCGACACGACCCGGGTCGCGGCGGTCAGGGCGCCATGAAAGGTCTCGAGCAGCTGCTCCGGTGTTGGCGCGAGCGGCAGCGTCGCGAGGCGCACCCCCTTTTGACGCCAGTGCTCCCAGGGATAGACGTTGCTCGGGTACTCGTGCTCGAGCAAGAGGATCTCGTCCCCCGCCTGCAGCCGGAGACCGTGGCTGACGAAGGTCATCGCCTCGGTCGTGTGGTGAACCAAGCAGAGCTCGTCGGCGGCGACGTCGAGCATCCGGGCGAGTCGGCCGCGGACAGAATCGTGCAGCGCCTCGAGATCGACGACGCCGAGGATCCCACGTTCGGCATACGCCTGGTGGTGGCGCTCGAGCGCCGAGAGCACGGCGCGCGGAGGGGGGGTGGTCCCGCAGTTGTTCAGCCAAATCAGCCGCTGGTTGACGGGGAAGTCAGCCTGAACGCGCTGCCAGTCGAAGCTCGCCATGCCGCCCCCGAGCATATACCTCGTACCTTGTGAGCGCGCGGGCCAAACCGGTCGCCAAATTGCAGTCGCAGTCGACCCTTCGGCTACTGCTGCCATGGCTTCGTCTCGGCTCGAACGCCGATCGGTGCCCGCGTGAGCGAGCGCCACGAAAAAGCCGAGCGGCGCGATCCGGCGCCTGATAATTTCTCGACCAAAGCACCACTGAACCTCGTCCTGGCTCGACCCGCAGCCGGCGCTCGCCAGGGCGCATCACAGCAGCAGCGCTGCTCGATCGTTGAGGTGACCGTCCCCATGGCCCCGCACCCGTCCCGTCTCGTCCGTTTCGGTTCCCTGCTCGCGGCGCTGACCCTGATCGGGGTTGCCTGTTCGGACGACGAAGGGGATGGCGGCAACGGGACGGGCGGCAGCGGGACGGGCGGCAGCGGGACCGGCGGGACCGGCGG
>JAEZYZ010000266.1 GCA_023418705.1 Pseudomonadota bacterium | reverse complement strand
GCTCGCCTCCGCATAGCGCTCCACGGCCTGCCGGCGATCGAGGCCCCCGACCTCGAGCAGTGAAAGCGCCGCCTCTGCCGCCCCGTCATCGCCGCGCGCCGCGCGGTCCTCGAGCTCCCTGCTCAGGGCCGGCGCACACGGCCGCGCCTGGCGGAGCCGGGCGGCGCCGAGTGGCCCCTGCGCGGAGCGGACCTCCCGCGCCGCCACGGCGTGCGCCAGATCTCGCACCCGCCCCTCGTCGAGATCCCCCTCGCGCTGCTCCTGCTGCACGCGTCGCTTGAGCGTCGCCAGATCACCGTAGAGGGCGGCCTGCACCACGCCGCCGGAAGAGCAGGCCGAAAGGAGTGGCAGGATGATGAAACCGAGCCTCGGTCGTGCCATCGTTGGCACTTCTAGCACATCCCGTTTTCTGGTCTCCGGCGCCCGGCCCGTCGCCCCCCGAGGCCCGGAGCCCGCCCGCGGGCGAGGGCGTTGCCGGCCGATAGAAGAGCCAGGTCTTGTCTGCACTGATCTTGAACCCCAACGCGCGCTGCTTGCGGCGCTCGCCGCAGCTGCTCGCTCGGCTCGAGGCCGTCGCCACCCGGCACGCTCGCGTTTTCCTGACGGGTGATCTGGGCGAGCTCGACAGCGCCTGTGCCCGGCTCGAGCAGGCCAAGGCTTCGCGGGTGATCGTCTGCGGGGGTGACGGCAGCTACATGGCTGCGACCACGGCGCTGCACAAGGCGTTCGGTGCCGAGCGCCTGCCAGAGCTCGTCTTTTTGCCCGCCGGGACGATGGCCACGGTCGCGCGCAACTGGCGCGATGAAGGCGCCCCGCGTCGCGCGCGCATCGATCTGCCGAGCATCCTCCCGCGTCTGCTCGATCCGTCGTCGAAGCTCGAGTTTCGCGCGCGCCCCACGCTCCAGATCGACGACGCGGCGGGAGCGCAGCGCATTGGCTTCATCTTCGGCAGCGGGCTGGTGGCGCGCTTCTTCGACCGCTACTACGCGGCCGGCGCCGCCGGGGCGCGGACGGCGGTGGGCATCGCCGTTCCCACGTTCTTCGGCTCCTTGCTCGGCGGCGCGCGGGCCAGGGCATTGCTCGCGCCGCTGCCGTGCCGGCTGCGGGTGGACGGCGGTCCGGAGCTGAGCGACGACGCCTACAGCCTGGTCGTCGCCTCCGTGGTCAAAAACCTCGGCCTCCACTTTCTGGTGACCTATCGGGCCGGTGAAGATCCGAAGCGAATCCACCTGGTGGCCAGCTCCCTCGGTCCGCGCCAGCTGGGGCCGCAGGCGCTGCGGGTCATCGGCGGCAAGCCGCTCCAGGGCCCCGGCATCGTCGACCAGCTCTTGCCGAGCTTCCGGCTGAGCTTCCCGGACGGTCCGGGGCCGTACGTCCTCGACGGCGACGTGTTCCGAGCGACGGAGGTCCGGGTGCGGGCGGGGCCGATGATTCGGGCCTACTGTTTGTGAGCGGCCCGTCGCGCTCAGGAGGGAACGCTCCCGGGCGTGTTCAAGGACGCGACCCGCGGCGTCAGTTGACGGCAGGAGAGCTCTCGGAGCTCATCTCGCCCGCCGCACGTGCCCCGGCGGGGACGCTGTCGCGGCGCGCGACAGCGGCGCCGACGAAGCTCGAAAACAGCGGGTGCGCCTGCATTGGCCGGCTCTTGAACTCCGGATGGAACTGGCAGCCAACGAAGTACGGGTGCCCGGGCAGCTCCACGATCTCCACCAGGCGGCCGTCGGGGCTCGTCCC
This sequence comes from Pseudomonadota bacterium, assembly GCA_023418705.1. Classification (GTDB taxonomy): domain Bacteria; phylum Myxococcota_A; class Polyangia; order Polyangiales; family Polyangiaceae; genus JAEZYZ01. The sequence goes on along the minus strand of JAEZYZ010000266.1, from coordinate 6,792 downwards.
GCTGAGCACCAAGCCGGCGGCCGTCAGCGCGTCGCGGTAGGCGTTGTTCACCTCGAACCGGTGCCGGTGCCGCTCGCTGATCTCGCTCTCGCCGTAGATCTGCTCGGCCAAGCTGCCGGGCTTGAGCTTGCAAGGGTAGGCGCCGAGCCGCATCGTGCCGCCCTTGTCTTTCACACCGCGCTGATCGGGCATCAGGTCGATCAACGCGTGCGCGGGATCCTTTTGCATCTCCGCGGACGCGGCGCCCTTCAGGTTGCACACGTTGCGCGCAAACTCGACGACGGCCAGCTGCATCCCGAGACAGATGCCGAAGTAAGGGAGCCCCGTCTCACGAGCGTGTCGGATCGCCGCGATCTTACCCTCCACGCCGCGGTCCCCGAAGCCGCCGGGGACGAGCACCGCGTCGAGGCCGCTCAGCATCGAGGCGGCGCTGCTGCGCTCGAGCTCCTCGGAGTCGATGTACTCGAGCTGAACGGCGACGTCATTGGCGAGCCCGCCGTGCACGAGCGCTTCGTGCAGCGACTTGTAGGCGTCCTTCAGGTGGACGTATTTGCCCACGACGCCGATTTTCACCGAGCCGTTCGCCGGCTTCTTGAACTTCTCGACCGTGCGCTTCCAGCCCGAAAGCTCGGGCTGCCTCGACCAGATGTTGAGCCGCTCGGCGACCTCCTCGTCGAGCCCCTCCGCATGCAGGAACAGCGGCAGCTCGTAGATGCACGACACGTCCACGGCGGAGATGACGCTGTCGACGGCCACATTCGCGAAGAGCGCGATTTTCTCCTTGAGCCCACGGTGGATTGGACGGTCCGAGCGGCAGATCAAGATGTCCGGCTGGATGCCGATCTCCCGCATCTCCCGCACCGAGTGCTGGGTTGGCTTGGTCTTGAGCTCACCAGCCGTGACGATGTGAGGCACCAGGGTGACGTGAACGCTGACCGCGTTTTGGGGCCCCGCCTCCAGCTTCAGCTGGCGGATCGCCTCCAGGAACGGCAGCGACTCGATGTCACCCACCGTCCCGCCGATCTCGATGATGGCGACGTCCACGCCCTCGGTCGCGTCCCGAACCCGCGCTTTGATCTCGTCGGTGATGTGCGGGATCACCTGGACGGTGGCGCCGAGGTATTCGCCACGCCGCTCCTTGTTGATGACGGCGTCGTAGATGCGCCCGGTGGTCACGTTGGACTTGCGGGTGAGTCGACACGAGGTGAACCGCTCGTAGTGACCCAGGTCCAGATCGGTCTCCGCACCGTCGTCGGTGACGAACACCTCACCGTGCTGATACGGCGACATGGTCCCCGGATCGACGTTGATGTACGGGTCGAGCTTCATGTGCGTGACCCGCAACCCTCTCGCCTCGAGCAACGCGCCGAGCGAAGCAGAGGTGAGCCCTTTGCCGATCGAGGAGACGACACCACCGGTGACCAGGACGAACTTCGTTCGCCGACTCACCGCGCGACCTCCATTTTTTGCTCGTATCATTTCTTCCCGCGACTTGCACCTCAAACGCGCTCGCGCGCGCCTCCGGCGCCCCTTCGCAGCGACACGCTGCAAGGGATCTCGGCGCCGGGCGCGTCATCCGGCATTTGGCCGGAAAGGTTTTCGCGAACAGGCTTTGGTGCGGTTAGGACGCCAACCGTTTCGACGGCCTGCGTTCTAGCCCTTTTCGATTCGGAATTCCAACCGCGACCGCCCTCGGGGGATTTCGCGCGCGCTCCGGCGCGTTGCGAGCTTCGGAAACGGCGAGCGCGACGCGTGTGAAACCGCGCGCGCGTTAGAAGCGCCCGACGACCCCGAGCCCAAGCCCGTTTTTTTCCGTCGTGATCGGAACCGGGCGGATCATGGGGCCTGACGCGGTCTGCGTCTTAGGGCGCGTGCTCGCTGCGGTCGGCAGGAACAAAGCTTCGGCCATGATGGCGAGACCTCCGGCCTGACCCACACCGTCGATGGCGGTCAGGATCGCGCGCAGCACGACGGAAAAGGTGCTGCAGTTCGGATCGTCGTCCGGGCAGCCGGTGTCCGCGAGCGCCATCCAGGGACCGGCCACTGGGATCCGCAGGTCGCGCGCGCCGGGAGCGTCGGGCCACAGGTACGAAAAGCCCACGGCTCCCCCGTACCAAACGGCGGTCGTCGCCGCGCCGGCCAACAGGTGCGTCGTCCGCGCGGAGGCTGGCGGTGTTCCCCCGGTGTCTATCGGAGGCGGTCGCTCGGGCTCGTCGGCGAGCGCGCCGGGCGCCGCGCAGGCGACGAGCGCCGCTGCCGCAACGGACAGGATTACGCTGGGTCGGTAGGTCACGGCGCTCGGTTTTCTTCGCCTCGCGCGCGCCGGAAAGCAAGCCCGAAGATTTCCGCCGCGAGCTTTACGGCAGCGCCGCCACGCCCAGCCAGCGACCCTCGGCGCTCGGCACGAAAGCGCTCGCCGACGCCGAGACCACGGCGACCTGGTCTTCGTGCCACAGCGGAACGGCGGGCATGTCCTCTGCCATCACCGCGACCAGCTTCGCGTAGAGCTGCCGCCGTGCGTCCGTGTCGCGATCGCGGCTCGCGAGGTCGAGCAGGTGGGCGGCGCGCGCCGAACGGTAGCGCGCTCGGTTCTTTCCTTCGCCCCCTTCACCCGGCACGCCTCCTGGATGGAAGAACCACCGCAGCACGTTCGGCTCCGTCAGCTCGGGGATCTGCAAAATCGCGGCGTCGTAGTCTCCGGCATCGAGCCGCTCCAGCAGCACGCCCAGGTCGAGCGGCACCACCCGCACCTCGAGCCCGGCGTCGTTCAGCATCTGCGCCACCGCGCGCGCGATCGTGACGCGCGCCCGATCGGTGCTCGTGAGCAGCGTCACCGCCGGCAGCGGATCGAGCACCACGCGCGCGCTCGCCGGATCGAACGGCTCGGGCCGCGCGCCCTCCGGTTCTGCCCAGTGCCCTGGCGGCAGGAACGAACGCGCCACCTGGGCGCGGCCCGCCAGCAGGGTGCGCACCAACAGCTGGCGGTCGATCGCGCGAGCGACGGCCCGGCGGACCGCCGCGCGGTGAAACGGCGGACGTTCATTGTGCATCAGCAGGTACGTGACGTTGGCGCCCGGGCGGGTCCGCGTCGCGAGCTCGGCCCGGCCCTCGAGGGCCGGCAGCAGCGCCGGCGAAATGGCGTTCGGGGCGATGTCGGCGCGCCCCGCCAACAGCCGCAGCGCGCGCGCGTTCTCGTCTCGGATGGTCCGGATCACGACCGGGCGGGCCGGTCGCGGCAACAAACCCGTCTCCGCCGGGACGAGCTGCACCACCGAGGCGCTCGCCTCGGCGACGCGGTAGGGGCCGAGCCCGTCGAGCTGCGCCCCGGGATCGGGCGGCGCATGCGCCTGGTCGGCGCGCAAAATCGGGATTTCCAGGTCCGTCAGCAGCGTGGCGCGCGGCCTGGACAGGACGATGTCGACCGCCTGCTCGGACACCGGGCGGCAGGCGCCGATCGACTGCACGACGGGGCGATGGGGGCTGCCGAGGCGCGGATCGGCCACCGCGCGCAGCGTCGCGCAGACGTCGGCGGGGCCCAAGGGGTGGCCACTGTGGAAGCGAAGCCCGGGGCGCAGCTCGACACGCAGCGTCTGCTGGTCGCGCCACCACCAGCGGCGAGCCGCGAGCGGCACGGGCTCGAGCGTGTCGGGGGCGAGGCCCACCAGCCCGGCGTGGATCAGGCGCGAGATCTTGACGTCGAGCGCTCGCGTGGAAAACCGGGGGTCCAGCGTCGCCACGTCCGTAGGGACCACGATCTCCAGGCTTTTCGGCTCGGAGCGCGCCGACCCGCGACAACCGGCCACGGGACCGCCGAGCGCCAAGACGGCGAGCAGCGCCGCCAGCCCGCCGACGGGGCGCCGCGAAATGCGCCAATATTTTGAGCGAGCCCCGCACAAACGGTAACCCACACGGGTCATGCGCGTTTTGCTCCGGCCAAGGTGGGCCTTGGCGCTGGTCCTGCCGCTCTGCACGCTGCTCCCCAAACACCTAGCACGCGCGGAAGCTCCGGCAGCGGTCGCTTCGGCGACCCCGGCGCAGCCCGAGCTCTCCGCGTCGCTGCAGCGGGCGCTGGACGAGCTCGGCGCCTGGGCCAAGCAACACCGGGGCTCGCTGGGGGCGGCGATTCAGGAGGTGGGCAGCGCCGCGCCGCTGGCGGCGCACGGCGAGCGACGACTGCTCAATCCTGCCTCCAACCAGAAGATCGTCACCGCCGCCGCGGCGCTTGCCCGGCTGGGGCCGGCGTACCGCTACACGACCGGACTCTACGGCAAGCTGCGCGGGGAGGTGATGAGCCAGCTGACCCTGCGCGGGCACGGGGATCCGTCGCTCCAAACGGCGGACCTCTACGCGATGGCCGAAGCGCTGGTCGGGATGGGCCTGCGCCGCATCGAAGGCGACGTGCTGGTCGACCAGAGCCGCTTCGATGACGCCTTCGTACCGCCCGCCTTCGGGCAGCAGCCCGATGAATGGGCCGCCTTCCGTGCGCCCGTGAGCGCTGTCGCGATCGACCGCAACGCGATCGAAATGAACGTGTCCCCCGGGGCCCCCGGAAAGCCCGCGCACGTCTGGTTCTCACCCCCGGGCGCGGTCGAGGTCGCCGGGACCGTGACGACCGAAGCCCAGGGCAAAGGCCAGGCGGTGCGGTGGTCGCTCGCTCCCGGCGGCAAGAAGCTGAAGGCCACCATCGGCGGGCACGTCGCCGCGGGTCTGCCGCGGCTGCGTTTCTCGCGCCGGCTCGACGATCCTCGGCTGGTGCCCGGGTTCGTCTTGGCGCAAGCGCTGGAACGCTTCGGCGTGAAGATCGGCGGCAAGGTGTCGCTCGGCGGGGCCAACGAGACCCACCGGCTCGTGCACCACGAGTCGCCGCCGCTGTCCGAGCTTTTGGCGGAGCTCGGCAAGCGGAGCGACAACTTTTATGCCGAAATGATCTTCAAGACCCTCGGCGCGGAGAGCGGCAGCACCCCCGCCCGCAGCGCTGATGGCGCGACGGTGGTGCTCGACCACCTGAAGCAAGTAGGCGCCCTCGAGCCGAAGACCACCATCAAGAACGGCTCCGGGCTGTTCGACGCCAACCTCATCAGCGCCGCATCGCTGGTGAAGGTCCTGGACGCGGCTGCCCGTGACCCACGGCTCGCGCCGGAGTTCATCGCGCAGCTCGCGGTCGGGGGCGTGGACGGGACGCTGCGATCACGCTTCCGTGAGCACCGCGATCGCCGCGCCGTGCGCGCCAAGACCGGTACGCTGAACGACGTCGTCTCGCTCAGCGGCTACGTGCTCGGGCCCGACGGCAAGCCCCCGGTGGCGTTCTCCTTCATCGTCGCCGACGTCCGCGGCAAACACCACGAGTCGCGCCGGCGGATCGATCGGATCGTGAACGAGATCGTCGAAGCCCGCTGGTAGGGGGCGGCGCCGACGCGCCAAGCGGATCGTTGCTCCAGGGGGCGCCGGCCCGCGGGCGCCGGGCGGCCCGCTCTGGCGGCCTGGAGGGGCCCCGGGTCATCCGGTGCCCCTCGGCTTGCTCACGCGCCCCGCGGCGCAGGCCGCGCGGGGTCCAATGGGGCCCCGATTCTTCGGGATCTCCGCTCTGGCAATCGGAGCGGTGCTTTAGCTAGCGGTGTCGGCGTCCCTGTAGGCGTCGATCAGCGGCTGGTACTCCTGCCGATCGGTGAGCGCGAGGCCCAGAAACAGCAGCACGAACAGCAACGAGCCCAGGAACAGGAGCGTGTGGAAGGTCCGGTCCCAGCGCAGGTGCATGAAATAGGTCACCACCAGGCCGGCCTTGATGGTCGCGATGATCATCGCCACCACCAAGTTGCCCTGGGCACCCAGATCCACCTTGGTGACGGCGACCGTGACCACCGTCAGCACCACGAGCGCCGCGAAGATGCCGAGCAGCAGGCTCAGCGGCGTGACGTGCGCCAGCCCATGGTGTTCAGGTGCCAAGGCGTGGGCGTGGCCGTCGTCCGCGGTGGGCGGGGTGATCGGCCGCTTGGTTTCGTCGTGATCCGTCATCGCTCTGCCTGATCAGTGAATGAGATAGAGGAGGGGGAACAGATAGATCCAGATCAAGTCGACCAAGTGCCAGTACAGGGCTGCGTAGTCGATCGGCCCGAAGTAATCCTGTCCGAACTGCCCCTTCGTCGCGCGGAAGAGCAGCCACACCCAGACGATGATGCCGGCCAGCACGTGGATGCCGTGCAACCCGGTCATGAAGAAGTAGATCCCGAAGAACACGTGCACGTTGCTCGGGCGTCCGGGCGCCGCGTCCAGGCTCGCCTGGTCGCCCAAGATCCCGGCGGCGACGAGCGGCTTGATGGCGGCCTCGGAGGCCGTCCGGAGCGGGTGGTCCTCGGCGGGCTTGGTCGCCGCGGCTGCCTGGTCGACCGCGTCCGGCGCCGGAACGGCGTCGGCGGGAGCTTGGGCTTGCGCGGGCTGCGCCTCGGCAGCATCTCCCGGTGCCGGCGGGGGAGGGGCGGCGCCCGACGGGTCGGTCCCCTCCGGGATCTGCGCTCCGCCCGCCCGCGCTTGCTCCGCCTCGGGTCCGGGTCCAGCGGCGTCGGATCGGCGCTCCTGCGCCGCGTCCCGTGCCGCCTTGGCACCTTCCATGCCGGGTGTCGCGACCGCCTCTGGATCCGTCCGGCGCATGCCCGTCTGAGCGTCGAGCTCTTGGGAGCCCTGCTTTTGGGCGTCGGCCGTCGCCTCGGCCGCTGGCGCTCCTTCGGAAGCCCCGGCGGCGGGTGCCGCGGCGGCCTGTTCGCTCGCGGGAGCTCCTTCGGCCGCGCCGCCCGTCGC
>JAEZYZ010000246.1 GCA_023418705.1 Pseudomonadota bacterium | reverse complement strand
CAGCGGGGCCGCGTCGTCCGGCGGCAGCGGCGGCTCGGCGGGCGGCGGCCAGGCCGGGGCGGGGTTCACCGAGGTCGGTGTCTGCGGTCAGCGCGGCCGGTCGATGGTGGGCCCGACGAGCTTCGACGGCTTCGAAGAGTTTTACATCATCGGGGAGGAGGGGCTCGGCGACGACATCTGCGTGGTCCGCTTCGATGTGGAACGAACGGGCGACGGCCAGGCGGGCTGCACGGATCTGGACGGGTATCCCTGCGCCTGGACGCACGAGGTCACGATCTCGAACCCGAGCGTCGAGGTCGACACGGACGGCGTGTGCGCCAAGAGCGAGCTCGGGCTCGACGCTGCGCGCCTCGATGAGCTCGACGGCAGCGTCGCCACCTACGGCTTCGTCTCGGAGTACGCCGGGCACAACAGCGTGCTCTTGCGCTGGGACGCAGCGTCGGACAGCTGGATCCCGTTCGGCAACGCCACCTGGGACGAGGAGACCGGCGCGTTCCGCTTCGACAACCGCATGGGCACCTGCCGCTACTGAAATCCGAAGCGCGCGCCGCAAGCCTCGCTGTTTTTGTTCACAGCAAGGGCTGAAGGACGGAAGATTCTTGGGGACTCGGGCCAAGTCCGACGGTGCCTCGCGGGCGGTGTTCGCCGCGCACGACGCGGCGCTCGAGCTCACAAGCTCCGGTCGGGGACCGACGACGTCGGTCTTCCTTCCGAGCGTCCGATCTTCCTGTGAACGAACCTTCGGAGCCCCGCCCGTCTTGCTGTGAGCCGCCTTGCGGGTTGGACGTCGGGGCCGGCGCGCTAGACTTTGGGCGGATGCGGCTCGTCCTGGTCCGGAGCGGTCGACGCGGCGCGGCGGCGCTGTTGGCTGGCGCCGCGCTGGCGGGCTGCTCCACGTCCCGGCGCGACGCTGGCGGCGCGCTCGACGAGCCCAGCCAGCGGTCGAGCTGCTCCATCACGCTCGGCCCTTCCAGCTCTGAACAGAGCGCGCCGGACGGCGCCGCCGGCGGCGGCGGCGCTGCGGGGGCGCCCTCGCCAGCGGGAAGCGACGACGATTTCGCGAGCGGCGTGAGCGTCTCCCTCCACCCCAAGGTCAACACCGTGCTCGTCGTCAGCTGGCAGCAGCGGGTCGCCGCCGACAGCGTCTTCCTCGAGTTCAGCTTCGAGGCGGGGAGCGTGCTGCGCTCGCCGCCTCGGAGCGGGCACACCGGTCCGCACCAAGAGGTCGTGCTCGGCGTGCCCGGCGAAACGCCCGTGCAGATCCGGGTCGTCAGTCGCCGCGACGGCGTCGACCATCCGAGCGCGGAGATCGTCGGCACCACGGGCGCCGTGCCCCGCGGCCTGCCAACGCCGGAGATCGTGAGCTTCGACCCGGAGCTGGCGAGCCCCGATCGCTGGCTGCTCGGCTCGGTCGAAGACTCCGACGGCGGATGCAGCAACCAGTCCTGCTACTACCACGCGACGTTCTGGCTCTACATCATGGACCGGCAGGGCCGCATCGTCTGGTACTACGCCGACCCGGCCACCAACGCGACCTCCTCGTTTCAGCGCGTCGCCCGCGACGGGGCGTACCTGTGGATCGAGAAGCGCCCCTTCGGCCGCGCCGGCTATCGAGGCGTGCTCAAGCTGACGCTCGACTGGACCTACTGTGAAGAGGTCAGCGTCCCGCGCCTCTCCGACGCCATCGACGTCACCGACGACGGGAGCCTGCTCTACGACGTCACCGGCGCCTGGGAGCTCCGGGAGCTCGATCGGGAGGGGCAAATCCGCAGCATCTGGAGCTGCCCTGACCACTTCGGGCCAGGCTTTCACTGCTACTCGAACACGATCGACTGGAACCCCGCCGACGACACCGTCCTCCTGTCCTTCCCCTACCGGAACACCGTGGTTCAGGTCGATCGCCAGAGCGGCGCCGTGGTCGGCCAGTACGGCTCGGCGCCGGGCAGCTACGCTTTCGAGCCGGCGCCCTGGAATTTCGAGTTTCAACACTTCGCCAACATCACACCAGACGGCACCCTGCTGGTCTCGGCGCACCTGCCGGGCAACCCAGAGACCGAAGCGCCGATCGCCGGCCAGCACGCCTTCGAAGAATTCACGATCGACCGAGACGACCAGCGGCTCGTCCAGAAGTGGATCTACACCGAAGGCCCCGAGTGGGCGATGTACAAGGGCATGGCGATCCGCTTGCCGAACGGCAACACGCTGGCCAACTACGGCACCGGCGGCGTCATCCGCGAGATCACCCCCGACAAGCGCACGGCCTTCGAGGTCAAATTCGACGTCCCTGAAGGCAACGACTTCTTCAACAAGATGGTCGGCCACAACGTGCTGATCGACGACCTGTACGCTTTGAACGGCGGCGGCCCGCATTGATCCGGCTGGGGCGACGCTGCCTATGGGCAAGCTGGCGCAGGCGCCAAGCGGGCTCGGTGACGCACCACGCCCGCTTGGCAATGGTCTAGCTTGCAACAAAAATCAGAAGTAGACGCCGATGCCCGCCGAAGCGCCGAACGACAGGTAGCTCAAGTCGTTCTCGACCGTCGCCTCTCCGGGATCATCGATGTCGACCCCACCGAACGGGGCGACGTCGAGGTAGGGGCCGAGCAGGATCGCGAAATGAGGCACCGGGGTGATGGCGAACATCGCTTCCAGCGACAGGGCCCAGACGCTGGCGCTGACCTCTTCGCCGTTGTCCTCCTCGACCCCCGCGCTGACGTAGGTGATCCCGCCGCGCGGCCAGAAGGCGAAGCTGTCGCTGAACGAGATCGCGTAGCCCACCCGCGGACTGAGCACGAACAACCTGTCGGTGTCGAGATCGGCCTCGAAGCGCGGGTTGGCGCCCGGCCCTTCTTGTTCGACCTCCGCCTCCCCGGCGTTCGAGTAGTAGAACAGGGAGCCGCCGATGCTGAGGCCGTCGATCACGAAGTAGTCGAAGGACAGGCGCGGCATCGACGAAAACGCGCCGAACTTGTCTCCTCCCAGCGGACCGGTCGCCGACGAGCCCAAGAGGCCCACGGTGGTGGTGCTCTGGGTATTCGTCTGGGTCAAGGCGCCGAGCTCTTGCTCGATGGTCCAGCGGTTGACGAACACGCCCGTCAACCGCTCGGCGCCGATGACGACCTGTCCTTGGTCACCGAGCGGCTCCCTCACCTGGGCGGACGC
>JAEZYZ010000221.1 GCA_023418705.1 Pseudomonadota bacterium | reverse complement strand
CTCGAGGCCGGCGCCGCAGCCCGTCTCGCAGGTGGCGGTGCAGTGCGCCGCTGCCGGGTCCCGGTCGTAGTAGCAGACGTAGCCCGAGGGGCAGCCGGCGCCCGGGCCACAGGGCGAGCCCTGCGGGTCGTGCCCCGCGGGCCCGCCGCCGTCCGCGCCAGCATCCGGGGGCGGCTCGGGCTGGGTCGTGATGCCGGTGAGCGCCCACGGGGGCGGGTCGTAGCCGCCCAGGCCCGCCGCTTCGACCGCGACCTCACGCATCCAGTCGGACCAGGCGCTGACGGCGCCGTAGATCGGCGTCTCGCAAGGCTCGCTGCCTCGAGAGACCACACCCACGACCAGCCCCTCGGCGTCGAGCGCCGGGCCCCCCGAGTCTCCGGAGCAAATGCCGGTCTCGCCTAGGAACTCGCTGCTGGTCGCGCCCGCGCCACAGTCGCCCGGCTGGCACTGGATCGTCAGGCCCGAGCGGCGCATGCGGCTGCTCGCTTCCGATCCCGGAGCCGCTTCGGTCTCGCCGTACCCGATCGCGGTGTACACCTCACCCGACTCCACCACCCGGTCGATGCGCGGGACGTGCACCAAGGCCTCGCTCGCCGGGACGTTCCGAGCCAGGATCACCAGCGCGACGTCGAACCCGCAGGTGTCGTTCCCCTCGCTCGGGACGCGAACGGCCCTGCCTCGATACCAGCTGGCGGTTTCGTTCAGCACCGGCTCGTTGGTCACGATGATGTCGTCGCCAGCGTAGGGATCGCCGAACTCCGACTCCCCGCAGATCACGAAGCGTTGATCACTGAGGCCCGGGGAGACGCAATGGCGCGCCGTGAGGAGCAGGTTCGGCGCGATGAGCGTGCCGGTGCACAAACTGGTGGCGCCTTGCACGTGCGTGACGATGCTGAACACGCCGGTGTGCTCGTGGTCGAGCGTGCCGCCGATGATGGGCTGCTCGACCGCCCCGGTGGTCACGGCGTCGGATGAACCGCAGCCAGCAGCGCCGAGCAGGAGCGCCGGCCCCAGGACGCCGAGCCCCCGCCAGCGGATCCGACGCGTTGCTCTACAAACCTCGTCCATGAACACCGCCAGCGTGACGGGTGACGCCACCAGAGTAGAATAGAGAGAAATCGAGCTCCCCGCCACCCGCCCGCAAATTTCTGCGGTCACGGCAATCGCGAGTTGATCCACCCGAACCCCGCCGCGCGAGCGCCGCTTTCAGTTTAATGACCCTTTCGATCGAGGTCCGTAGAAGCATCGACGCAGCCCCGGATACTTTGTGGGCCGCCTGCGGGCATCCGGCGGGCATCGCGCGCTGGCAGGCGGACCAAGCGGAAGGCGACGTCGTCCGCGGCGGGCGCTTGAGCTTGTCGTGGCCAGCGCTCGGCGCCCACGTCGAGCTCGACGTCGTCGAGGCCACCTACCCGCACCGCCTGGTGCTCCGCAACGGCGAGACGCACGTCACCTTCGACCTCAGCCCAGGTCAGGTCGCCATCACCCAAAACGGGGTGCACTCGCCGGACGAGGCGGCGGCGCTGCGTTCGTCGTGGGCGCTGTCACTGTCGCTGCTCGACCATCAGCTGCGCCACCATGCGACCGCGTCACGTCAGGTGGATTGGTTTTTGGCGCGCGCTCGGACCACCGCCGAGGCCGCCCACGTCTTTTTCACGAACGAAGCGGCGCTCCGGACCTGGCTGACCCAAAGCGGTGGGGTGGGTCCAGAGGGATCGGCGTGCTCGCTCGCGCTCTCCTGGGGGGCGCGGCTGAACGGACGGGTCCTCAGCCTCGGCGAGGGACGCGACGTGGCGCTGTCCTGGGATGACCAGGGTCAGTCCGTGCTGGTCATGCGCACGCTCCCCTCGCCCCGGAGCCCCGACGAGCGCTTGGTCGCCCTGTCCTGGTCGCGCTGGGGCACGACCGATCCCGGCACGGCGGTCGTGACGGGCCTGAGCGGCGCGGTGGTGCGGCTGCAGGCGGCCTTGACGAGCTCGGGCCTGGCCTGAGCGAGCCGGTGGCGCGCTGCCGGCCGGCTACCTTGCATCCTTGCAGCAGCGAGCGCCCGTCGAATAGTCGTAGTAGGCGGGGGCGTGGCTGCCGACGCGGGCTTCGCAGCCGCTGGTGGTCGAGCGCGCATAAAATCCTCCGACGAAGACCCCACGCTCGTCGTCGACCCATTCGTCGAGGTTGCCGACCATGTCGTAAATGACGTCGTCGCCCCAGCGGCTGACGCAGCCGCGGGTGGCGCCGGTTGGCCGTAGCAGCGGGTCGCCGTTCTCGAACACCAGGTTGAGCCGGGGGTCGCGGTGGCCGACCGAAGAGTTGCCGTGCAGCAAGTAGCCCGGGTGAAGGTAGCGGTAGACGTTGCAGCGCTGCCGGTCGAACACGTCGCCGTACGGAAACCGCGTCTGCGCCCTGCCCTTGCAGGCGGTCACCCACTCCTTCTCGGTGCACAAGCGCTTGCCGGCGTTCTTGCAGGCGAGCGCCGCCAGGTGGAAGGACAGGTACCCTTGCGGCACGCGGTCGGGCCGCGACACCGCGCGCGGTGCATACGACAAGGCCTGGCTTTGCCAGACCGGCAGCGCCGGCAGCGGCATGTGGCGCGTCGCTTCGCTCACCGCGACCCAGCGTTCGAGCTCCCAGAGCTGACGCACGTCCCTGAGCAGCCGCGGATGGGGCGGGTAGTACGGGGAGAGCGCCTCCCCAGTGGTGGCGTCGACGGTCACCATCTCCCAGCGATCGACGCAGTAGTGGTGGACGCGCACCATCTCCGGCGGACACCCACGGGGGACCTGGGCCGCTCGCTCCGCGGGCGCCTCGACCTTGGGCGTCGCTCGGGGAACCGGCTGGGGCGGCTCGGCTCGAACGAGCGCTTGGCCCAGCCACACCGCGCCGGCCGCGCCGCACGCGCGCGCCGCTCTGCCCAGCCCGCGCCGCCGACGAGCGCTCAAGCCGATCCGACCGTACGCGTGGTGAACGCGATCGGCGTGGCGCCGATGCGCTCGTAGGCGCGCTGCCACAGCTGGTCGGCGGGAACGTCGAACAGCATGTCGGCTTCGACGTCCGTCGGCAGCCAGGCCCCGACGCGGATCTCTTCTTCGAGCTGTGACGGCGCCCACCCGGCGTACCCTGCCAACGCGACCAGCCGCTCCGGCAGCGTCCCTGCCGCGATCGCCTCCAGCACCTTGCGGGACGCCGACGCCGTCACGCCCTCACAAATATCGAACTGCCCTTCGATGCCGCTCAACCGGGCCTCGCTGCGGTAGACCAGCCAGACCTGTTCGGGAGCCACCGGCCCACCGAGACGCACCTGGCCCTCCGTGCGGACGGCCGCAGGGACGTTGGCGCGCTCCAGGAGCTCGCCGAAGGTCATGAGCGTTCGGCCGTTGATGATCCAACCGAAGGCGCCATCCTCGCCGTGCGCCGCCAGCAGCACGACGGAGCGCTCGAAGTTTGGATCCCCGAGGGGCGGGGCGGAGACGAGCAGACCCGGCGCGAGCACGGACATCCTTGTCAGGCTACCAAACCCGGTGGCTCGGCGTCGAGGCGCGCCTCCCACGGAGAGCGCGCCGGATTTTTCCGCCAGAAATCCTGGCTCGAACGGGAAACGTGCTCCCCGGGCCATCCTCCTGATACAGTGAGGACGGTGATGCGGGTTGCTTTCCACGGTGTGCGCGGGTCGGTGCCGGCCCCCGGACCCAGCACGGCACGCTACGGCGGAAACACGTCCTGCGTCGAAGTGCGGCTCTCTGACGACAGCTTGCTCGTGCTGGATGCCGGCACGGGCCTGCGCGAGCTGGGCAACAAGCTCATCAGCAACGGCAGCACGCCGGACGTTCACCTGCTCTTGTCGCACGCGCACTGGGATCACATCCTCGGGCTGCCCTTCTTCGGGCCGCTGTGGCGCAAGGACACCCGGCTGTTCATCTATCCGCTGGCGAACGATGCCCAGGAGCGCTTCCAGCGCACGATCTTCGACGACATCCATTTTCCGGTCAGCGCGAACGACATCCCCGCGAAGCTGTCTTTCGAACGGCCGCGGGTCGAACGCTGGAGCATCGGTCCCGCGGAGATCACCCGGATCAAGCTCAACCACCCCGGGGGCGCTCAGGGGTTTCGCATCGACGACTCCAAGCGCTCGGTCGTCTACCTGACGGACAACGAGCTGACCCCCTCGGCTCGAACCGCCTGGGACGAGCTCTTGCGCTTCGCGCACGGCGCCGACGTGCTCATCCACGACTCGCAGTATTTGCCCTCCGACATGCCGCACAAGCGCGGCTGGGGGCACTCGATCGTGGACGACGTGCTCGAGCTCGGGCGGCAGTCAGAGATCAAGCAGCTCGTGCTCTTCCACCACGATCCGGATCGGGACGACGCCGCCCTCGATGTCATCGGCGAGAACGCGCGGGCCTGGATGGCAGAGCGCGCCCCCGAGGTGGAGGTCGTGGTCGCCAGAGAAGGCCTGGTCCTCACCTGACCCGTCTAGCCAGGCTCTGAGCGCGCCGAACGCCCCGAATCAGCTCGACGTGACGAGCGGGACGCACAGCGCGAACCGGGGCGACCCGGAGGAGGATTTCGACAGCTCCGCCCAGCCGCGCTGCTCGCGAGCGACGCCGAAGGCGGTGGCCAGCGCGAGCGCCGTGCTGCGCTCGCTCGGCTCGCCGTGCAGCCAGGGTTCGTAGATCCTGTCGGGCGCGGGCTCCTCGATGTCGAGCTCGCCGAGCTGGATCTCGAAGCGAGCGTACATGCCCGCCCTCACCCGACCCCGCTCCCCGGGAGGCGGCTCGGCGTGACCGACCGAAGCCTGCAGCCGGAGCACGACCGGCCCTTCGAGGCGGCAGATCGCCCACGAGAGCACGTCGATCAGGACGTGCACCACGGCGTCGGCAGCAAAGCGTTCTTCGCGGCTCGCCGGTTGCGCCACTACCTGAACGCCAATCCCGCGGGACGCCGCCAACGGCGCCACGGCGGCAGCCACTCGTTCCAGCAAGACCTGGGGGTCCGCCAGCGTGACCTCGTCGGCGCCCCCGCGCGCGAACCGCAGGATTTGCTGGAGCAGCGCGGTGATGTTGCGCACCTGCTGCTCGATGATGCGCGCGTTCTCGGCGACGTCCTGGTTCGACAGGCCCATGCCGATCATGGTCGCGCGACCAGCGATGACGTTCAGGGGAGTCCCCAGCGCGTGGCTGATCGACGAGGCCACGCGCGTCAACACCGCCTGCCGCTCGGCCTCCAGCACCGCACCAAGCTCCGCCGTCATGCCGCCTTCGCGGGCGTGCTGCTCCCGCACAAGATCCGTGCCTTTGATCATTTGAAACCAAAACCTGGCGGTTTTCGAAGACGGTCACCATTGGGCCTCCGCCCGACCAGCGCAAGGTTTTTTTCGCCCTCCATCCGATTGCCGGGCTCGGACTCGGGCTTAACCTGGCAGAGGTAGTGTGCCGCGACACGACTCCCGTTCTCGCTGGCGGCGTGTGCTGCCGCAAAGCAGCTGGTCGCCCATCATCGTCCTGGCGGTGACGCTCGGGCTGACGGCGGCGGTCTCGGCATACGTCCGGCAAAGCGCCGTCCAGCGTGACCAGCGCCGCTTCGAAGAAGCCGTCGCCACCAGCCTGGCCGAGCTACGCATGCGAATGAACGTGTACGCCGACGCGCTGCATGCTGGCGCCGCTCTGTTCGGCGTCGACCGGCAGGTGAGCTTCGCCGAGTTCGGACGCTTCGTGCATCGCCTGGAGCTCGAAGAACGTCGCCCGGGCGTCCAGGGCATCGGGTGGGCGCCACGCGTCGAGCCCCAAGACCGCGAGCGGATCCGCGCGCTGGTCCCGATCGAAGTAGCCGCCGACTTCCGTATCCACCCCCCTGGGGAGCGACCTGTCTATTTCCCCATCGTCTACCTCCAGCCGCTCGATCGGCGAAACCGCGCGGCCCTGGGCTTCGACATGTTCTCCGAACCGGCCCGGCGAGACGCCATGATCCGGGCGCGGGACACCGGGCTCCCCGCGGCGAGCGCCAA
The DNA here is from genome assembly GCA_023418705.1 of Pseudomonadota bacterium. Classification (GTDB taxonomy): domain Bacteria; phylum Myxococcota_A; class Polyangia; order Polyangiales; family Polyangiaceae; genus JAEZYZ01. Next base: position 8,488 of record JAEZYZ010000221.1, on the reverse strand, counting down.
GGTGCGGCTCGTTCAGGAGATCGACTCCAACGTCCAGGCCGGCTTTCTGATCTACGTCCCGGTGTACGCCACGGCGGATGACCCCGGGACGGTGGACAAGCGACGCCAAGCCTTGCGGGGCTTCATCTACAGCCCATTTCGGGGCAACGATCTGTTGAGCGGCATCTTCGGCAGCAAGCCGAGCGATCCCGTAGCCTTTGCCGTCTACGACGCCCCAACCCCCCACCCGAACGACCTGCTCGCGCGCTTCAGTCACGACGCGGTCGAGCATCGATCGTCCGGGACGCTGACAGCCAGCCGACACCTCGACGTCGTTGGGCGCCGCTGGACGATCGTCTTCTCGTCGACCCCGCGCTTGGAGGCCCATTCCCAGCGACACTACGCCTGGTACGTCGCCGCCGGCGGCATCCTCGTGAGCTTGCTGCTCGCCGGCATCACGTGGGCCGAGTACCGGGCCCGCTCGAGCGCGGAGCTCGCCACCCAGCGGCTGCAGGCTTCGGAAGAAGCGCTCCGCGCCGCCAACCACGCCAAGGACGAGTTCTTGGCCATGCTCAGCCACGAGCTCAGGAACCCCCTGGGTGTGGTGGCCAACGCATTGCGCCTGCTCAGCGCACACGACGGCCGCAGCGCGGAGGAGGAGCGCGCCCTGGACGCCGCCGAGCGACAAGTCCGGCTGCAAGCACGCTTGGTGGACGACCTGTTGGATGTCTCCCGGATCAGCACGGGGAAGATCCGGCTTCAGCGCCAGCCGCTGGACGTCAACGAAGTCGCCGCTCGGGCGTTCAACGACGCGACGAACGCTGCCGGGGATCGCCGGTTGACCTTTCACCGCGGCCCGCCGAGCGCCGTGGTGGAGGCGGATCCGCTGCGCCTGGAGCAGGTCATCAACAACCTGCTGGGCAACGCCCTCAAGTTCACCGAATCGGGCGGCAAGATCGAGCTCGAGGTGCGCTGCGAAGCCGGCACGGGATCCCAAACGGACGTGGTGATCGAGGTGCGGGACGACGGCATCGGGATCGCTCCGGAAGCCGTGGACAAGGTCTTCGACCTGTTCGCGCAGACCGCCGAGAGCCGGCAGCGCATCCAAGGAGGGCTCGGCATTGGCCTGACGCTGGTGCGGCGGCTGGTGGAGCTGCACGGAGGGACGGTGACGGCCGAGAGCCCCGGGCGCGATCGGGGGAGCCGCTTCACCGTCCGCCTCCCGCAGGCCACCGGCAGACCCGTGACCCCCGCGTACCCGAGCTCCCGGTCTGGGATCGAGCTGAAGCGTGCCCCCGACGCCCAAGATCGAATGCGCATCGTCCTGGTCGAGGACAACGCCGACGCCCGGACCATGATGGAGGACCTGCTGGAGCTCTTGGGGCACGACGTCCAAACGGCCAAGGACGGCCGAGAAGGATTGGAAACCATATTGAAGGAGCGACCCGACATCGCCATCGTGGACGTCGGTCTGCCCCACCTGGACGGCTACGAAGTCGCGACCCGCGTCCGCGCGGCTCCGGCGGGCCGCGAGCTGTTCGTGGTGGCGCTGACCGGCTATGGCCAAGCCGAAGACCGCCGCAGGGCGCTGGACAGCGGATTCGATGAGCACCTGATCAAGCCGCTCGACCTGCAGCGCATGCGCACGGTGCTCGACCGAGCCCGGAGCCGGCGCTCTGCCAGACAAGGAGAGGTCGCGTGAAGGTCGGGCACGGCTGTTGCTTTCAGTGCCGAACGGACTTACCGGTGGACACCGGCGGCACGGCCACGGCCGCTGCCGGGCTCGACGTGGAGCGCGCCGCAATCGTGCTTATCATCCGGGCAACTCGCAGAGACACGGTCGTGAAAATTCGAAAAGACGCGGTCGATGAATCGCGCGCTGGCGGCCCGTCGTCGGAGCAGCCCCGAGAAAGGCCAAGGTTTCATTGACAGAGCTTGACACGGAGAACGGGATGAACGGGCGAGTACTCATTGTCGATGACGAGCAGAGCATGTGCGAGCTGATGGACGCCGCACTGTCGAGAAAGGGCTTCGAGACCGAGTGGCGCACGAGCGCCGATCAGGCCTGGGAGCTCTTGGACGGCAGGGAGTACGACGTTGTCCTCACGGACCTGAACATGCGAGACATGAACGGCCTCGAGCTGACCGAGCGCATCGTCTCGAGCCGGCCGGACATCCCCGTCGTGCTGGTGACCGCCTTCGGCAGCCTGGAGACGGCGGTCGCCGCGATTCGTGCCGGGGCCTATGACTTCATCACCAAGCCGGTGGAGATGGACACCTTGGCGCTGGTCGTCGAGCGGGCCGTGCAGCACCGCACCCTCAAAGAGGAGGTCAAGCGGCTCCGGGAGGCGGTCGACGCCGGACGGCTGCCGGGCGAGATGATCGGGGAGAGCCCCGCCATGCGCAAGGTGAACGACCTGATCGGGCGGGTCGCCGAGAGCGACGCCAACGTGCTCATCACCGGCGAGAGCGGCACCGGCAAGGAGCTCGTCGCTCGCGCGCTGCACATGCGCAGCCCGCGCAGCGGCGGGCCGTTCGTGGCCGTCAACTGCGCCGCGGTGCCGGAGACCCTGCTCGAGAGCGAGCTGTTCGGCCACGCCAAAGGGGCGTTCACCGACGCGCGCCAGGCGCGCACCGGGTTGTTCGTGCAGGCGAGCGGGGGGACGCTGTTCCTCGACGAGGTCGGCGAAATGCCGCTGGGCATGCAGCCGAAGATCTTGCGCTCCCTGCAAGAACGGCGCGTGCGCCCGGTCGGCGGCAACACCGAGGTGCCGTTCGATGCCCGGCTGATCACCGCGACCAACCGTGACCTGGAGACGGAGGTCGCCGAACGGCGTTTCCGCGAGGATCTCTATTACCGCATCAACGTCGTGCGCATCGAGGTCCCTCCGCTCAGGGCTCGCGGCAACGACATCCTGCTGCTCGCGCAGCACTTCATCGAGCGCGCCGCCCAGCGCAGCGGCAAGAGCGTGGTCGGGCTCGTCAGCGCGGCGGCAGAAAAGCTCCTGAGCTACGACTGGCCGGGCAACGTCCGTGAGCTCGAGAACTGCATCGAGCGCGCGGTCGCGCTCACGCGCTTCGATCAGGTCACGGTCGAGGATCTCCCGGAGAAGGTCCGCAACTACCAGAGCTCCCACATCGTGGTCGCCAGCGACGATCCGAACGAGCTCTTGCCGATGCAGGAGGTCGAGCGCCGCTACATCCAGCGGGTGCTCAAGTCCGTCGGCGGCAACAAAACCCAGGCCGCGAAGGTGCTCGGGTTCGACCGGCGGACCCTGTATCGCAAGCTGGATCGCTACGCCCTGAGTTGATGGACGGGGGCAGCGCGCCCCTGACACGAGCCCGTCTTCGAAGCGGTCCGTCCCGAGAGGGAGCGGACCGCGCCTGCATTTTGGGCGCTTCAGGCGTCTCCCGGCGGCCTCCGCCGACGTGGGGCACTGTGCCACGCAGGGACCCCGGTGCGCGCACACTGCGGCAGTTTGCCCCGACGGTGCCGCACGGTCCGAGCCACCGCCAGACAGCGCCAAGTGCACGTTTTTCGTTCGCTGCGCCGGCCTGCCGGGGGTGGTGGCTTCCTCATGGAACGGGCCGTGCACTGCGGGAGGGTGGAGACGCGACACTCTGATCCCCCGGGAGACGGGGGCTCGTCCATACCGAACGGGGAACGCGAGGAGACATCCATGAGGATCGCCATTGCGATGCGCAGCCTGGAGGCCGCTGCGGCGGCCGAGCACGAGCCAGAGTCGGGGGACACCGCCGAGTGCTTCGCCGATTTCGAGGTCGTCACCAACACCGACGCGCACGAGGTCCGCGCCGAGCGCGGCGACGCGGGTGGGGACGAGGACACGGTGCAGGTCACGGTCGTACTGCGCGGGCGCCGTCAGGAGCTCGAGAACCCCGCGCTCGGCGTGACCCAGCTGGTGCTCAAAGCCCTCAAGGCGCAGACGCAACCCGAGGACGCGGAGAGCCCCAGGAGCGCCCGGCGCGTGATCGACGCCATCGGCATCGCGGTGGAGCCGGCCTGCGCCGGCTGACCCAGCCCCTAGAGCCAGGTGAGTGAAGACATGGATCCTGCGCTGCGCGCCCTCCGCGTCCGCTATCCCGCCCTGAACGCGCTCGAGGAACCCACGCGCTCGGTCGCCCTCGAGGCCGTGCGCCGCTCGATGGACCAGGGGATGAGCGAGGCCGAGGCGGTCGAGCACGCCCTCGCCGAAGCTCGCGAGTGGCTGCATTCGCGAGTCCCTGGCGGCACGACCCGTTGACCCGCCGTCAGCGTTCGGCGGGCGGTGTCCGAAGCTCCACGCAAAAGCGCTTGGCGTATCCCCGCGTCGCGTTCTCGATCGCGACCTCCACCCTGCCGTCGGCGGTGTAGCGGTAGGTCTCGACGATCTGCTCATCCAGGGCGTCGCGACGCTCGCCCGTAAAGCGGGCGAGATCGGCCACAGCTCGGAGCGCCGGATCGTAGGGAAAAAAGAAATCACCCCAAGGCGTGATGTCGCCAGCCGGCTCGCCCGCGGCGGTCAGCTCGCTCGCTTCCAGAAACCGCAGGTGCCCGGCGGCGTGCGCCGGTCGATAACAACGGGTCACCACCGCCGAGCCCGATCCCGGCTCGCTCGAATCCTTGGCAAAGATCCAATCGAAGACCTTCTCGCGGCCGCCGTCCCCTTCCCGCCAGACGCCGAAATGGCGTGTCACCGCCTCGCGCACGTAGATGGCCGAGTCCGGATCGGCGGCGATCGCCAAGCCCACGGCGGTGGAGGCGTGGGGCTCGGGCGCCAGCTGAATTTTTCGCTTGTACCGCTGGCGTAGGCTCTTGGCCACCGGCGGGAAGCCGGTCGCCCCGCCCACCAGGTAGATGGCCCCGAGCTCGCGTGGGTTGTGGGGATCGATGCCGAACGCCGACAGTTTGTGGAACACCCGATCGAGCATCTGCAGGGTGCTCTCGACCAGCGGCTGGCAGGCGTCGTACACGGCGGCGACCTCGAGCGTCACCGGTTCGCGGTCGGCGATCACCGCACCGACGTCGACGAGCATCTTTCGGCTGCTCGGGGTCAACGCCTCCTTGGCTTCACGGCACATTTCGAGCAGCCAGGTGCGCTCGGTGTCGGACACGTCTCGCGGGTCGAGCTTGGCCGCTTCGAGGGCCATCCGATAGATCACCTCGTCGAAGTCGTCGCCGCCGAGGCGAGCGATGCCTTCGCTGTGGATCAAATCGTAGCGGCGTCCCTTGAGTGAGACCGCCGACGTGTCGAAGGTGCCCCCGCCGAGATCGTAGACGACCACGTAGCGCTTGGGCGTCCGCTGGCCGATCGCGCCGAGGTTTCGCTGCGCGAACTCGATCGCCGCCGCGGTCGGCTCGCTGATCATTCCAAGCACGCGAAAGCCCGCGCGCCGAAACGCCTCCAGGGTCAGGTAGCGCTGCCGGCTGGAGGCGTTCGCGGGCACGGCGACCATGGCCTCGAGCGGTTCGTTCGGCGACAGCTCCAGGTTGCTGCGCTCGAGCAACATGCGGCGCAAAAAGTCGAGGTACGCAGTGGTCAAATCGAGCGCGTTGAGCCGCTCGTCGAGCTGCCGCACCGAGTCCTCCGGCCCCAGCGCGGACACCGCGCGCTTGATCGATCGGAGCGCCCGGACGAGCCCGTCGTCCGATCCAGGCCGAGCTTCCCAGCCGAGCCTGAGCTCGCCCCCGTCGAAGCTGGCGAGGCCGGGCAGGTAGTCGGTGAACCCACGCGCGGTCTCGAAGCTCGCCAGCGGGTAGCGCCCGCTCACCGCCGCCGCGACGATGGTGCGGGTGGTTCCGAAATCGATACCCAGTCGCATGGCCGTCTGGGCCGCCATTGTGCTCCCTGGGGCGGCGCCGGGCCAAGCCCCGGTGCCCCCGCAGCGAGGCCTCGCGGCGACCGGCGCCAAACAGCCGGGCGCTCGCCGGGCCCCCTGAGCGCCGGTGCAGGCCCGGTTCGCGAAACGGCGCCTCACCGTGCGGGCGGCGAGCGGTTCCGCTCGGACCGTATCGTGGTTGCCCCGGGGCGACGGCTCGGTTTACAAGGAGAGCGAACCGTGTTGCTGCGGCCGGCCGGACTCCGAGCCCGTGGCGGCGCCCGGACTCGAGGAGCAACGAACCAGGATGCCTTCGAAGTGGTCTAGCGCTTGCTTTCGCGTGGCGCTCGCGCTCAACATCACCGCCACGTTCGTCGCGGGAGCCGTACCGGCTCTCGCAGCACCCGCGGACGAAGCGTCGAAGGGCCGCAGGGTGGCGGTCGCACCGTTCGAAGGGCAGGGCGCGGACAAGGTCCGGCGCTGGGTCATCGACGCGCTCGGGACGTCCGACGGCGTGGAGGTCGTGGAGGTGAGCAACCTGCCCGCGGCCCCGGAGGCCGAGGGCATCGTCAAGACGGCCACGAAGAACGACCTGAACGCCGTGGTCTTCGGCACGGTCGAGAAGAAAAAGAACAACTGGGAGGTCGAGCTCGCGGTTCACAACGGCGCCGACGGCGCCGAGATCGAGACGCTGGCGCTCGGCGCGCGCGGGGTCGTCGCGCTCAAAAAAGAGATCGGCAAGTCCCTGCCCAAGCAGATCTCGGGGCCGTTGGCCGACAGCCAATCGCCGTCGGAGATGATCAGCGAGCTCGAGGACTCCGAGAGCGGCGAAGAGGGCGACGCCGCCCAGGAGGACGGCGAAGAGGCGGCGGCCGAAGAGGAGGCCGACGATTTCGACGCGGAGGGCGACGCCTTTGCCGATCCCGCCCCGTCCCGCTCGCTGCTGGAGCTCACGGTCGCGGTCAAGGGCTTCACCCGCGATCTGAGCTGGCACGATGCCGTCCCGGCCAACGCCCTCAGCGAGTACTCGCTCGGCGGGGCGCCAGCGGCGCTCCTCAGCGCGCGCTGGTACCCGCTGGGCCACGGCCAGAACGACATTTTGGCCAACCTCGGCCTCACCGGCGGCTTCGAGTACGCCTTCGCCCTCAGCTCCCGCCTGCCGAGCGGCGACCAGATCAGCTCGAGCTCCCATGCCTTCTTCGCCGGACTGCACGGCCGCGTCCCCCTCGGCGAGCAACAGCTCGGCCTGTCCGCCGCCTATGGGCAGCACCGCTTCGAGGTCGCCGACGATCCGGCCGCGCCCCTGCTGCCGGACGCGGACTACCGCTTCATCCGCGTCGGGATCGACGGCCGGTTCCGCTTCGGCAGCATCGTGGCAGGCTTCGACGTCGCGCGGCGCTTCGTGACGGGTACCGGGCAGTTCGAGGATCCGATGTGGTTTCCGAACCTCGACGCCGGCGGCATCGATGCCACCGTCTTCGGCGGGCTCGCGCTGCTCGACAACCTCGACCTCTTGGTGGGTCTCGAGCTGCGGCGCTACTTCATGGATCTCAACCCGAAGCTCACCGATCCGATCGTTCAGCAGGGCTTGCCCAGCGCCGGCGGCAACCGGGCCGTGGCTGCTGGCGGCGCGACGGATCAGTACCTTGGCGCGTGGCTCGGGGTCGCCTGGTATCTCGGCAAGTGAGGCGCCGCGCGGGCCAACGGGCTGGCGGCGGCCAGCGCGTGCTGGACCGAAGCGGCCGCTGATCGTATGGGCGGAGCGCCATGCCCGACCGTCGCCAGAAGCTTCAAAAGGATCTGCTGCAGCGGCTCACGCGCACTTGCCGCGACTACGAGCTGATCGGCGCCGGCGACCGGGTCCTGGTGGCCATGAGCGGCGGCAAGGACAGCTACACGCTCGCTGAGCTGCTGCGGCGCCTGGAGCGCGGCTCGCCGAGCAAATTCGAGCTCGTCGCCGTGCACCTCGATCAGCGCCAGCCCGGGTACGACGGGGGGCCATTGGTCGAGTGGCTCGGCAAGAGCGGCCTGCGCTTCGAAATCCTCTCGGAGGACACCTACTCGGTCGTGATGGACAAGCTCGAGCCGGGCAGCACCTATTGTTCGCTGTGTTCGCGCCTGCGCCGCGGGATCCTGTACACCGCGGCCGAACGGCTCGAGTGCAACAAGATCGCGCTCGGGCACCACCGCGAGGACGCGCTCGAGACCTTTTTGATGAACTTCTTCTTCGCTGGCAAGCTGCAGGCGATGCCCGCGAAGTACACCACGGACGACGGCCGCTTCGAGGTCATCCGCCCGCTCATCGAGTGCGGCGAGGCCGAGATCGCCGAGTATGCGGCGCTGCAGGAGTTCCCCATCCTCCCCTGCAACCTGTGCGGCTCGCAGCCCGGGCTGCAGCGGGAGCAAATGGGCAAGCTCTTGCAAACGCTCGAGCAGCAGCACCCCAACGTCCGCAGCGTCATGCTGAACGCGCTGCGCAACGTCAGCCCGACCCACCTGCTCGATCGCGATCTGCTGCGCGCCTGGTCTGCCCGCCCCGACGACATCCGTCCGCGAGCCACGCCAGCGCCTCCGCGGCCCGCACACGCCCGCGCCTTGCCCGTCTTCGACGGCGGCGCAAATGAGACGATCTAGAGCCCCCATCCGCGAGCAAAGCTGAGGGTTCCCCGAGGAATCGGGGCCCTCACCCGAA
>JAEZYZ010000178.1 GCA_023418705.1 Pseudomonadota bacterium | reverse complement strand
CGCGGGGGGGGGGGGGGGGGGCGCCCCCCCCCCCCCCGGCGCCGGGTTCCTCTCGCACTTCGCCGGGCGCGTCGCCCTGTCGGCCGTCGATCCGCGCGACACCACGCCGGACCGCACCCCGCACGATGTGCTGCCCTTCCAGCCGCAGCTCACCGTCAGCCCGGCCTTGGAAGCGCTCGCGCGACCGGGCGGCGATCTGCTGCACAGCTTGCGCGCCGAGCTTCGGTTCTATCACCGCTCCGGCTTCTTCACGGATCTGGCGGGGCTCGGCACGGTGCCGTCGCAATCGTGGCTCGACCTGGAAGTGTCGGCCCACAGCGCCGATGAGCGGCTGCGCGTGAGCGTCCGAGGCGCCAACCTGCTCGACGCCGATCGCTTCGACATCGTCGGTTTCCCGCTGCCGCGGCGCAGCGTGTTCGTGGCCACGGAGGTGCGCTTTTGAAATCTGTAAGCTGGCTCGGTCTCTCGCTGCTTGGTCTCGGTTGCTCGGTGGAACCCGTGGTCGAAAACAGCGGGGGCGTGCTGGTCGAGCGCTCCGGCGCGTGCCCTGCCGGCGTGGTCACGCTGCTGTCCGATTTCCTGTCGACCCAGGTCGCCCTCTCGTCGCTCGAGGGAGACACGCTGTCACCCTCGTTCTTGTCGTCGGCCTCGACCCAGGCCTCCGGCACCTCGCACGCGCTGTCCGGCGACGTGGTCCTGCCGCGGCGGATGCCCCGCTCCTTCCGCGTCGTGCTGATCGACCGCTACGGCACCAACGTGATCACCTGGGCGGACCCACGCAGCGGGCGGGTGACCGCGCAGCTGCCCGTCGGGACCGGCTTCGACTCGAACCCGCAGGACTACCTCGAAATCGACGATCACCTCGCCTACGTCTCCCGCTTCGGGCAAAACACCGCGCCCGGGCGCGAGGCGTACGACGAAGGCGGCGATCTCTTGATCGTGGACACCGAGGGCCCGCGCATCATCGGGAGGATCGGCCTGGATCCGCGGCCCGCGCCGAGCGGCGGCGATCCCCTGCCCCCGCGGCCCGGCGGCATGGCTCGGGTCGGCAGCTTGGTCGTGGTCGCGCTGTCACCCAAGGCGCTGGACTTCTCCGAGACGGGCCCGAGCTCGCTGGTGGCGGTGGACACCGCCGAACACGCGGTCACCTGGCAGCTCGAGCTGTCCGGTCTGAAGAACTGTGGCAGCCCGCGCCTGTCGCCCGGCGGCGATCTGCTGGCGATCGCGTGCAGCGGCCAGATCGACCCGCGCGGCGGCGTCGTGGACGCTGCCGAGAGCGCGATCGTGCTGCTCGACGCGCAGGCCGAGCCGATGTCGGAGGTCCGCCGCTACTCGGCCGGTGAGCTCGCGGTCGAAGGCGTGCAGAGCGACGTCGCTTTCGTCGACGACGACCGGCTGTTGTTCAAGACGCAGACCTCCTACGGCGGCGACGCCAACAACCGTGCATTTCTGCTGCAGCTCGACACCGGGGCAGCCACCTTGCTGGCCGAAGCGAGCCCGGACGCGGCCGGGCGCGGCAAAGGCGTCGTGTACGGCGGTTTGTTCTGCGCTCCAGGGTGCAGCGACACCTGTTTGATGGCCGACGCCGACACCGGGGTGCTCCGGCGATTCCTGGTAGAGCCGGACGACGTCCGCGAGCTCGAGGCCGTGACCGTGGAGCAGCGATCCGGCTTGCCGCCACGCGACTTGAGCGGTTTTTGAGAGTGAGCATGTTACGCTCGTGCCATGGCGAGCGACCGTCCGGTTCCGTTCGACGCGGCGGCGGGGCAGCGGCCGGCGCCGTACACCGAGGAGCCGTCGGTGCGTTTCCCCGAGCCCCCGCGGGGCGGCGCGCGCGATCCGCGGATCGCAGAGCGCATCGGGCCCTGGACGGGCTCGGGGGCGGATGTCGTGTTGATCGGCGTGCCGGACGACGCCGGCGTGGAGCGCGGCGGGGGGCGTCCCGGCGCCGCGGCGGGCCCGGACGCCATCCGCAAGGCGCTGCGGCGCTTCGGCACGACCTACGATCTTGGCACGCAGACCGATTTCGAAGACTTGCGCATCGCCGACGCGGGCGATCTGATCGTCGCGGGTGACGACAGCGCCCAAACGCATGAACGGCTGAGCGCGAGCGTCGAGCGCATCCTGCGCTCGGGCGCGGTGTGCGTGGTGCTGGGCGGCGGCAACGACGCGAGCTTTGGGTCGATCCAGGGGCTCTGCCGCTCGGCGGGTTCTGCCGCCGGGATCAATGTCGACGCTCACTTCGACGTGCGCGAGGTGGTCTCCGGCCGCATCACCAGCGGCACGCCGTACCGGCGCGTGCTCGAGCAGCTGCCCGTGCCGGGGTCCCACTTCACCGAGTTCGCCGCCCACCCCGCCGTCAACTCACGCGCGCACCACGAATGGCTGCTCCGCGCTGGCGCCTGCTGCCTCGATCTGGACGCCGTGCGCGCCCGGGGCGTCGACGCGGCGTTCGGGGCGGAGCTCGAGCGGTTGGCACGCCTCGGCGACGCGCTGTTCGTCTCGATCGATCTGGACGTGTTCGCGGCCGCGGACGCTCCGGGCGTCTCCGCACCCGGCGCCGACGGCCTGCGCCCGCGCGAGGGACGCGCGATCGCGCTCTCTGCCGGGCGCGCGCCGCAGGTGCGCCTGTTCGAGCTGATGGAGCTGAACCCCCATTTCGACCAGGACGCTCGCACCGCGCGGCTCTGCGCCCTGCTCCTTTGCGCCTTCTTCGCGGGCGTCCGTCAACGACCGAACCTCGCGCACACTGAGACCGGGAGCGAACCATGAACGACCGCGACATCGCTGGCCGCGAGCGCACCCGCTACGGCTGCGAGTGCGACGTGGAGGCCGAGCTCTCCCGTCACGGCCGCCCGCTGCACCTCGGGGCGCTGCCGGCGACGCCGATTCGAGCGCCGACTGGCGCGACCAAGAGCGCGCACACGTGGGACGCCGAGGCCGCCAAGCGCATGCTGATGAACAACCTCGACCCGAGCGTCGCGGTCGACTGGCAGCGGCTGGTCGTCTACGGCGGCAGCGGGCGCGCCGCGCGCAACTGGCACGAGTATCACAAGCTCGTCGCCGCGCTCGAGCGCCTGGCGCCGGACGAAACCTTGTGTGTGCAGTCTGGCCAGGCCGCCTACGTGGCGCGCACGCACCCCGGGGCGCCGCGCGTGCTCATCGCCAACGCCAACCTGGTGCCCCGCTGGGCGACGCCCGAGCGTTTCGAGGCCCTCGATCGCGCCGGCCTCACGATGTACGGCCAGATGACGGCGGGGTCTTGGATCTACATCGGCACCCAGGGCATCCTCCAGGGCACCTATCAGACGCTGCTGTCCGCCGCCCAGACCCACTTCGGCGCCGACAGCCTGCGGGGCAAGCTGCTGCTCACCGCCGGGCTCGGGGGGATGAGCGGCGCGCAGCCGCTCGCCGCCACCCTGAACGAGGCGGTGGTCATCGACGTCGAGGTTCGACCCGAGCGCGTTCGCCGCAAGGTCGAAGAGGGCTACTGCGATCGCATGACGGACTCGCTCGACGAGGCGCTTCGCTGGGCGGAGGAGAGCCGCCGCGCCGCGCAGCCGCTCAGTATCGGGCTCGTGGGCAACGCCGCGACGGTCTACCCGCAGATGGTCGCCCGCGGCGCCATCCCGGATCTGGTGACCGATCAGACGCCAGCTCACGACTTGTTGAGCTACGTCCCCGAAGGCGATCTGGAGGAGCTCGACCGCCTGCGCACCCGTGACCCGGCGGGGTACAAGGCGCAGAGTCTCGCGTCGATCGCGCGGCACGTGACCGCCATCTTGAGCATGCAGCAGAAGGGCGCGGTCGCCTTCGACTACGGCAACAACCTGCGGGCCCAGGCGGAGCGGGCCGGGGTGCCGGTGCGCGACGCCGCCGGCGCGTACCTGTACCCCGGGTTCGTGCCCGCGTACGTGCGCCCACTGTTCTGCCGCGGCCAGGGGCCGTTCCGCTGGGCCGCCCTGAGCGGCGACGCCGCTGACATCCACGCGCTCGATCAGGAGCTCCTCCAGTGCTTTCCGGACGACGCCGGGCTGCGACGCTGGGTCCAGCTGGCCGCCCAGCGCGTGCCGCAGCTGGGCTTGCCGGCACGGATCTGCTGGCTCGGGTACGGCGACCGGGCCCGCTTCGGCACGCGCATGAACGAGCTGGTCGCGCGCGGCGCTTTGAAGGCGCCGATCGTCATCGGCCGGGACCACCTCGACTGCGGCTCGGTCGCGTCCCCCGACCGCGAGACGGAGGGCATGCTGGACGGCTCCGACGCGATCGCTGACTGGCCGCTGCTGAACTTCGCGCTGAACACCGCCGCGGGGGCTTCGTGGGTCAGCTTCCACCACGGCGGCGGCGTCGGCATCGGCAACGCCCTGCACGCCGGCATGGTCATCGTCGCCGACGGCACGTCGGAGCGAGCCGATCGGCTCGAACGCGTCCTGACGGTCGATCCGGGCGTGGGCGTCGCCCGACACGCTCTCGCGGGCTACCCCGACGCCCTGGACACCGCCCGGGCCAAGGGCGTCTCCATTCCCTGATCCACGATGGTACAGCGCTGCGATCTCCTCGTCACCCGCGCCGCCCAGCTCGTCACCTGCGCCGGGTTTTCCCACGCACCGGCGCGCGGCGCCGACCAGGCGGCGCTCGGAATGATCGAAGGCGGAGCCGTCGCCGTGGCGAACGGCGCCATCGTGGACGTGGGCCCCAGCGCCGCGCTCGAGCCACGTTTCGACGCCGCTCGAGTGATCGACGCCACCGGGGCCGTGGTGCTGCCCGGCTTCGTCGATCCACACACGCACCTCGTGTTCGCTGGACACCGGGCGTCGGAGTGGGAGGCGCGCATGGGCGGGGTCCCCTACCTCGAGCTCTTGCGCCGCGGCGGCGGCATCTTGAGCACGGTGCGGGCGACGCGCGCGGCGAGCTTCACCGAGCTGGTCGAGGGCGCCGAGCGGCGCGCCCGCCAGGCGATCGCCCACGGCACCACCACGCTCGAGATCAAGACCGGCTATCGGCTCGACGAAGCAGGCGAGATCGAGCTCTTGCGGGTGATCGCAGCGCTCTCGAAGAGGCTGCCGATCCGCGTCGTCTCGACGCTGCTCGCGGCGCACGTCGTGCCGCCCGAGTTCGCCGACCAGCGATCGGCGTACCTCGAGCTTTGCGAACGCTTGCACCTGAAGGCGCGGGACGAGGGTCTGGCCGCGTTCGTGGACGTGTTCTGCGAACAGGAGGCCTTCAGCCTGGCGGAGAGTGAACGCTTGCTCACCCATGCCAAGGGCCTCGGCTTCGGTTTGAAGCTGCACGCCGAGCAGTTCACGGCCTCGGGAGCCGCGGAGCTCGCGGCGCGGCTGGGCGCGATCTCTGCCGAACACCTGGAGGCGTTGACGGACGCGTCGCTTGCGGTGCTCGCCGCATCCGAGCGCCCGCCGGTCGCCGTGCTGTTGCCTGGCGTCACCTTTCACCTGAATGAAGCGCAGACGCCGCGGGCCCGATCGCTGATCGAGGCGGGCGTGCCCGTGGCCCTCGCCACCGACTTCAACCCCGGCTCGTCGTTCACGCTGTCGATGCCGATGATCCTCGCGCTCGCGGCGCGTCTGCTCCACATGAGCGTCGCCGAAGCCGTGGTGGCGGCCACGATCAACGCGGCGCACGCCGTCGGCCTCGGCGCCTCCACCGGCAGCCTCGAGCCCGGCAAGCGCGCCGACCTGATCGTCTGCGACGTCCCCGACTATCGCTTCCTGGCGTACGCCTTCGGCTCGAACCCGGTGACGCGGGTGGGCGCGGGCGGCACGCGCGTGCCGCCCGCTGGCGGCGGCGTTCAGAGCGACTCGAGGTAGGCGACCAAGTCGTCGATCTGCGTGGGGGTCAGGTGACTGGTCTTGCCGTGCCGGTCACCGCCGCCGCAATCACCGAAGCGATCGTGCAGCGTGGCTGCGCAGCCGTCGTGCATGTAGGGCGCGCGGGCGGCGATGCCGATCAACGTGGGCACCTGTGCGTTGACCCCCGTTCCAACGTCCGCCCACAGGTTGTTCGTGAGCTTCTCACCCGAATGACAGGTGGCGCAGGCCACCTCCGGGTCGTGGAACAGCGCCTCACCGCGGGCGATCGCCGCCGCGTCCACGCTCGCCGCGACGCTGGGAGCTGGCAGCTCGTCGAGCCATTCGGAGAACAGACGCGTCTGCAGGTCGCTCGGGAGAAACCCTCCCATGCGGTTCACGAACACCTCGTGAACCAGCGTGCTGAAGTCCACCATATCTCCGTCCCAGTGAAAGGGAGCGGTCGCCATGAGACCGCCGCCAAGGGACTGCGTCCGGCGCGGCCCGATGGTCTCGAAGTTCCAGGTGCGGTGATCGTCGCGGCCCTCGGGGTGGCAGGAGGCGCAGGCGATGCCGCCGCTCGCCGCCGCATGGAAGAGCGCGTGCCCAGTGTCGGTGCGATCCAGGTCGCTGAGGGGGATGGTCGCCACGATCAAGCCTTGCCGCACCACCTGTAGCTGCGCGGGCTGCCGGCTCTGGACGACCACGCCGCCCGACGGCTCGAAGGCGACGCTCACGGCCTCGCCGGGAACGAACACCGGTGCCTGCACCATGTCGCAGGGGGCGGTCTGAGGCTGATCGACCTCCGGCGTCCCGATCACCACGACGCCGCTCGAGCCGATGTGCGCGTTGCCGGGAACGGCCAGCGCCAACAGGTTCCCGTCGGACGAGACCGCGAGATCGGTCGCCAGCGAGACGTTGGGGATGCTGCGCGAAGGCCGCGCGCCGGTGTCCGCACCGATTTGGGCCACCGTCGTGCGCACGATGCCGTCGCCGAAGCAGCCGCCGGAGTACCCGCCAGGCTCGATGGTGGAGACGGGATCCACCAGGCCCATCTGGTGCAACATCAAGGCGCCGCCTTTCGGGTTCTCGATGGTGCGCCAGGCCACCGCGGGCTCGAACGCCTGAAGCACCCCGGTCGCGATCGACGTCTCGAGGGCGTCGCCGGGACGGACGACGTTTTGGATGCTGTCGCCCTCGATGGCCAAGAGCTCCGCCGAACGGAAGCGACTGACCAGAAGGCGGCTGCCGTCCACCAGGACGTCGCGCAGGTCGCGCCCGAGCTGAAGCACGCGCGCCGGTTCGGCAGCGTCCGTGCCGATGGTCACAAGCTCCCCGGTGTCGCAAGCGACATGCAAGGCGTCGAGCGCCGCGTCGAAGGCGATCCCGCGCGGCGCGGCACACACCGGGCGGCGCGCTACCAGCCCCTCGCCGAGCGGATCGATGGTCACGATCGAGCCGCCCCCACGCAAGGCGACATGCACGCGCCCAGCAGCGTCTTCCGCAAGCCGCCCAGGTTCGTCACCTGGCTCGAGGGCGATGGTGGCCAGCAGCCGCTGCTCGACGAGGTCGACGGCGTAGACCTGCTCGCGATCGGGATCTGCGGCCACTGCCGTGCGCCCATCAGCCAGCACGCGCAACGTGCCGCCACTGATTGGCGGCGGCGCCACCTCCGCTTGGGTCGTCCCGACCGGCAGCGGAATCCCGCCAGCGGGCCCTCCTCCAAAACCGGCCGCGCCGACGCCGCCCTCCGAAATGGGACCGCTTCCCCCGAACGCGCCGCCGCCCGATGCCACATCCGGGCTCGACCCGCACCCCGCTATCGCCAAGACCACGCAGAAACTAACCTTCTCGGTGCTAAGCATGAACCGTCCCTTTCCTCTCGAGAGGGGCCCCGAGGCTCGGTGCCGCCCCGCCGTTGATGCCACCGGCCGCTTCGAAGTTTGTGTCCGGCGCCGCGCCAAATGATCACAAAAAGTATCGAGCCCGCCCTTGAACCCCGACCATAGGGGTGTCCCCCATCTTCTCCGGCAGGCCGCCGGGGGCCGCGAGAGCACCCGGCGACAGCTTGGGCGGATCACGGGCGTTGTGGACGCGGGGAGCCCCAGACACCGGCCCCTGAACCAGCGTGCGGTACCCTTCTTGTCCTGCGAGGTGCCTTCGGTCGGCGCCCACTCAGTGTCGTCGAGCGACGGATCGTCTTGGCGAACTCTGAACGTCATCGAAAGCAAGGAGGACATCAGTCGAGCTCCTTCGCGCTACGCCCTGCACGTCGGGAACACCCCGCACGAGCTGGGCGAGCATGGCGCGATGAACCCGTAGGACGCGGACGGTTTGGCGGCAGCGCATCCTCACTGCTCGGGACCGCTGACCGTCGTCGGCCTTGACTTCGAACCGGAAACTCGTCTGAAACATGGACGCGCTCTGCGAAACGATCTCGAAACGATCGGCCACGGAGATCACGAACTCGTCGTCGGCGTTCCGACAAAATCGTCGCTCGCGAAACAACTGCGAAACCGGAGCTGCTTACCTTGAGGCCTTCCCTCTCTCGGAGGCCCCAAAGATGTCCGAAGTCAATGGAAGTGACACGGCGTGGATCCTGGTTTCGGTCGCGCTCGTGATGTTGATGACGCCCGGTCTGGCGCTGTTCTACGGCGGCATGGTCCGCGCGAAGAACGTGCTGTCAACGTACATGCACAGTTTCATGGCCATGGGTGTCGTGACGCTGGCGTGGATCACCGTCGGCTATTCGCTCGCGTTCGCGCCCACTCAGGGTGGGATCGTTGGCGGGCTCGATCACCTGATGCTCGAGGGCGTCGGTCTCACGCCGCGGGAAGGCACGACCATTCCGCATCTGCTCTTCATGGCGTTCCAGATGATGTTCGCCATCATCACACCGGCCCTGATCTCCGGGGCCTATGCCGAGCGCCTCAAGTTCTCGACCTATGTGGTGTTCACACTGCTCTGGTCGGTGCTGGTGTATAGCCCTATCTGTCACTGGGTATGGGGGCCCGGCGGGTGGCTGGCCGAGCGGGGAGCGCTCGATTTCGCGGGCGGGACCGTGGTGCACCTGTCTTCCGGGGTGAGCGCGCTGGTGATCGCGGTCGTGCTGGGACGCCGCCTCGGGTATCCGGATCGGAAGGCGCCGCCGCACAACCTCACCATGACCATGCTGGGCGCTGGCCTGCTTTGGTTCGGCTGGTTCGGCTTCAACGCCGGGTCGGCGCTGGGCGCGAATGGGTTGGCGGCGCTGGCGCTCGTGAACACGCACGTCGCCGCGGGGCTTGGCGCGGTGAGCTGGGCGGCCGTCGAGTGGATCCGCCACGGCAAGCCCACCGCGCTCGGCGCAGCGTCGGGGCTCGTCGCCGGGCTCGTCGCCATCACGCCCGCCGCTGGCTTCGTGAGCCCCATGGCGAGCGTCGCGATCGGACTGGTCGCCGGCGGCGTGTGCTACGCCGGCGTTCAGCTCAAGGGCGTCCTGAAGTACGACGACACGCTGGACGCGTTCGGTGTGCATGGGATCGGCGGGCTCGCGGGCGCGCTCTTGACCGGCGTGTTCGCCTCCACGGCCTGGAACGAGGCCGGCAAGGATGGCCTCCTCGCGGGCAACGTGCCGCTCTTCATCGAGCAGATCGTCGCGGTCGCCGCGTCGGGCATCTACGCCGGCATTGCGAGCTTGGTGCTCCTCAAGGTGCTCGACGCCGTGATGGGCCTGCGCGTCGCCAAGGATGTCGAACAGGAAGGGCTCGACGCGACGCTGCACGGCGAAGAAGCGTACGCCTTGGCCGCCGGCCCCGGTGGACGCAGCCCCGTCGTCGATGACGACGAGGAGCGCGAGCTGCGGCGCGGCGCCGTCGCGAAGGTCGCCGGCGGGGCGTGAGCCGTCGACGCGCGCCTGAAAGGCGCGGCGCAACG
>JAEZYZ010000164.1 GCA_023418705.1 Pseudomonadota bacterium | reverse complement strand
GGCCACCCGCGGGCGGCGACGGCCGAGGCGCTGGCCGATCCCGACTCCGCGACCCTCCGCGCGGCCGCCGATCTGCGCCGCTCGGGTCCCGTCCCCGTGGCGGCGCCGCCGCCCCCACCTTCCGGCGACGTTGGCCACGGGTCGGGGCGCTACGCCGTCTCCCGCCCCGCAGCCATCTTCTCCGAGAGCCTCAGCCCCGAGAGCCGCTCGATCTTCGGCGACAACGTCAGCGAAAAATCACTCGACGAAGTGATCCTGAGCTACCTGGCTGAGGACCTGGAGGAGGGCGCGTCGGGGGAGTAGCGGCCTCACGCCGGGACCAGGTCCACGAGCACCGCGACCACGATCTTGGCAAGCCCGGGCTCCGAACCGCGGCACCGAGCCGAGCGGCCCCTCTCGCTTGCAGGGCTCGGCCCACGCCCGCGCGAGCTCCCTCACCTATCTGCTCCGTCGAGCTCGAGGGCATCGGAACGCCTCGGCGGCCCCCTTCGCCGAGCGCCGTACCCCAGCCAGCGGCCAAAAGCCCCCTCCCCTAGCTGGCGCCACCCGACCGGGTCGCTCGCCGCCGACCGCGCTTGATCTCGGCGCCGGACCGTGGCACGTCACCCGTCCCAAGACCGAGTTCGGCGAGGTAGCCAAGCGGTTAGGCAACGGTTTGCAAAACCGTCATACGTGGGTTCGAATCCCATCCTCGCCTCCAAGAAATTCAAGAAACTCCGGGCGACACGCCGGATACACTGCTTCGATTCGGGGGTTGCAAGTCAGGTCGCTGCCAAGCGGGCGCTGAAACCGCACCGCAGCCCTACCGTCGCCGATAGCTCCAGCGAGCCCGCGGGCCGCCGCGAGCAGCGGCTCGGCGTGCGCCCCGCGGAAGAACCGCGGGCGGGCCGGCGTATGCTCGGGCCATGCGCTGGGTCACCTTGATGGCTTTGGGAATCGGTGGGTCGGCGGCGCTCGGCGGGTGCGGCGACGATTCGGGCGACGGCGGGGACGGCTCGGGCGACGGCGGGGACGGCTCGGGGATCGACTGGAGCCAGCTGGACCCGCCGGAGCACATCGACATCGAAAGCTGCTTCCACATCACCGACGACGGCAGCGGGCAGATCAGCGAGGCGTGCACGAGCTGCTGCCAATCGGCGGGCTTCAGCGCCTCGAGCACGCTCAACGACGACCACTGCACCTGCGGCACGAACCCGCCAGACGATCGAGAGACGGTGTGCGCCGCGCACGCGAGCGGGTCGACCTCGGAGCCCTGCGCCACGTGCTGCAGCGAGGCCGGCTTCAGCGGCTACAGCTGGGTTGGCGGGAGCGGTGCGTCGAGCCAATGCGCCTGTCGGGGCACCGTGGATCGCTCGGTGTGTGCCAGCGCCCTCGCTCACTCCGCCCCCAGCGAGGCGTGCTTCTACTGCTGTCTCCAGAACGGGTTCTTGAGCGCGGGCTATGTCGGCATTGGCGAGCGAGAGTGCAGCTGCATCGGGCTCTGATGCACGATGCACGGTTCGCCGCGGCCCGCTCTCGATCGTCATGTGGAGACTACCCGGCCCCTCTCCTTCCGGATAACCTGCGTCCCTGATGAGCACGCTGCGGTGGTCGCTGGGTCTGAGTGTGGTGGGGGCCCTGTTCACGCTGGGCTGCGAACGCGAGGAGCGATCCCCGTCTGCGAGCTCCGCCGCGTCGGCGACGGGCTCGGGAGCGTCGGCGCGGGCTTCGGCAGCGCCGGCGCCGGCAGCAGGCGCGGCAGCGCCGGCAGCAGGCGCGGCGGCTTCACCCGCTGCCGCTGGCGGCAGCTGTCCGGAAGGACGCTGGGAGTACGACTACGGCGGCCACTTTCTCGAGTCGCTGGTGCAAAACTCTCCGGGGGCGCGCGTGGTCGAAAAGCACGGCCACTTCGTGTGCACGATCACCGGGCGGGAGCGCGGGCGTTACGAGTGCACGACATCCGCCGGCGGGGTGAAGAACGTGTTCGAGGTGAACGCTGGCGCGTTGCCCATGCGCGTCACGGTGGAGCTCAAAGGGACGACGAAGGCGACGTTCGAGAGCGCCGGCCCGAATAAATGGAAGACGACCAGCGCGGATCTCGACGGGCTGCAGGTGACGACCAAGGCCACGCTGGGCGGTCGAGAGGTGCCGATGCCGGGCCAGGAATCGATGGCGATGCTCGGCTTGGATCAGCCGGGCACGGTGCTCGACTGGAAGTGTGACGGCGGCGTCTTGCAGCTCAAGCCGCTGGTCGAGGGGATCCAGACGGGCGGGATGACGATGCGGCCGATCGCCGACTGAGCCCGTGACGTCACCGCCGCGCAAGGGGCTTGGATTGCGCACGGATCCCGTCGCTTCCGAGCGTTGGCACGTTGCAGGGTCAGATCTGGCGCCACCGCCCGCGCGGTCAGCTCCTTCTTGCGCGGTCAGCTCCTTCCCGCGCAGCGAGGCTCGGCGGCGCCTTGCCGCGCTTGCGGTCCATGTGGCTTCGGCCAAAGTCCTGCTCGGCCGCCAGCAAATTGTGGGGAGGCCAGCGAAGCTCCAGGTTGTCCACGGTGTGCGGGCCGCCCGGCGCGTGCGCTTCGCGGTGGTGCAGCTCCAAGCTGCCAGTCTCCGGACAGCGTCGTCCGCGATGGTCGGCGTAAGCACCGCCCCGCGTCGCGCGCCCACACCTCTCGCCGGGATCGCGGCGCTCACGTGGCGC
>JAEZYZ010000032.1 GCA_023418705.1 Pseudomonadota bacterium | reverse complement strand
CGCGGACCCCCGCCGGGGGGGGGGGGCCCGCGCCGAGGGCTCGGCCGCCACCGCGGCGGCCACCAGCGAGCGCTCCACGAAGAAATGGACGATCATGTTCTTCGACGTATCGATCGCGAGCCGCTTCTCGTCCGGGATGGTGTAGATGGTCTGCGCGCCGCTGTAGCCGCGCCGCCGCCGCGACGGCCGGCTCGGGATGGGCTCGGCCGGCTCGTGCGCCTCGACCAGCTCCGTGTCGACGAACATCTGCACCGCCTCGCGGATCGCGTCGGGGCGCAGGCTGCCCGACGGCGTCACCGTGCTCGGCGCGCAGCGCGCCCGCTCGTCGCGCAGCACGCGCAAGAGCTTCTCGCAGTGATCGATGAGCTCCGCGTGGCTGAGGCCGCGGCGCCGGTGGCTCAAGAGCGCCAGGGCCGTCAGCGCGCCCGGGGTCACGGCGGTGACCCGGTTGATCTCGTCCATCACGCGGTTGCCGAGCCGGATCACCAGCGCCCGGCGCTTGGCGGGCGTGAGCGCCCCGCTCTCTGGCAGCCCGAGCTCCCGGCGCAGATCCGCCAAGCTGACGATGGTCCCAACCTGCATGTTGAGCCGGCCGTAGCGGTGGCGCAAAACCCCGGTCGACTTCAAGAGGCCGGCCGCGTCCTCCTTCTGCTTGTCGTGGCCGGTCAGCTCTCGCTCGTAGCTCGCGGCTTCGATCACCCGCTCGTAGCCGATGCTCACCGGCGCGAACGACGTGGCCTGCTGGGGCACGGCGAGCGCGGCGTCCACGACCATGCTCAAGAGCCCGAACTTGGGCGCGAGCAGCTTGCCCGTGCGGCTCCGGCCCCCTTCCAGAAACAGCTCCAGCGTGTGCCCGTCGCGCATGAGCCGGCGGATGTACGCGTCCACCACCGCGGAGTAGAGGCGATCTCCCTTGAACGAGCGCCGGATGAAGAACGCGCCGGCGCGCCGAAACACGCCGCCCATCGGGAAAAAGTCGAGGTTGTCACCCGCCGCGATGAACGGCAGGGGCAGGTTCTCCTGGTTGAAGATGTAGGACAGGACCAGGTAGTCGACGTGGCTCTTGTGGCTCGGCAAGAGCACCAGGGTCCCGTTGCGGCACGCCTCCCGCAGCCGCTGGATGTCCTGCTTGTCGTATTCGATGCCGGCGTAGATGCGGTTGAACATGCGGTCGAGGGCCGCTTCCATGGCCCGCACGGTCGCCATGTCCGGCGTCGCCTGCAGCTTCTGCAGCATGCCGAGCGCCTTCATCGCCAGCGCGTAGCGATCCTCGGGCCGCCCCCCGGCCAGGTCGTCGACCGTGCTCCTTAGCTTGGGGCTCCGGAGCAGCTCCATGCGCACGCGCTCGGGCGACTTGCGCGCCGGACCGGTCACGCTCCGCCGCTCGCGCTCCAGGCGGCGCAGGATCGCATAGGTGAGCCGGCGCACCTGGACCTCGTCCGGCACCCCGGCAGAGCCCTCAAAAAACTCGCGCAGATCGAGCGGCTCGCCGCTCTTGAGGGCGACGTGCTTGTGGTTGGTCAGGTACTGGCCGATCGTGCGCACCGGGCTCGGCCACTCCCGCGGGCCGAGCACGAAGTCGAGCGCGCGGGTGCCGCGCGTGTCCGGCTGCTTCGTCCAAAGGATGAGCTGCGGCAGCAGCAGGATGGGTTTGTCCGACGCCCGCTGCAGCTCGAACAGCGCGTAGATCAGCTCGTCACCTTCCTTGCGCCCGCGCCCGCCGCGGGAGCCGGCGACCCAATCGAGCACCCCGGGCGGCCGTTTCAAGAACAACGCCGCCGACCCGTTGTGTTGGATCGCGTCGCGCAGCTCGTCGGCGACGGTCACCCCGGCGCGCGGCAAGATGGCGTTGAGCCAGCCCTTGCCCATCGGGTTCAGCACCCACAGGCGCAGATCGTTGGCGAAGCGGATGCGCGGCAGCGCGTGCCGCTTCGTGAGGTGATCGAGCGCGAAGAAGTCGAGCCAGTTGAGGTTGCGGAGCACGTAGATGACGGTGCCGCGCTGCGAGAGACGCCGCACCTGCTCGGCCCAGTCCTCCTCGATCTGGATGCCGTCGAAAAAACGGCGAAACACCGCCTGCAGCAGCAGGTTCGGCTCGTAGGTCTTGGTGAGCTCCCGAGGATCGGTCATGGGGCCGGTGAGGGCTATCTTATCGCATGCACGGCGCGCGGATCGCGACCGTGTGCCGGGCTTGTTCGAGCCGCACGATTGGCCTATGACTGCCGGCCCGAGCGTCGGCATGCCTTCCTGCCGTGTTTTGATCTTCTCAGCAGCCGCTCTCGCGAGCAGCGTCGCCTGCAACGAGCGCTCGGCTGCCTCGAGCTCGGACACGGAAACGAACCAACCGGCGGCGTCGGCGCGCGCGTCCGCAGCGCCGAAGCCACCGAGCTGTCGCGCGGCGCTGGCAGGCGCGGCGTTCACGATCGGCGACAACCCGAGGGCGCCGGAGACCGACGACGGCGAAGAGCCGCCGCCGCTGCCCTTCGCGACGGAGCTCGGCTCGGCCGCAGCGCACGCGGGCGGCTACGCCATCGGCGCGCTCAAGCGCTTCCCCGACGGGCAGCACGCCGTCGTCGCCCTGATCGACGCCGACGCGAAATCGGGCGTCACCGCCGACCTTGGCCGGACCTACGGCGACGCCGAGCCGCCGCGCGTCGCCGCCAGCGAGGCCGCCATCCTGGCGCTGGTGCCGGACACCGACGCCGCCGGCGGCACCCTGCGCGTCGCTCGCATCGAGCCCAACGGCAGCGCGAGCTGGGGCGCCGAGATCCTGCAGGGGCGCGCCGCGGGCCATGCGATCGCGGTCGCCGACAAGACCGGCGTCGTGCTGTACGCCGCGCTCGACCCGCATACGGAGAAGCACGTCCTGTACACGCAGCGGGTCGAGACGAACCGGCTCGACGCCAAGCACGAGCCGCTCAAGATCTGGAGCAGCACGGTCGCCGCGGAGTCCCCGCGGCTGACGGCGCGGCCCGGCGGCTACTGGGCCGCGTGGGTCCGGCGCGGCGAAGAAGAGCCCGCCGGCGCGGAGCGGCGCCCGCTGGTGATGGGCGGCGGCGGCGAGCTGCTGATCGCGCCGCTGTCCGCCGACGGCAGCGCGGCGGGCAAGCCGACGGTGCTGCCCGGGCGGCAAGTGCTCGCGTTCGACCTGCTCACCGCGAGCGATGGCGCGGCGCTGCTCGCCTACCGTGAAGGCGACGCGGTGCCCGGCGCCGATTTGGCGACGCTGACGCTCACGCGCGTGGCCCCCGACGGCGCCGTCGAGCACCACAAGATCGAAGACGACAGCTTCGGCGTCGGCATCCCCGTGCTGCTCGGGGGCAGGGCCGACCCCGTGTCGGTGGCGATCCCGGTCGCCGCCCCCCGCGACGGCGCGCGGCTGATCCCGCTCGACGCGCGCGGCGCCCCCGCGTCGAAGGTGGAGGTGGCGCCGCTCTTGGAGCGCACCGATCCGCTGCTTCAGCGCGGCGGGCGCTTGCTCTCGGCGACGGCGCGCGGACAGGCCGTGGAGCTGTCGGTGCTGACCTGCGCACCGCCGCAACCCGGCAAGAAGTGAGAGGAGGACGAGCATGGCAAAGGCACTGATCCTGTTGGCGGAGGGGTTCGAAGAGATCGAAGCGGTGACGGTCGCCGACGTTTTGCGGCGCGCGGAGGTGGCGGTGACGCTGGCGGGGCTGTCGGGAACGACGGTGCGTGGGGCTCACGAGATCGTGGTGGAGGCGGACACGACGCTGGATGCGGTGCAAGGGGAGGCGTTCGACGCGGTGATTTTGCCCGGAGGTGGGCCGGGGGCGGACCGGCTGCGGGAGGATGCGCGGGTGCTGGAGCTTCTGCGGCGCTACGCGGCCGCGGACAAATGGGTGGCGGCGATTTGCGCGGCGCCGATCGCGCTGGAGGCGGCGGGGGTGATCGCGGGAAAGAGGGTGGCGTGTTACCCGGGTGAGGAGTTGCCGAGCGCGAAGGTGGTGACAGAACCGGTGGTGCGCGACGGCAAGATCATCACGAGCCGTGGGCCTGCGACGGCGCTGGCGTTCGCGCTGGAGCTTGTGGCGGTGCTCGTGGGGGCGGAAGCGGCGGCGATGCATCGCGAGAAGATGTTGGTCGCTGCTCCGTAGATCGCCGCGCCGCGGCGCTGCTCGCGGCTCGGCGGGGCCCTCGGCGCCCCGAGCCCATCGGCCCTCGGCCCCGCTCGCTTCGCTCACGGGGCATGAGTCGGGCCTTACCTCGTCGCTGCTCTGGACGACTGAAGGGGCGTTTCAAAGACTGTCCACCTTTGGCGCCTCGCCCGCTGTCGCCGCGCTCAGCACCGCGGCGCGGCTATGGGGGCTTCTTCCCTTATTCCGTTCGCGAATGGGACGGATGCGGGTCGCAGTGGTGAACACGTTGCATGACTGAGGGGCATCACGGCGACTCCCCTCGGCTATCTCGTAGGGCGCTGGGCCATGCGTGCAGGCACGAGGCGCCTCGCTTCAAGCCATATCGATCCACGTAGCTCCTTTCGTACTCCGAAGGAACGCAAACCACGAGCCTTGACCCTTCGCGATGCAAAGCCGAGCCACCGGCAACGCAACAGGCACGCCAAGAGAGGGGCCCCTCACTGTTGTAGCCGACGACAGGAATGCACTCATGTCGTCGGCTCTCGTTGTACACAAAAAAATCACAATCCACCCAAACCATTACCTCAAACCCCGTGGGATCCCGCCCCAATATCATCGGCAGACAGCTCTTCTGCCGACGCAGAACGGACGCGTCCTCCGAGAGGCACTCTCGAAGGGCCTGCTCGGTCACGCGCTCGCGACCCATCCCGGTGAGGTTGTCGTAAGCGTACTTCTGCAGGCACGCAACTACCTCGGGGGTTTCGCAGCCTTCACGTGGCGTCAGTTGCCGGTGCTCGCGCTCGCAGGCGGTGCACAGGGCGAGGGAGAGCACACTGAAGCTACAAAAAAAAAACTCCCTTTCGCACTCGCCCAGCTACCGCCCCCCTCTTCTCGGCCGCCATTACCCTATATAGTATATTCGCTCCAAATAATCTGTCCGTCGCAAGCCTTCCCCAATTGGAAGAGACCGGAACCTTAGCCTTCCTTCGCAGACCGAGACCCCCATCGGGTACCAAGCCCGCGGGCTCAGAATACCACTCTCCTTCGGACAATTCAATCGTATTCATGGAGGACCATTCAATGAATCACCCGTGAGCGCCAGCGATCGCGAACACTTCGGGCACCCGGAAACCTCAGCACATGTTGTCATCGCCTCCATTTGGTCGAGTGCCTCAACAAGTGCGGCCCCTGTGCCCTCCCCCTCGCCGACGACATCGATGCAACCAGGTTCCTCAAGGCACGCACTTCCCCGACATCCCGAGTTTGCCGCGCACCTCCAGAGCATCTCACACTTCGGATTTGCTGCACACAGGAGTGCCTGACGGAAGCACGCCTCGTATTCGCAGACACTCCACCCACAGAGCCCGCAAGGGTCGAACGTCTGTTCGGTGCACTTATAGGGCGCGCTCTGACCTGCCACGACAACTGCCCCCCGCGCACAGCCCGCAGCGTCAACATCGGTGTACATCCCAGCAAGTGCTCCGCTCTCCCCCAGAAACCAGGCCCCCCTCACTTCCGGACGCCTTGGCAAAGCTAGTGGCGCCAACCAAGCGAACCCGCACCCTCTGGCAACGGCCACCTCCAACAGCTGAAGTTCGTGCGTGCACAACTCGCTCTGATAGCGATTCATTTCCGCATTGAGCGTTGTTGGGCACTCTGCTCTGGCACAAGCAACCTCAAGAGAAACTAAGCAGGGGTCGGGCGCCGAATCCCCGGCGACCGAGCCACCACAACTTGCCGCCACAACACTCGCCAGGAAAAGCGCTGCAGCCCGCGAACGCAGGTCTGTTCCCTGGCTCAAATCGTTCATCCACGACAACCATGTACGCAGTCTGCGCACGAGTTCATCTATCACCAACACTCTTACCACGGCGGAAGACATTTCAACTGAACGTACCAATCCGGAAGTCCGGCACCTCCGCCCTCACAGTTTCCGTCCACCGCAACGATAATTCTTGAACCCGTACCACGGTAGAAGAATCCAGCATCACATACTGGTTCACCATTATAGATATAGCATCCAGCGTAGCTCATAAACTGACCGGAGCTGTCATAAAGCGGAAATAGCCCGTTGCCAAAATAGTCAGTCCCAGCAGCTGCACAGCCGGTATCGAACAACAGTTCACCATCGTAGTAAAGCCTAATCCGATCTCGGCTAAAGTATGTAGAGAAACTCGCGATCACTCGACCGTCACTTCGTTCGACGTCGACCTCATATGTCTGTGACCCACTGCTCCGTGGTTCTATTCTGGCGCCGCAGCGCAAGGCAGGTTTCTCGCAACTTTGCGAAGCAACCACGCAATCGCTCCCATCAAGGCAGTTATTGTTCTTGCAGCACCGTATGCCATCTTGGCCGCATGCGGAGGGGGGTCGGAGGGAATGGCGGCCATCCCCAAGTTGAGGTTGTCCAACACGACGGTCTGGCCGCCATTGAAGATGATGCTGACGAAGACCTCGCTTCCGTTTGCCAGGGCAGAGCGGACGTTCTCTGGAATGGGATATTCGAAGGTCTCGATCTTTCCGACGGCCATGCCGGCAAGGCCGTGACTACCGAGATCTTGATACCAAATGGCGGCTGACGGAACCTCCAGAACAACGCCAAGCGTCTCCCATCCAGCTGCAGCACTCCGCAGCCCAGCTTCAAATCGAAGGCTGGTACCGACGGTACCAGGGGCAAAACCAATGCTTCGGATGCGCCGCCAGTCATTTCCAGAAATCTCAATGGCGGACGCACCTTCGGAGAGCGCTACGGCAATCGTTGGCGTTCCGCTTCCGGCAACGAGATGCCAGTCCTGAACAGCCTCGAATCCCAGAATTCGAGGAACGTCCCCGCCCTGAGCGAGGCCAGAACGCCCAAGCCCGAGGGTAATAAGGAGCAAAACCAAAAGACAGGCTGCACCACGGCGGGTTCCCACGTTTCGTAACACTGCGTCCTCCCTCTTCGTTGCCTGTCAGCGCCCGAGCGTACGGATGCTAGACCTACGTTGCACCCCGCGTCAAGAGTTCGCGGGGCTGATTCGAACGGTTTGGCTTTCGATACTCATCGTCGTGCCGAAGGCGGAGAGTCGCCGAGGCAGCGATGGCGTCCCCGAGAGTGGATGCCAATGGATGACGGGGACGGGCGCTCCACTTACGCGACAGCGGTCGACGCTCGCTCGCGGCTCTGCTCGTTCAATTCTCAGGGATCCCCTCGATCTTTACTTGAACTTCGGCGCTCAACGGCCGAATTCGACAGCGCGGCCGTGCGAGGGAATGGCGGTTCGGGAATCCATCCTTCCCCCACGCGTTCGCAGCGGTATGAAACAGCCACCGTTGCAGCCGCAGGATGTGCACAGGTTCGTCGAGGAGATCGCCGGGCATGCTCTGCATGCGAAGCAGGTCGAGTCTCTTGCGCATGCGATCGTGGGTGCGATGCACGCGGATACTGCCAGCATCGCCGCGATTGGACGCGCTGCCGCTCGGCAGCGCGACGTGACGGAGAAGCATTCGATAAAGCAGGTGGATCGGCTGCTGTCGAATGGCAAGCTGAACGTGTCGGAGGTTCAACGATGCATCGTTGCGGCCCTGGTCGTACACCGTCCCGAAGTCGTCGTGGCGCTTGACTGGACGGAGTTCGCGCCCGACGGCCATTCGACGCTCGCAATCTCAATGATCGCCGATCACGGTCGAGCGACGCCCCTGGTGTGGCGCTCCATCCCAACGAAGAAGCTGAACGGGCGACGCAGCAAGCTGGAGCAGCGCCTGCGGCAGTTGCGAAGCATGGTTCCACTCGCGACCAAGGTCACCATTTTGGCGGACCGCGGCTTCGGCAATACGGCGCTCTTTCAGCTGATCGAAGGATTGGGCTTCAGTACGTCGTGCGCATCCGCGACTGCATTTGGGTGGAGTCGCCTGATGGTACCGGCTTTGCCGCTGAGGCGCGCGTGCCGGGAAACGGTCGCGCTCGCAAGCTCGACGACGCGCGGGTTACCCGGCGCTGTGTCGGTGTTCCGGGCGTCGTCTTCGTCAAGAGCGCCGGCATGCAAGAGCCCTGGTGCCTTGCGACCAATCGCTCTGATGACGCCGACACAATCGTGAGGTTGTACGCCCGGCGGTTCGACATCGAGCACACGTTTCGAGATCAGAAGGACCGCCGCTTCGGCTTCGGTCTGTACTACTGCACGGTCGGTACACCGGAGCGCCGGGATCGATTGCTCTTGGTGCTCACCTTCGCCGCAATCCTGGCCACCCTCCTTGGCGCCGCGGGCGAACAGCTTCAGTTGGACAAGCAACTGCACGCGAACACAGCTACGAAGCGTACGCACTCCCTCTTCGGCAAGGCCGGGAGTACGCGGCCGGAGTGGCGCGGTCGGTCGCGCACGAAATGCGAGCGCTGTTCCGAAAGCTTTGGAAGGCACATCGTGCAACTGATCGAATCTATGCGTATTTATAAGGGGATGCCTGAGCGTTCAATTGGGACCCATGCCGGTCTGCGCGACGCTCATCCGCTCGGGACAACGAGCGTCACCGCGAAGAAACCGTCGCCTGTTCGGTGGGTGAAGCGCTGCCGAGAGCCAAGGTGGTGACCGACCCGTCCTGCTCGCTAACGCTCACCTCCCCCACAGCGCCCCCAGCCCGGTGGACACGGCTTCGAACGGAAGGCCGCACACCAGGGCGTCCTTCCACCACGCGCCGAGCAGGCGATAGTCGCCGAGCCCAGAGTCTCTAGGGAACGGACGCTTGGTGGTTGGGACGGCGGAAAGGTTTGAGGCGGCAAGCCCGAACCCCCTGCCCGGGCCCGCGCTCTTCTTACGGCTTGCTCGGCGTCGTTGGTTTCTTCTCCGCCTGCTCGAGCTTCTTCTCGATGTCCTTCACGTGGTCGGGGTCGAGGGTCGTTCGCATTTCACCGAGGGCGCGTCGGGCTTCCGCTGGTCGCAGGGCCCCACGGTCGAAGTCGATGCAGATGATGCACATGGGGGCATTGTACATCGCCGATCGCCGGGAGGTCCTCTGTGCTTCGCCCAGCGTCTCGCGGCGTTGGCTTGGCGACCTGCGAGTGCCGCGCTTGACAGAACGGGTTGCCGACCCGAATCGGGCGGTCGGGTTGTTGCGTCCTCTCGCTGCGCTCTCCGTGTGCAGGTCGGCCTTCGCGTCGTCGTCTCCGACGGAACAAGGCTGGCGCTCACCTGCTCCACAGCGCTCCCAGCTCCGTCGGCACGGCTTCGAACGGCGGCACCCGCACCAGGGCGTCCTCCCGCCACGTGCCGAGCAAGCGATAGCCCGCGCTGTCGAGCGCGAACGCCTCGAGCGTACGAACGCTGGGGTCGATCAACCACACGTGCGAAACCTGTTCGCGCTGGAAGATCGGCAGCTTCTCTGCACGGTCCACAGCTTCCGTAGAGAGAGACAGCACTTCACAGACCCAGTCCGGGGCAAGCTCGAAGGCCGCCACGTCCGGGAGCTCCGGCATGCGTTCGCGGCGCCAACCTGCGAGGTCGGGCACCAAGACGTCACCGCCGAGATGCAGCTCGGGTTCATCAAGGATGATCCATCCACCGGGTCCGCCTTGGCCGCGGTGGAACGGGTTGCCGATGATCATCCCGAGCATCGACGCAGCCAGCGCGTGCGGAGCGGCGGGACGGGGCTGCGTGTGCAGCTCCCCACCGATCAACTCAGCGACCAGGTGCGCTGGGACGGCGCGCAGATCCGTATACGTCGCGCGTCGCTTGGCGGGCCCGGCCATCTCAGTAGCCTAACCCAGCCCCAGCTGCCGTGCGAGCGGGTGCGCGGCGGCGGCCCAAGCGCTACGCCGAGGAGTCGCCCGGACGCGCCGCCGGGTCCCGCCTCAGCCCGCAGGCGCTCGCGATATTGCCGGGACGCTCGCTCCGCGCAAGAGATGATGCGCTCGACAGCGTGCCCGCCGTTCACGACGCGGCGGCGCCGTCACCATCACAGACGCGCGCGCTTCGAGGTGATCCCGGCGTGACGAATTCAAGTGTCCCCACCGATTCGCTTCTCGTTCTCTGAAGACCCAAGGCCCCGCGGTGTGAGTCGGGTGTGAGTGGCGGCTCGGAAACTGGGTTCACCTGAGATCGATCAGGTGGTCGCTTCGCGCCCGCGCGCGCAAAGGCTCGTCAAAAGCGCAACACCGTCAGCCTTATCATCTGCGCAGTGTACATTTGATCGGATCTTTTATTGCTTGATGATGAGGGCAAGAGCGCGTTAGCGTGGCGAGTCATGCTGGGCGGACACTTCGTGCGGGCTGGGAAAGGCGCGTCGTGAGTGAGGCGCGATCGAGGTTGGTGCGGCAGTGGACGCTGGTGCGCGCGATCGCGGAGCGGAAGCGAGGGCTGTCGATCGCACAGCTCGTCGAGCTGACCGAAAGCTCGAAAGCGACGGTTTATCGGGACCTTACAGTGTTGCGGGAGGCGGGGGTGCCGCTCGCCAGCGAGAAGGTCAACGGGGAGGCGCGCCACCGCCTGCTCGGCGGGGCAGAGCTGCCGCCGCTGACGCTCAGGCCCCTACAAGTGGTCGCGCTGCAGCTCGCTCGCCAGGAGCTCGAGCCCCTGGCGGGCACCGGGGTCGTCGCCGAGCTGGATGCGTTGCTCGCGAAGCTCCGCGCGCCAGAGCAGCGGCCGCGGCTGGCGCTCGCGCGGGCGGGCGCGGGTCGTCGCGAGGTTGTCGCCAAGCTCGACCAGGCGCTGGCGCAAAAATGTCGCGTCCAGATGGAGTACCGCGCCGCATCGCGGGGCGGCAAGGCGCGATCGGTGCAGGTCGAGCCGCTGCTGCTGAATGTGGTGGGGGGCGACCCTTATTTGCGAGGTTATTGCGTCGAGCAGCAGGAAGAGCGAACCTATAAGATCGCGCGCATCGAGCGGGTCGAGCTCACGGCTGAGCGCTCGACGTACCGCCCGCTCGCGCCCCCTTCCGAAGCCTTCAAGCACGCGGTGAAGGCGTGGTCCGGTGATCTGACGACGGTCCGGGTGCGGCTGAAGGCGGAGGTCGCCTGGCGAGCGGCGGAATACCCGCTGGTGCCCGATCAAAAGCTCATCGCAGAGGGCGACGGCGCCGTGATCGTGCAAGCGCGGGTCTCGGGGGTGGTGGAGGCGTCGCGGTGGGTGCTCGCCTGGGGCGCGGCCGCGGAGGCGCTCGATCCCCCGGAGCTGCGCGCTGCCGTGCGCTCGGAGCTCGCTCGAGCGCTCTCGAACTATCACGGCCCGGGCCCGACCAAGGTCCGTAGCCGCAAATCGACGGAGCTCGAAACAGCTTGTCTCACGGGAGCTGAGAGCCGGAGGGCGTAGAGGGAGGGGAGATGCGAGTGCTTGC
Source organism: Pseudomonadota bacterium (assembly GCA_023418705.1). GTDB lineage: Bacteria > Myxococcota_A > Polyangia > Polyangiales > Polyangiaceae > JAEZYZ01. Next base: position 16,303 of record JAEZYZ010000032.1, on the reverse strand, counting down.
CGGTCGCGAGCTCGGCGGCGCCAGCCTGGCGCCGTCCGAGGAGAAGCCGCTTGGGCGCGGGAGCGTCGGGCACGCCACGTTCGGGCCCGGTCAGCTGCTCCGCGACCTGGAGCTGCGGCTCGGCCTGGGCGCTGCCCCCGCCGACGACGCGCTGCGCGTCTCGATCTGGGCGGCCCGGATGGCTGCAGCGGCTCCCGAGCAGCGGTTCTGTGCGCGCTCGTTCGCGCTCGACGCGCTCGGCACGGCCGAGACCCTGCTGCACTGGCGCGACACGCTGGTCGAAGCGGGCTGGGAGGGCCAGGCGATCGCCGGCGGCGGACCTCGCCTGCAGGCGCTGGCGGAGCTCGAAGCGCTGGATCCGCCGCTGCCAGCGGGCTTCGCCGATCGCCTGGTCGCGCTGGCTCGCTCGATCACCGCGCGCCCTGCGCGCTGTTATGCCGAGCTGACGCTGCTCGAGCCCCCGGCGCTCTGGGGCGGCCGCTGGCTCACCATCTTCGCCGCGCTCGAGCGCGCCGGCACCCGCGTCGGCCGCTGGGAGCCCGCGGCGCCCGCGGCGCCGGCGAACAGCGATCTCGGGCGCCTTCAAGCCGCCCTGCGACGCGCCGGCCCGAGCGACGCCGCGCCGCTCGACGCGGACGGATCGGTCGTGGTGCTGAGGGCCGAGACGACCTGGGAAGCGGCCCGCGCGACGGCCGCGCTGCTCGCTCGGATGCCGTCGGACACGCTGGCGGTGATTCGACAGCACGACGCCGACGCGCTCGACCACGCGCTGGCCGCTCAGGGGCTGGCCACCCAGGGCGTCCGCGCGAGCAGCCCCTGGAGGTCGGCGTTGCAGGTGCTGCCGCTGGCGCTGGAGCTCGCGTTCGAACCCAAGGACCCCTACCGCGTGCTCGAGCTGCTCACGCTGCCGGTCGGTCCCTTCCGGGGAGCCACCGGTCAGCGGCTCGCCCGCGCCCTCGCGGAGGCGCCCGGCATCGGCGGCCCGCCATGGGAAGCCGCGAAGGCCACGATCGCGGAGCGCGTCGACGACGCCGAGCGCCGGTCCAAGCTGCTCGACAGCGTCGCCGAGTGGTTCGAGCGGCCCGGGGCCGATCCGGTGGGCGGGATCTCGAAGCCCGACCTGCTGGCGCTGATCGAGCGCGTGCGGGCCTGGGCGCTGTCGCGCATCGCCGTCGCCGCGGATGACGCCCTGCTCGCGGCGGCGCAGGGCTGTGCCACCTTGCGCTCCGCCGTCGAGCACGATCCGCGCGCCCGGTTCTCTCAAGTCGAGACCCGGCGCCTGGCGGAGCAGGCGGTGTCAGCGCAGAGCTTCCCCGTGCTGCCAGAGCGCGCCGGGCGCATCGACCACGTCAGCGCCCCCGCGGCGCTGCTGGTCCCGCGCGACACGGTGGTCTGGTGGCCCTTCGTCGATCGGGAACCCAGGTCGGCGTCGAGCTGCTGGCGCCAGCGAGAGCTCGCGGCGCTGCAGCGCGCCGGCATCAGCTTCCCCGACCCAGCTGCCCTCCTCGCCGAGCGCGCCCGCGGCTGGCGGCGCGCCGTCGGCGCGGCGCGGCGGCGGCTCATCCTGGTCATCCCGCGTGTCAGCGCGGGCCAGACCGACGCGGAGCACCCGCTCTGGGACGAAATCGTGACCCGAGCGCGCTGGAGCGATCGCGAGATCACCAAGATCACGTTGTCCCCCCAGGACCTGCTGCGGGCGCCGGACGGCCCCGCCCTGTTCGAACCCGTGCCGATCGAGGCCGCGGCGCCAGCCGCGCTGCCCGGATCGGAGATCGAGTGGCGCGTCGCTCCCGACACGATCACCACCCCGACGCAGTGGTCGCCCCGCAGCCTGACGGCCCTGCTCGGCTGCCCGCTGAGCTGGGCGCTCGACTACGCCGCCGGCCTGCGTCCCGGGGGTCACGCCCTGCCCCCCTTGGTCCGCCTGAGCGGCAGCCTCGGCCACCGGCTGGTCGAGCTGCTCCACGGCGAAGGCGCGTTCGCGCTCGACGACGCGGCGCTCGAGCTGCGCGCGGAGCAGCTCCTGGAGCTTTTGTTTCGACGCGAAGGCGCGCTGCTGCTGCGCGCCGGCATGGGGTTCGAGAGGAGCCAGCTCAAACGACAGCTGCTCTCTGCCGTGGTCGACTTGAGCGGCGCGCTGCGCGCGTCGAGCCTGCGCGTCGTGGCCGTCGAGCAGCGGGTCGAGCTGTCCTGGCGCGGCGGCAAGCTGGTCGGCGCGATCGATCTTTTGGTGGCGTCTCCAGCCGGCGTCGAGGCCATCATCGACATGAAGTGGGGGATCTCGAGCTATCGCGAGCAGCTCCGCTCCGGGCAAGCCCTCCAGCTCGCCGCGTACGCCTTCGCCCACTCGCGAGCGGCGGGCAAGGCCACGCTCGCCGAAGCGAGCTACTTCTCGCTGAAGCAGGCCAAGCTCTTGGGGTTGCCCTCGGCGGTCCTGCCCAACCGGGAGGTCATCGACGGGCCGTCCTTGCAAGACTGCTGGGGGCGCGTCGAGCGCAGCGTCGATCGGGCCGAAGCCACCGTCACGTCCGGGCGGCTGCCCGTGGTCGGGCTGGCCGAATCGCCGCCGCTCCTCGACGCCCTGGGCGTGCCCCAAGGCGCCTTCGGCGGCCACTTCGCCCGGAACGCGGAGGCGGCCTGCGAATACTGTCGCTTCGACGCCGTCTGCGGCAAACGCTGGGAGGTGCTGGCGTGAGCCCGCCTGCCAGCTCGCTCCAAACGGCGGCCGGGCTGCGGCTCGTCGGCGCCAGCGCGGGCAGCGGGAAGACCTACCGCCTGACCGAAGAGGTCACGCGCGCGCTCGCTCCAGGCAATGCCGCTGGCATCGATCTGGAGGGGCTGGTCGGCGTCACCTACACGACCAAGGCCCAGGCGGAGCTCGAGGCGCGCATCCGCCGCGTCCTGACCGGCAGCGGCGCCTTCGAGCGCGCCCAGCAGCTCCCGCTCGCCTACCTCGGGACGGTGCACGCCATCGGCCTGCGGCTGCTCCAGGAGTTTGCGCTGGACGCCGGGCTCTCGCCGGCGGTGGACGTCATCCCCGGGAATGAAGGCCGCCGGCTGCTCCAGGCGACCCTGGAGAGCGAGCTCGCTCCCGACCTGCGCGCGCGCCTCGGAGCGCTCGCCGTCGAGCTTCGGCTCACCTGGGACGGCCGCACCAGCCGGGCCGACTGGATCACCCCCGTCGACGACATCATGACCCTCGCCCGCGGCAACCGGATCGCTCCCGATCGCTTGCCGGAGATGGGCCGGCGCTCGATCGACGGTCTGCTCGCGCTCTTGCCTTCGCCCGCCGCGGACGGGCGCGCGCTCGAGGCCTCCCTGGCCGCCGCCCTCGAGACCGCCGTCGCTGGCATCCGCCGCCTGAACGATGGTCAGAAGAACACGCAAGAGGTGCTCGCGCGCCTCGAAGCGGCCGCGACCGACCTCGGCCGCTCGCGCCTGGTGTGGAGCGACTGGGCGCGGGTCGCCAAGCTCAAGCCCGGCAAGCGCGCGCTCGAGCTGATCCAGCCCGTGCACGCGGCCGCCTTGGCCTACGAGCGCCATCCCCGCTTTCACCAGCAGCTCCGCGAGCTGACCGAGCTCGCCTTCGAAGCGGCGCGGGTGGGGCTGGTCGCCTACGCGCGCTGGAAGGCCGAGCGCGGCTTGCTCGACTACGTCGACATGATCGATCGCGCGCTCGACCTGGTGGCCCTCCCCGACGTCGCCGACGAGCTCGCCGGGCGGCTGCGCCTGCTGGTCGTCGACGAGTTCCAGGACACCAGCCCCATCCAGCTCGCCCTGTTCACCCGCTTGCACGCGCTATGTCGGCGCTCGGTCTGGGTCGGCGATCGCAAGCAGTGCATCTTCGAGTACGCCGGCGCCGACCCTGCCCTGATGGAGGCGGTGACCCGCTGGGCCGAGCAGAACGGGGGCGAGCGAGAGTTCCTCCCCTTCAACTACCGCTCGCGCCCGGAGCTGGTCGCGCTCTGCTCGACCCTGTTCTCCGCCGCCTTCGCCGAGCACGGCTACACCCCAGAGGAGGTGCGGTCGACGCCCCAGCGCGACGCGCCCGCCGAGCTCCGGGACCTCGCGCCCGTCGGCTGGCTCTGGCTCGAAGGACCGCCGGACGCCGCGCTGGCCGCGGGAGTGGCCCGCCTGCTCCGCGAGCCCGCCAGCACGCCGGTGCTCGATCGCAACACCCAGCAGGTGCGCCCCCTGCGCGCCGACGACCTCGCGATCCTCGTCGCCTCCAACGCCGAGGCGGCGCGCATCTCCGCAGAGCTGCACGCGCGCGGCGTCGCCACGGTCCTGCCGCGCGTCGGCCTGCTCAGCACACCGGAGGGCAGCCTGGTCACGGCCGTGCTGCGCGCCCTGGTCGACGCCCGGGACACCCTCGCCCTGGCCGAAATCGACGCCCTCACCGGCTTCGACGGCCAGAGCTGCCACGCCTGGCTCGACGCGCAGATCCGTGCCCGGCGGGCGCGCTCGGAGCCGAACGGGGCCCCGCACGCAGAGGACGCCGCCTCGGTGTGGCAAGGCAAGCTGCAAGCCGTGCGGGAAGAGCTGCCCCTGCTCTCCCCCGCCGAGACGCTCGACCGCGTGCTGGCAGCCTTCGACCTGCCGGCGCTGGCCGTGCGCTGGCCCGATCCGGCGCAGCGCCTGTCCAACCTCGAGGCCCTGCGCGCGCTCGCCGCCGCGTACGAGGAGCGCTGCCGCTACCAGCGCGCGGCCGCTTCCATCGCCGGCCTGCTCGGGTACTTCGAAGAGACGCGGCAGCCCATGCGCCAGCGGGACGAAGAGCGCGCCACCGACGAACAGCACGTCGGCGGCGGACGCGGCGCCGTGGTCATCTCGACCTACCACCGCGCCAAGGGCCTCGAGTGGCCCGTCGTCATCCTCGCCAGCCTCGACCGCCCCCGCAAGCGCGACGCGTTCGAGGTCGCCCCCGAGGGTGATCCGGCGCGCTTCGACGCCGCCGATCCCCTCGCCGGCCGCTGGATCCGCTATTGGCCCTGGCCCTTCGGCGACCGGCGCACGAAGACGCCGCTCGGCGATCGCGCCGCTCAATCACCCACCGGCAAGGCCGTCGCCGAGCGCGACGCCCGCGAGCGCGTGCGCCTGCTCTACGTCGGCTTCACCCGCGCCCGTGATCATCTGATCCTCGCCGCCCCGCTGCTCAAGAGGGGCCCCTCCCTCGCGTGGCTCGACGAGCTCAGGGACGCGCGGGGTCCGCTCCTCACCCCGCCAGCGCCGGACGCGCCCGCGCCCACCCTGGGCGTCCGAGGCCCCGACGACCAGCGCGCGTCGATCCCCGTGCGCGCCTGGCACCTCCGCCCCGATGACGCCGAAGACCCTGCACCCCACGGCGGCTCCGCCGCTGACGACCTCCGCTGCTGGTTTGCCAAGACCCCCAGGCCCTGTGCCGAGCTCCTCTCGTACGCCATCGCCCCCTCTTCCGCCGCCAGCGCGCAGATCGAGCTGGCGCGCGCCCGCGTCCTGACCGTCCAGCGCTTCACCAGGCGCCTGCCCTTCACCCGCGTCACCGGCAAGAGCTGGGACGACGTCGGCAACCTCCTGCACGCCTTCCTCGCCGCCGACCACGCCGGCCTCGACCCCACCGATCGCCTCGCGATCGCCGCCCGCCTGCTCACCGCGGCAGCCTTGCAGCAGTCCTTCCAACCCGAGCACCTCATCGGCGCCAGCGACGCCCTGCGCAGCTTCGTCGACGCCCGCTGGCCCGCCGCCGTCTGGCGCCGCGAGGTCCCCGTCTCCGCCCGCATCGCCTCCCCCTGCGGCGCGCGCCGCATCGCCGGCAGCATCGACCTCCTGCTCGAGACCCCGCAGGGCTTCGTCGTCATCGATCACAAAAGCTTCCCCGGCCGCGCCGAGCACTGGCCCCAGCGCGCCCTCGACAACGCGCCCCAGCTCCTCACCTACGCCGCCGCCCTCCAAATGGCCGGCGGCACCGTCCTCGGCACCTTCATCCACTTCACCATCGGCGGCGGCATCGTGGAGGTCGTCCAAGATGGCTAGGCGGGAGCGGTTGTTCGAGGCGCTGGGGAGGTTGGTGGCGTGGGAGCGGGAGCGAGAGCGCCGATCCCCCAAGCCGCATCGCGCGCGATCAGCGCCCTCTGCCAACCAGGCGCCCCGGATAGCGCCTACGAACCTCTGCGACCAGCGCTCGCGCTTCCAGCCACTCCGAGCGGATATCGTCGAGGTGATCGAAGTAGTAGGCGAGCGCGGCGTGCACGTCGGCAAGCGTGAGGTGCGGGTGTGCGTCGACGACCTCGTCCGGCGACATGCCGAGATGCTCGACCTCGCTGGCGATCTGGCTGACCTTGATGTCCGTGCCGGCGATGACGGGGTGTTTACCCAATTCGTCGATTCTCGGCCGCATCGCTTCCATGGTCTCGTCGAGGGTTCACGATGCCGTCGTCGTGTGTCGATGGCAAACGATGCCGTTGTGTTGGCCGCTCACGTCGTCGTGGATGCACCCGATCTCGAGGACGGGCCATGTGACCCGCTCCTGTTAATTCCCAACGGGGCATGGTCGAGGGCGAAGCAGCGAAGGGACTTGACGAAGGCTCAGGGATGATGAACATGGCGCCTCTACAAGAAACAACTTCAACAAGAACCGGAGCAAGCCATGTCTGCAAAGTGCATCGTGTTGTTTTCACTAGAAATTTCCATCAACAGCATCGCCAACCGGCTGCTCCCATCGGTGAGGCGGAGGCTTCCGAATCTGGGCCTGGGTCGACCTCGCACGCCCTAGGTGAATTAGGTACCGTCACGGGCCTTCCCGCGCGGCGTGGGGGTGAACCGTTGTTACTTGTCGCGAACGCGACGGCGGGAGATTTCTGTCCTCACTCCGCGCTGGAAGGCTCTGATGGCCTGCCGAACATCGACTTCGGGTTCCCGATCGCCGAGGGCCCGGGTGCCTGGATGAAGGTCCGCAGGCGATGACGGCATCGCTCCCTTCCAGTCTCCTTTGGGGAAAGGCGGACCCGAGCGTTTCGCCGGATCCGCATCCGGCGGAGCTCCACATGCTCGACGTCGCGGCGGTCGCGATGGAGTTGCTCGAGACGGGTCTGCCTCGAGCGCTCGCAGCCGATCTGTTGGAACTCGCGCCTGGCGTGCCGATCGGTCCCGCTGAGCTCGCTCTCGTGGTCGCTTGTCACGACCTGGGCAAGCTCACGCCGGGCTTCGCGAGCAAGGTCGAGCCCCTTCGCAAATGCCTGGTGGATGCCGGAGCAACCTTCCCCGATCGAGCGGTCACCGACCACGCTCAGTCGACAGCCGCGATAGGACCCGATCTTCTCGAACGCCGAGGCGCCCATGACGACGCAGCCCTTCTCGCCATTGCGGCTGTCGCGGGACACCACGGCCGATTCCACGGGCGTCAGCGGCTGGCAGAGGCCAAGTACGGGGGTTCCGAGTGGCAGCTCGCGCGCGAAGGGGTGCTGGATCGCATCATCGCGGCACTGAAAGCCGATCCCGCCCGTCTCTGCACCACCCCTTCCGAACGTTGGCTCATGGCCCTGGCGGGTTTGACCGTCGTTGCGGACTGGATCGGAAGCGACGCCGATCATTTCCCCTACCACCCGGGAGAACAAGCCTCCCCGGCCTATCTGCGTGGCGCCCGACAGCGGGCGCGAAGCGCCATCGCTTCCCTTGGTTGGAGTAGCGTTCGAGCGCCGGCCACCGCTCCCTCCTTCTCGGAGCTCTTCCCCGGCCGGTCACCCCTGCCGATGCAGCAGACGGTCATCGACGCCGTCAATGCGCTCGACCGTCCGGGGTTGCTGATCGTCGAGGCTCCAACCGGCGGGGGAAAGACCGAAGCCGCGATCTACGCGGCCGAATCGATGATGGCCCGGTTCGGCCTGGGGGGCTTCTACTTTGGTCTGCCCACCCAGGCCACGAGCAATCAGATGTTCGAGCGGGTGCGCGCGTACCTCGAGCATCGCTACACCGCCCAGACGATCAACCTCCACCTCCTGCACTCGAACAGCAGCCTGAACCCCGACTACCGCGCGCTGCGCACGCGCGCCGTGGACGGGCAAGCTCGAACCGACGCATCGGTCCTCGCCGATGCTTGGTTTCTGGGCCGCAAGCGCGGCCTGCTGTCCCCCTTCGCGGTGGGCACCGTCGACCAGGCCATGATGGCGGCACTGCGCAGTCGCCACTTCTTCCTCCGCATGCTCGGCTTGGCACGAAAAGTTCTGATCGTCGACGAGGTACACGCTTACGACGCCTTCATGTCCCCCATCCTCGGGAGACTCCTCTGCTGGCTCCGAACGTTGGGCTCTGGCGTCATCCTGCTCTCGGCGACCCTCCCTGCAGAGCAACGAGCCAGGCTCCTGAGGTGCTGGCATACCGAACCCCAAAAAGAGCTCGAGCGCCCTATCGCGGTCCCCTACCCGCGCTGCATCGCCGTCGGCTCGCGAGCGGAGCATCGACCGATCCCTCGAACCCCCGAAACCGCGCGGCGCACCGAGCTCAAGTGGATCGAGGGGGACACGCGCGCGATTGCGCAAGCCGTCATCGCGTCCGTGCGAGACGGCGGCTGCGCAGCCTGGATTCACAACACCGTTAGCGACGCTCAATGCGCCTTCGCCGCCCTTCGTGAGCTCGGCTGGCCGGAAGCAGATCGAATCCTCTTTCACGCGCGCTTTCCGACCGAAGATCGCCTGCAGCGTGAACAGAATGTCCTGGCCCTGCTCTCCAGAGGGGCAGCCCGACCGCAGCGCCTGATCGTAGTCGCCACCCAGGTGCTCGAGCAGAGCCTCGATGTCGACTTCGACGCCATGTTCTCCGAGCTCGCCCCGATCGACCTGCTGATTCAACGCGCGGGGCGCCTCCATCGACATCCGGAGCGCGACGCCCGCCGGCGGGAAGAGCACCGCCTTTCCACACTCCACCTGCACGTCGGAGGTTCGCTGAGCGCTCCGAACTTTGGAGCATCGGCCTTCGTCTACGATGAGCACGTGCTGCTCAGAACCTGGTGGACTCTCCACCAACGTCGCCAATGGACTGTGCCCGAAGAATCCGATGCGCTCATGGAGGCCGTCTACCCAACCCCGAGCGACCTTTCCGTACTTCCCGAAGGGCTCCCCGAACCACTCGTCGCTCGCTGGCTAGAGTCAGCGGACAAGCTCCAGCACGCCCTTAAGGTTGCCGAAAAAAAGGGAACCAAGCAGCTCGTGCCTCGACCCGGCTCTCCTGACATCGAGCAAAGCTTCCTTGACGAACTACGCGACGTGCTCGACGATCCCGAGGAAGCTCCCCACAAGCACGTCGATGTGCTCGCAAAGACCCGGGACATCGAGGCGTCGGCAACCCTGGTGTGCCTGGGAGCGGGCCCCACGCTCTCGCCCACCGACTCTACCCCAGTACCCTTCGGCAACGACGAAGTCCCACATTGGATGGCTCACCGGATCGTCGGGCGCTCGCTGAATATTCAACACCGCTCGCTATTGCATGCTCTGACCGAACATCGTGCACCACCAGGGTGGCGACGAACAGCGCTACTCAGGTACACTCACCCGATCATCTTCGACACCAACGGTCTCTCCGAACTTGGAGACCTCACCCTAAGACTTGATCCCGAGCTCGGCCTAGTCATCCGCCAGGAAGGGAAAGCATGAGCAAACCCAGTTTCGACCTTATCAAAGAACCGTGGATTCCGGTCGTTACTTCGACGGGGGAGGCGCGCACGATGGGCCTTCGTGACGTGCTCGTTCGCTCGCACGCCCTGCGGGAACTAGCCGACGCGTCACCGCTTACCACGTTCGCCATCTATCGCCTGCTCCTAGCCCTGATTCACAGCGTTCTCCGAGGTCCGACGACCACCGCCGAATGGAAGAGTCTCTGGTCGTCCGAGCGGTTCGATGCCAAGAAGATCGACTCCTACTTCGCGCAGTGGGGAGACCGCTTCGACCTCTTCCACCCGAAGTATCCGTTCATGCAGATCGCCGGCTTCGAGACTGTGAAGGGCGAGACGCCGGTCTCGGCGCCGGTCATTCGGCTTCTTCTCGAGGTGGCGAGCGGAAACAACGCAACCCTCTTCGACCACACCACGGAGCTCGAGGGCAGAAGTCTCGACGCCGCCACAGCGGCCCGTGCCCTTGTGACTGCCCAGGCCTGGGGGCTCGGCGGTGGCCAGGGGCCCACGTCCAGAAACTTCGGGAAGCATCCGTACATGGCGCATGCACCCTGCGTTGGTGCCGTATGCACCCTCGTCTGGGGCCCTACCCTCTTCAAAACACTCTGCGCGAATCTCGCGCGCCTGGGCGGCGACGTCCCCTTCTCCTCAGATGCTGAGGACTGTCCCACGTGGGAGCGAGCAACTCCTCGTCCCCCGAAGGCCGCGGTCCCAACTGGGTACCTCGAGTACCTCACCTGGCAGGCGCGCCACGTGCGGCTCTTGCCTAGCTCCGACGGGGCCAGCGTCGCGGAGATGTATTTCGCCCAAGGTACCCTGCTGGATCCCGAGACCGGATATCAAAATCCATTCGCGAGCGTCCGTGTATCCGACGAGAAGGGCGAGCTGCCGGTTCGCCTGGACCCAGATCGTGCCATCTGGCGCGACAGCGCCGCGCTCTTTGCGGTCCCCGATCACAAGTCATCAAAACCCCCAGCGGCCGTGTCTTTCTGCCGTAGCCGTCATGGCAGCAAACTGGTGTCGCAGAATGATATCGTGAACCTTGCCTGCTTCGGCCTGGCCAATGACAAGGCGAAACCGCTCCTATGGCGTCGGGAGCACCTGACCGCTACGATTCGCCTGCTGGACGATCCGGAGGCCGTTGCAGAGCTCGAGGCCGCTCTCTCAGATATCGAAGCGACGTGGACAGCCCTCAAAAACGCGCTCCGTAAGCTTGCGTACTGTTCGCTCGAGACCGACACCAAGAAACCCGACCGCACCGAGGTCACGAGGATCCATGATCGCCTGGTATCGCGTGTGAGCTTCTGGGACCGGGTAGAGGACGGCTTCCACGTCTTTGTTCGCGAACCCACTCCCGATGCGCGAGCACGTTGGATCGACGGGGCACGCAAGGCCGCCCACCGCGCGCTGGCCGACCAAGCGGCACAGTTCTCTCAGGGCAGCTTGGACCGGCGTGATCGCGCTCTCGCTCTGGCAACTTCGCAACTGAGACGCGAGCTTCCACGGCCCCGAGAAGACCAAGGTATTGAATCCAACACCATAGCCATGGAGCCGTCAGCATGACAGAAAAGCAGCAACGAGAGCTATCCCCCCTTGTGCGGCACCTGCTCCAACTCGCGAAGGGCGACGACCGCGGAGCCCTGGCAGAGCTACGCCGCGGAGCCGGCAAGCCTCCGGGAACGGAACCTGCAACGTTTCGCCATGTAGTGCCATTCGTCCCGCAATCCGATGCCGGCTTGGCGCGCTCGTGGCCGTACTTCTGCGTGGCCTCGCTCTTCGCGCTGAATCCCGGGATTACGCAAGAAGGGTTTGGGGCCGCCTACCGCCGACTGAAGGAATCCGACTCTCGGAACGCGCGGTTCCGGGCGCTGATCAACGCACATCCGCATGATCTTCCAAAACTGCTGCGCCACGCCATCCGCCAGCTAGCCGCTGCTGAAGTCCGCGTGAATTGGGACCAACTCCTGAGAGACTTGAAAGCCTGGACCGCTCCCGACAGATATGTGCAGCGCCGTTGGGCGACTGAGTACTGGGCAGCCGATTCCAACGAACCTGGCGAGTAATCACCACATGCAACCCTAGGAGAAATCATGCTAGTTGAAGTACACATTCTGCAAAACTTTGCACCATCCAACCTGAACCGCGACGACACTAACAGCCCGAAGGACTGCACGTTCGGTGGATTCCGGCGCGCCCGTATTTCGAGCCAGTGTCTCAAGCGCTCGATTCGAAGGTCTCCCGCTTTCGTGGAGGCGGTCGAGGGGAGAGTCGGAGTGCGTACCAAGCTCGTCCACGACCGACTGGCGGACCTTCTCGTGGAGAAAGGCCGTGAGCGGAGCGAAGCGACCCCACGGGTGAAGCGCGCGCTAGAAGCCGTTGGCTTCAAGTGGGACGAATCGCACACTGCGGTGCTCCTGTTCGTCGATGACGGCGAGCTCAAGGCCTGGGCGGACGTACTTCACGAGCATTGGGACGCGCTCGGCGGCTCCGACGAACCGGCAGCCACCGAGGAAGAAGAAAAGGAACCCCAAAAAGCCAAGAAACGGAAATCCACCAAAGAGAAGAAGGCAGAGGCCGCGGGCAAGGTGCCGTCGGACGTGCTGAAGAAGCTCAAGGACGTCATGGCATCGGGGGAGCGTAGCGGCGTGGACATCGCTCTTTTCGGCCGAATGGTCGCGGAGCATACCCGGATGAACGTCGACGCCGCATGCCAGGTAGCTCACGCCGTATCGACACATGCCGTGGATCTCGAGATGGACTTCTACACCGCTGTTGACGACCTCCAGCCGAAAGAAGACACGGGGGCCGGAATGATGGGCGTTGTGGAGTTCAACAGCGCCTGCTTTTACCGGTATGCCGTGATCGACCTGGACCAACTCGTCGACAACCTTGGTGGGACGAGGGGCGTCGCGCGGGCAGCGGTGTTGGGCTTCCTGAAGGCTGCGGTCAAGGCGATCCCGACGGGCAAGCAAAATAGCTTCGCCGCCCAAAACCCTCCTGACTGGGTTCGGGTCGAGGTCAGAAGGTCGCCACGCTCTCTGGTCAATGCATTCGCTGCCCCGATTCGGGTCAACCCTGGGAAGCCGGACCTTGTCGAGCAGTCCATTGCGGCCGCCCAACAGTACGCGTCGAAGCTCGATAGCGTCTTCGACGACAGCGACGTCAGGTACGTCGGAACGACCACGACCAAGCCAGACCTGTGCGACAGTGCGGTCGCCTTCAGTAGGCTCCTCGAGCAGACGGAAGCAGCCCTGGTTGCTCTCGAAACATGAGCGCTACTGTACTACTCAGATGCGCAGGCCCCATGCAGTCCTGGGGTACCCGCAGTCGGTTCGGCATCCGCGACACGGAGCGTGAACCCTCGAAAAGCGGGATCCTCGGTTTGGTTGCCGCGGCGCTCGGGCGACCAAGGACCGCCGACCTGAGCGACCTCGCGAGCCTTCGCATGCACACCAGGGTGGATCGAGCCGGCCTGGTGATGACCGACTATCAGACGGCGCTCGAGGTTGCAAAGGCTGATGGCGGCACGCCCGGGACGGTTCTTTCCTACCGTCATTACCTCGCGGACGCGCGCTTTTTGGTCGCATTGGAGGGCGACAGCGCGCTCTGCGAGCAGATTCACCTCGCTCTACGGCGACCCCGGTGGCCCCTATACCTCGGTAGAAAGTCGTATGTTCCAGGTGAGCCCGTCGCCGTCGGGGAAGGTCTCCAGGCCAGCGATGCTCTCAGCGCGCTCAGATCTGTCGAATGGCCTAGCGGTCTCAAATCGTTGGTCGCGCTGCTCGAATGCGGCGACGACGAGGACGGTGACAGTCGGCTGGATGTACCGATCTCTTTCGAGCACGGAGCGCGCATGTACAGGGCAAGGAGGGTTCGCCGTATGGTTCTCGAACCAGCTCAGCACCTACCGATGAATGAGGATAAGAGCTCATGACACTCACACTATCTCGACTTCTGCTGAATCCCCTTTCGCGTGAGGTGCGTCGAGATATGGCCAGCGTGGTCGATCTGCACCGCACCGTCATGAAGGCGTTCCCCGAAGCCGACCAGGAGCCGCGACGAGCTCACGGCGTTTTGTATCGCCTCGACGTGGATGAGCGCAAAGGCCTCGTCGTGCTTCTCGTTCAGAGCCACACGCCGCCAGATTGGACGCACCTTCCTCCGCGATACCTGGTGGAGACGGGCGAGATGAATCCGGCCGTGAAGGCGGTCGATGTGTCGTCTGCTCTCGTTCCCGAGCGGGAACTTTCCTTTCGCTTGAGGGCCAACCCCACCAAACGCGTCACCATTGACGGGAAGAGCCAGCGAGTGGAGCTTCGCGGGGACTCGGCACGGCTGGCATGGCTGAGGCGCAAGGGCATCGAGGCGGGGTTCGCTCTCTGCTGCGACGACGACGGGAGCGGTTTGGTGATCACGGAGGAATCCAAGAACCATGGCTACCGGCCACAGGGAACTGACAAGGCCCGAATTACCCTGCAGCCTGTGCTGTTCCAAGGCAGACTCAGGATCACCGATGCGGAAAGATTCAAGCGCTGCTTGAGGGACGGCATCGGGCCAGCAAAGGCCTACGGCTTCGGCCTGCTCAGTATTGCTCCCCCCTGAGCATCGACCCCCGTTTTCGCTTCCCGCGAGCCGCCCCGGGTGTGGCTGGGCTTGATCCTTCGGCGCGGTTCGGGCACCATTAGACGCTGACCGTTCGCGGGTGGGATCCATGGAGCGAGTTGTTTACGATCTTGCACAGTTGCCACGGGTCGCGGATGGCTGGACGTTTCTTTATACGGAGAAGGTTCGAATCGAGCGGGTCGACTATGCCATCGAGTTACGGGACCGGGAGAAGCGGGTTCCGGTACCCGTCGCAGCGCTGTCTGCTCTGATTCTCGGTCCCGGCGCGACCATCACTCATGCTGCGGTCCTCGCCCTGGCGGAGTCCGGCTGCTCGATCGTGTGGTCTGGCGAGGGCCTCGCACGGTTCTACGCCGCGGGCCTGGGAGAAACACGGCGCAGTCATCACCTGGAAGCTCAGGCGCGCGCCTGGGCGCTGCCGAGCGAGCATATGGCTGTGGTGCGTCGCATGTACACGCTGCGCTTCTCGGATGAGCTGCCTGCAGAGCTGACGCTCGAGCAAATCAGAGGTCGAGAGGGAGTGCGCGTACGGCAGGCGTATGCCGAACTCTCCCGTGAAACGGGCGTTTCTTGGAGCGGGCGCGACTACCGCCGCAACAACTGGAACGCCGCCACGCCGATCAACAGAGCCCTGTCGGCGGCGAACGCCTGTCTCTATGGGTTTTGCCACGCCGCGATCGTGGCTACCGGGTTCAGTCCCGGGCTCGGCTTCATTCACACCGGGAAGAGCCTCTCCTTCGTTTACGATATCGCCGATCTGTACAAGGTCGACGTGACGATCCCGGCCGCCTTTCGCGCCGTCGCGGAGAACGCAAGCAGCGGGCTCGAAGGGCGGGTGCGCCGTTCTTGTCGCGATCTTTTTCTGAAGAGCCGTCTCATGGCTCGGATCGTTCCGGACACGCAGCGAGTGCTCGGGCTGACACCAGAACCCGCGAGGCTCATGCAACATCGCGGTTCGATGGATGGCGAGAGCGAAGCGGGAATGGGGGATGAACCCGGTGCTCTCTGGAACCCGGATGGCAGCCGCACAGCCGGGGGCCGGAACTTCGCTGAGGGCATCGAAACGCTGCCGTCGCTTGCCAAAGCGCAGCGACAAGAGTCGTACGAGCAGGGAGACGCCTACGAGGACGACATCGAACTGCCGTTGGCCGTCGGCGACGACGACGAGGTGCCGTTTTGACCGTCATTATCCTCGAGAACGCAAAACCGGGCCTGCGCGGGCAACTCACGCGATGGATGCTCGAGGTGAAGGCGGGCGTCTACGTCGGCACCCTGTCCTCTAGGGTGCGTGAAAAACTCTGGGCCATGGTCCGCTCCCGCAACTCGCGGGGTGGCTGTGTCCTTATTGCTCGGGCACGCAACGAGCAAGGTTTCATCATCGAAACCCACGGCGACACGAGCCGGCAGGTCCTTGACATCGATGGGCTCACCTTGATCGCGAAGCCGAACTCCTGAACATCCAGGCAGGAGATCTGCGGTTGACACTTCGGCCCGCTCGGTGTCGAATTCTCGAGTGATCTCGAAGTGTCGTCCCCACGCACGTGGGGGTGAACCGTAGGCAGCATTCCAGCCGATCGCATGGGTCACGTCGTCCCCACGCACGTGGGGGTGAACCGTGATGCAGGCTGAGCAGATGCGCCCGCGCGGGGTCGTCCCCACGCACGTGGGGGTGAACCGCGAGTCCCGGGGCGAGCTCACGGCGCGTCCGACGTCGTCCCCACGCACGTGGGGGTGAACCCGGCGACCAACATGGTTGGGATCTTCCACCTGGCGTCGTCCCCACGCACGTGGGGGTGAACCGCAGAACTTCGAGGTTCAGATTCAGCGCGGCATCGTCGTCCCCACGCACGTGGGGGTGAACCGTTCAGCCTCACAGATTACATGAGATGCTGACGCGTCGTCCCCACGCACGTGGGGGTGAACCGCACAGCACGCCACCCGCACCCAATCGATTGCAGGTCGTCCCCACGCACGGGGGGGTGAACCCGCCGGCCGGCGAGGTGCTGCAACCCGCGCTCGGTCGGCCCCACCCCCGGGGGG
>JAEZYZ010000426.1 GCA_023418705.1 Pseudomonadota bacterium | reverse complement strand
AAGACCGCCCGGGCCGCGCCGGCGGCGGGCGCCGAGAAGCCGGCGGTCGCAGAGGCGCCCGCCCCTGCGCCGTCGCCAGCCAAACCAGAGGCTGCCGTCGCCGGGCAGGGGCAGCCAGCGAAGCTCGGCCAGCCCGCGCCGGACTTCAGCCTGACCGACCTGGACGGAAAGCCGTTCAAGCTGTCCGAGCACCACGGCAAGACGGTGGTGCTCGAGTGGTTCAACCCCGACTGCCCGTTCGTGAAGGCGTCGCACACCAAGGGCAGCTTGGTGGATCTGGCGGAGCGCCAGCAAAAGCAGGGGGTGGTGTGGGTGGCCATCAACTCGAACCGACCTGGCAGCCAGGGAGAGGGCGCGGAGCGCAACCAGGACGCCAAGCGCGAGTTCAAGCTGTCGCACCCCATCCTGCTCGATCCGTCGGGGCAGGTCGGTAAACTCTACGGCGCCGAGCGGACGCCGCACATGTACGTGATCGATCCAAAAGGAGTCCTGGTCTACGCCGGCGCCATCGACAACTCGCCCGACGGCGAAGGCGAGTCACCGAAAGACGGCAAGCTCGTCAACTACGTCGAGCAGGCGCTCTCGGCGGTCGCCGCGGGCAAAGCGGTCGAGCCCGCCGAGACCGAGGCCTACGGCTGCACGGTCAAATACGGCAGCTGATCGGCGCCCCGGCGGGGCCGTTCATGCGTCAGCCGCCGCGCCGGCGGCGCCACGCCAAGAGGCCCAGCAAGAGCAGCGGGCTCGCCGCGTACGGACCGTTCGGTGCCTCAGCGGTTCGGCAGCCGCAGCCGCCGCCGGCAGCGCGCAGGGTGGCCGGCGGCGTGTCCGAAGGTGCGGGTGTCGCGCCGGCAGGGGTGGTGAACGCGATGTCGTCCAGACACAGCTCGAACTCCGTATCGCGGAGCCACTGAAACTGGATCGCGTACAGCCCGGCGGCGCACACCCGCGGCTGCTGGTCTCCGAACCCGAGCTGCGCGAGATCTCCCCAGGTAAACGAATAGGTCTGCCAGTCCGCGCTCGGCTCGAACGAGTACTGAAAGTGGTCGTTGCACCCGGAGCAGCGGTTGCCCGCGGGATCGCTGAACTCGTCCACCATCATCACGCGGAAGCGCGTGGCCGATCCGCGCGCCTTGAAGGTCAGCCCCGTGTACGCGTTGGCGTCGTACGCGCCCCGGGTCGAACCCATCTCCGACAAGGGGAACCCGACGCCGCCGCCCCAAAGCTCGAAGCCGCTGCCGCTGATGCAGACCGCGTTGCCGTCGCTGCCCTCGGAGGGCCCGATCTCGAGGTCGGTGCGCGTCCCGCCGCTGCCGTCGTCGAACACGAACCAGCGACCCTGGCGCCCCTCGGCGCCGAGGATCTGATCGTCGCCGTCGTCGAGGTCGTCGATGAGGCTCGGCGGACCGCTCTGATCGCCGCTCAGCGTGGCGTCGCCCGCGGTGCACTCGAAGGTGTCCGGCAGCTCGCAGTCGACCTGGACGGTGGCGACCTTGGAGCGATCGGGGACGTACCCCGCGGAATTGACCCGGACGCCGCAGTCCTCGGGCGCCACGGGACCTCGCCCGAGGGACGCGGAGGCGCCCTCTCCCTGAATGAAGCCGGCCAGGGCGAACACCAGCGCGGCGTTCCAGTTGATGGCCACCTCGTTCGTGCTGAAGCTGCTCTCCTCGTCGCGCCAGTCGTTCGGTCGCTGCCCCCCACCGACCAGCAAACCGGGGTAGGGCAGCTCCACGTCGTCGGCACCTGACGGGCGGTGGTGCGGGAACAGCGGCGGCTCGATGCCGGCGCCGGTCACTTGGGAGCGGCCATACTGGTTTCTGCCGTACAAGTAGCCGATCTGGTCGGCGCAGATGTCCAGGTACTGCGGGTTCGGCTCGAGCGCGTTGGCGGCGTGCAGCAGCAGGCACGTTCGCGCGATGACGCCGTTGGTCCCCCAGTAAAAGACGTTGAGCGCGCGCCCGTAGCCGCTGAGGCCGTGATTGAAGGCGATCAGCTCCGAGACCGTCTGCAGCGCCTCCTCCAAGCGCGCGACGAGCTCGGTGTCGCGCCCCTCCCGCTTCGAGAGGACATAGGTGATGAGCCCAAAATTGGTCGTCGTGTCCCAATCGAAGTTTGGGACGAAGCGCCGGACGTTGGCGATCCGCTGCTCGAAATCGGCGAGCACGTCGGCGTCTCCGGTCGTCTCCCAGAGCTCGGCCGCGGCCCAGATGCGATCGTCGGTGTCGTCCTTCTGATACTCGCCGGCCGCGAGCACCGAGTTGTCGTAGCGGACGTTCTCCGGATGGTCTTCCAGGTAGGCGTAGGACAGCCGCGCCGCTTCGAGCAGCGTCGCCGAGTAACCCTCCGTCGCGTCATCGTACGGCGCGAAGGCGCGCGCGGCCTTCGCCATCGTCGCCACGAACTCTGCGGTCGCGGCCGTGCTGTAGTTGGAGAAGTATCGGGTCGTCGGGTCGTCGGCGGGCAGCACGAAGCCGGGGAACCGCGGCGAGTTGATCTTGTGGTGCACCCGCCCGCTGCCGTCGGCGTAGGCCATTTTGAGCAGCCAATCGAGCTCGAACTTCAGCTCGTCCAGGAAATCGGGCAGCGCGTCGTTCTGATCGGCGATGAAGGGCAGCTCGAGGTGCTCGAGCTTGTCTCCGAACAGCTCCCACGCCGCCAGCATGGTGTTGACGCTCTCCGCGGCGGTCGGCAGGTACTTGCCGTAGTCGCCCGCGTCGTACCAACCCCCCGCCCCGTCCCGCCGCACCCCGACCTGATCGTCCACGTAGTCGAGCAACGCATCGTCCAGGTGACCCGCCGAATGGCCGAAGCTGGTGCCGTGGTACTCGAATGAGAGGTCGACGCCCGAACGCCAGCCGTAGAAGCCCAGCATCACCGCCGCCAGCTCGCCGTCGTAGACATCGGGCCCGATGCGAAAGGCGACGCTCCGGCCGACCCCCGGGACGTCCAGATAATAGTCCCCCGGCTCGTCCACCGCGCTGAAATCCGCGAACCGAACGGACGCCGTCGTGGCGCTGTCGGTCTGCTCCTCGCCGAGCGTGCCGCTGAAGATCTCCGAGTCGTCGGAGACCCGGCGGACGCTGAACGCTTGCGCGCCGCAGGGCAGGGTGGCGAGCGTCATCGCCGAAACACAGGACCAATTCCAGAATTTTCGCATCACACCGCCGTCGAGGGTGCCCGGAGCCCGGGCGAGCGTCGAGGATGCCCGGAGCCGGGCGAGCGTTGCCGGCCCCTTCATGTGCCCGGAGCCGCCAGTCGATTTGCGGAACTTACCCGAAACACGAACTTGGCGATGGCAGAAAGCTGGGGCGCTTTCTGGATCAGCGACTCCCCACGCTGCTGCGCCGCCACGCCGCATGCCTCACGCGCCGCCACGGCTCACGCGCCGCGCCGCCACGCCCTGCGAGGCCCGAGGCTCGAGCCCTCGAGCCTCGAGCCTCGAGCCTCGAGCCTCGAGGCGGGCGGCGCTCAGCTCGGCGGCGGATCGGACAGCGTGGGATACAAGAAGCAAGCGCAGGGCGAACACAGGCCGTGGCTGGCAACCGGCAGCGGCTGCTCCACCGCCAGCGGCACGAAGTCCCAGCACTCGTCCTCACCGCTGCGCCGCAGCCGCCGGCAATGGCTGCACTGCAGTACCCGCCCGTGATCGTCGGTGTACTCCCGCGCGATCCGCTCCTCCGATGCCTCGACCCCGTCGTGGCGCGGCGCCTCGAACACCAGAGAGCTGGTCACCAGCAAGCCCCCTTTCGGCAGCGGCAACACCAACATCCGAAACAGCCGCTGCAGCGTGGCCGACGGACACTGAAACGTATACTCCCAAGGGCTATTGTGGCGAATCACGCGCCAGTACGCTGCGGCGTAGTAGCTGCGCAGCGCTTCCGGAGTGGCGAGGAGCACCGATCGCCCCAAGAAGCGCCCGACCAGGTCCGGCGCCCCGTTCGCATCGGCGAAGCGTACCCACGCCGGATTGACGTACCCGAGCCGGTAATCCGGCAACAGCCCGAAGATCACGTCCTCTGATCGCTCCAGGTCGTCGAGCTGGATGCCTCGCAAGATCGGCAGCATCGGATCGACGACACGTGCTTCCAGGAGCATCGGGTCCACGAGCTTCTCGGCGCTCGGTTCCGAAAGGGTCACCATATGGATAACGGCCGCCCTTCTCGCCGACTTCAGCCTTCCAGCGCCTCCCCCTCGAGAAAACCGCCCGCTCCCCCCCCCGCTTCCCCGCCCGCTCCGACCTCCAGCGCCTCCACGCCTCCCGCACCGAGCGCCTCCACGCTTCCCGCACCGAGCGCCACGCCTCCCGCACCGAGCGCCTCCACGCCCCCACACCAGATCCTCGCCGCCACCCACGAGCGCCGCTGCCACCCACGCGCGCCGCTGCCACCCACGAGCGCCGCTGCCACCCACGAGCGCCG
>JAEZYZ010000429.1 GCA_023418705.1 Pseudomonadota bacterium | reverse complement strand
AGCGTGCTCAGGATCGAGGCGCTGCTGCAGACCGGGCAGCGCGAGCAAGCCGTCCTGCTCGCCCGACAGCTCATCGCCGCCCAGCCCGGCAGCCGCCACGCCGCGCGCCTGCGCGGGCTTTTGGGCGAGCGTTGAGGGCTTCGGGCGTGGCGCCGCCGCGGACTCGAGTGTTCGCTGGGCTCTTCGCCCTGGCCGCGCTCGGCGGGTGTGGGGACGACCGGCATCTGTTGGGAGGCGCCGCGCTCGAGCAAAACCTGGGCGGGAGCTCGGGTCTGGGCGGGGCCGGGGGAGCCGACCCGATCGAGCTGCGCTGCGGCTCGTGCGAGCAGGGCGCGCGCTGCGAGCTGATCGACGACATGGAGGACGGCGACCCTGCGATCGAGTTCGTGAGCGAGCGCGCCGGCACCTGGTACGCCTTCAACGACAAGACGGCCGGCGCCGAGCAGATCCCAGCTCCCGACGCCGACTATTTCGAGATGGCCGCGCTCGACCCGCCGCTTCGGACCAGCCGCCGCGCGGCGGCGACGCGGGGCAAGGGGTTCCAGGATTGGGGGGCGGGGATCGGCTTCGATCTGCGCAACAAAATCCCCTACGACGCCAGCCGCTACGCGGGGGTGACGTTCGCCGGGCGAGCCGCCGGGCCCCGCAGCATTCGCTTCGACGTGGGCGACCTCAACACTTTTCCGCAAGGCGGAAAGTGCGTGGAAGACTGCTACGACAACTTCGGGCGCTCCATCGAGCTCGACGCGACCTGGCAGCGGTTCTCGTTCCGATGGAGCGACCTGAAGCAGTCCGGCTGGGGCGAGCCACAGGCCGCGCGCATCACCCCGTCGGCGCTCTTCGCCATGCGGTTTCAGGTCCCGGGCGATGCGCAGGGCTCGGCCTTCGAGCTCTGGATCGACGACGTCGCGTTTCTTTGCAGGTGATGCGGGGACTTCACGAGGCGCAAGCTCACTTCGCGCCCGCGATCATCTGCTCCAGACGCCCGAGCGCCTTCTCCAGGGTCTCCTGCGACGGTCCGAACGAGAAGCGCACGTGGTTGCGGAAGCGGGAGGGCCTGGCGCCGCGGCGCTTGCCGGGATCGACGTCGAAGAAGATCCCCGGCACCGTGATGACCTTGCGCTCGAGCGCGGCACGGAAGAACGCCTCCGAGTCGCGCAGCGGCTCCGGCAGCCGGCACAGGTTGCCCCAGCAGTAAAAGGTCCCTTCGGGCTCGAGGTCGAACTCGACGCCGAGGCGCTTGAGCCCCTGGAGCATGAAGCGGCGCTTGGGGGCGAAGGCCTCGCGGATGGCGTTCGTCTCCTGTCGCGTCTTCGCCTCGTCCAAGAGATCGATCGCGGCGCGCTGCATCGGGCGGGAGGGGCCTCCGTCGAGGAACGAGCCGGCGCTGCCGAGCGCGGTGATGACCTGCTTGGGGCCGACGGTCCAGCACACGCGCCAGCCGGGGTAGCGCCAGTTCTTCGTCAAGCCGTCGAACACCACGATGGGGTCGCGGTCGACGTCCTCGACGTAGGCGCAGGCGCTCACGATGCTCTGTTCGCCCTTCCACACGTAGTGTGAGTAAAACTCGTCGATCAAGAGCGTGCAGTCGAACTCGCGCGCCAGGCCCGTCCAGGCCCGCAGCTCCTCCGCCGCGATCAGCTTGCCGGTCGGATTGCCGGGGTTCGAGAGCAGCAGCGCGCCGAGCCCGCGCCCCATCAGCTCGCGACGCAGCTGCCGCACGCTGAAGTCGTAGCCGCGCTCCGGATCGAGCAAGATCGGGATCGGCGTGAAGCGCCGGAAGACATCGAGCAGCTCTTCGTACGCGGTGTAGTCGGGCAAGAAATGTCCCATGTGCACCGTGCCGATGGCCGCACACGCGCGCATGATCGACACGCGCCCGCCGCCGCCGATCGCCACGTTCTCGGCGCTGTATCGAGACGGCATCCCGCGGCGAAATAGGGCGTTGTACAGGCCCGCCACCGACTCGCGCAGCTCCCAGAGCCCGGCCACCGGCGAGTAGTCCTGATCGGCGGGGTCGATGTGCACCTGCTCGATGCGATCGGGCGCGCCCGGCAGGGCGCCCGTCTCTGGCTGGCCCTGGCCCAGGTTGCACCAGTCCGGGTCCTCCGGCGTGAACCCCCGCGCGCTGGCCTCGGCGGTGACGTAGATCACGCCGGTTCTGGGGACGGGGCGGAAGGCGGCGAGGGGGCGCGGTTCGGAGCTCATGGCTGCGGCGAGAACTTAGCACCCCTCCCGCCGCTTGGCCGGAGCGGCGGCGCCCGAGTCAGCTGAGCGGTCGGGCGCCGTCCTTCATCCCGAAAAAACCGCGGATCCGCGCCAGAAGGTCGAGCTTGTCGGCGTTGAGCCGCACCCGCTGGGTCTCGAAATCGAGGTGATCCTGGGCGGCTTCGAGCTCCATGCGGCGCTTGGCGAGCGTCTCCGCCAGAAGATCGGCCACCTCGGGCCGGCGCTCGAGCACGCTGTGGAAGGCTTCCTTCTCGAGGCGATAACACTCCACGTCGTCGACGGCGACGACGGTGGCCGTGCGCTGCTCACCCGTCAGCAGGCTCATTTCGCCGAAAAAACTGCCGGGGCCCAGCCGGGCGAGCTCGCGCGCTCCGACGTTCGAGGTGACGCGCACGGCCACGTGCCCCGAGACCAGCAAGAACAAGCACGACCCGTGCTCGCCCTGCTGGAACAGCGTCTCGCCCGCCATGAACGGCGAATACTTGAGGGCCTGGCTGAGCTGCAGGCGCTCCTCTTCCGAGAGCGAGCGCAGGATCTCGACCTGATCGATCGCGTCGAGCCGCCGCGCCAGGCTCTCTTTCGATTTCAGGTGCTTGCGGTCGGGGGTCTCCGTCGTGATGAACAGCGCCTGCGCCGGCATGCTGAGGGGGATGCCCGCCCGCCGCAGCGCGAAGTAGATCCGCGTCAGGACGTCGCTCTTCACCCGCGGCCCCGCCTCCATGTCCGTGAGCCAGTAGCGCACGGCGTAGCGGGCGTAGCTGTCCTGAGCCTCGGTGAACACGCAGTCGGGGACGGGCGTGTCGGCCATGCCCGCGATGCTCGATGATCGCAGCGCCGTCTCTACGACCGAGATGACGGTGCTCGGGTAAAAGCGAAAATCGACGTTGAAATGCGCCAACACCCGCAGCCGCCGCGGCTCGCCGCGCCGACCCAGGATGGTCACCTGCTCTTTGACGAGCTGACTGTTGGGGATGATGATGGTCTCCCAGTCGCGGGTTTCGATCGCGGCGTAGCGCCAGCGCACCTCGGTGACGCGCCCGTCCCGGTCGCCGATCCGGATCCAATCGCCGACGTTGATCGAGTCGTCGGTCTGCACGGCGAGGCCACCGACGATGTTGCCGAGCGTGTCTTGCAGGGCCAGACCGATCACGGCCGTGAGCACCGCCGATGTCGCCACCAGCCCGGTGATGTTGAAGCCCGCTCGCGAAGCGATGCCGATCAGCACCACGATGCTGACGACCCCGACCACCACGTCCTGCAAGATCTTGGGCAGGTGGACGCGCAGCCGCGGCAGCACCACGCGGAACAGCAAGAGCCCCGCCATGCTCACGGCGGCCAGGCCCGCGAACATGAGGCTCGGCAAGCGGATGTCTGCGTAGGCGTTCGATCCGCGCGCGCGCAAGAAGCCGACGACCGGCAGCAGCGCCAAATGGAAACCGGTCAAGACGGCGATGCCGAACAAGCGGCGGCGATCGGCTCCGGCCGCGCGCACGACCAGCGTGGTGACGATCAAGCCCGCGACCAGAAATAGCGTGTGGTCGTCGGCCGCCTCGGCCCAGATCCCTTCGAGAGGCGACATCGGATTGTGAGGATAACACGGTCTCTGGGCTTGGCCGCGGCAGGCAATCCCGCGCCCCAAGCAGGAGCGCCTGTCGGGAGCCGGTGTTTGATGTAAGTTTCCGGACGGTGTCACGTGTTCGCAAGCTGGCTGGGCTCGGCGGCTTCCTGCCCGGTTTCGCGGCCTTGGCGCTCGCCACCGGGTGCCGCTGCGACGCGCCGCCGAGCGGCGGAGCCCACCGTCCGGCGCCCGATGCCTCCGCTGCTCCCGCCTCGCGCACCCTCCCGCCGCTCGAGGCGTCGAGCTGGCTCGAACAAATCCCCGTCGACGGCTTTGGCCCGGCGTCGGTGTCGGTGCCGCTCGGCGCGACCACCCCGCGGCCGATCGTGATCGCCCTGCACGGCAAGGGCGACCGCCCGGAGTGGCAATGCGGCAGCTTCCGCGGCATCGCTGGCGAGCACGTGTTCGTGCTCTGTCCTCGCGGGGCGCCCGTTCGTGTCGCGGGTGAGGAGCGTTTCACGTTCACCTCCTTCGAGCGGGTGGAGCGGGAGACGCGCGCGGCGCTGCGAGCCTTGAAGGAGCGCTACGGCGCTCACGTCGCCGGGGGGCCGGTGGTATTGGCCGGCTTCTCGCTCGGCGCCGAGCACGCGGCGCTCTTGCAGCGGCAAGAGCCGTCGTTCTTCGCGCACTTGGTGCTCGTCGAAGGTGGCAGCAAGAGCTGGTCGTCGACGCAAGCGCGGCTCTTCTCGGAGCGCGGGGGCCGGCGCGTGCTGTTCGTCTGCGGCCAGCCGAGCTGTGTCGTGCTCGCGCGGCGTCAGGTGCTCTTCACTCAGCGCGCTGGTGGTGAGGCCAAGCTCCTCGATGCGGGCAACCTCGGACACGTGCTCGATGGCCGCATGGTGCGGGCGATCCGGGCGGAGTGGGATTGGCTGGTGGCGGGTGATGCACGTTTTCAGAGGTGAGTCGCGGGGCGTCGGGGTAGCTTGTGTGATCGCGATCGCAGCCTTCGGTGCGTGCCGCGCCGAACGGGCGCGCCCGGAG
>JAEZYZ010000407.1 GCA_023418705.1 Pseudomonadota bacterium | reverse complement strand
GCCCACGACCACGGCGCCGCCCATCGTCACCCCCCCGCGCAGCACCGCGGCCGGCAGCGTCGCGGTCCCCGCAGACGACGCCGGTCGGGATCGCGCCGCAGCCGCTCGGGCGCCGCACTCGACCCTTGGGCCCGAGCTGTTCGCGGGCCCCAACGTGCGCCTCGACGGCGCCGGCCCGCAGTTCTCCGAGAGCGAGCCGGTCGATCTGCTCTTCGGGCTCGGGCTCTGGTACGCGCCGAGCGAGCGCTTCGCGTTCGGGTTGGGGGTGCAGCGCACCGGGCTCGGCGGAGAGCGCACCGCCGCCGTGGAGCCTGGCTACAGCGCGCAGCGCGACCTAGACACGCTGTGGCTCTCGGGGCGGTACTATTTCGCCCGGGGCGAGGTGCTGCGCTGGTTTGCGGCGCTCGCCGCTGGACCGAGCCTGCAGCACGTGCGGGCGAGCGGCACCCGCGAGGGCGACTTCCTGCGACCGCCGACCGTCTTCATCTGCAGCGAGAGCGACTTCGGCGTGTCGGCCTCCGCCAGCGGCGGCCTGGATCTACAGGTCGACCGCCACCTGGCCTTCGTCGTGTCGGGGGGCGTCGGGGGTCATCTGTTGAGCGAGGCGTCGCTCGACGGGTGCGCACCGGGGGCCGGCGATCTCGTCAACCTCTTCGCGAGCGTCGGGTTCGCGTACCGCTTCGGCCTCGGCAGCGGATCGTGAAAGAGCGCGTACCGCTTCGGCCTCGGCAGCGGATCGTGAAAGAGCGCGGGGCGGGCAGCCTCCGGCGCTTCAGACGCGGTAGTTCGGCGCCTCTTCGGTGATGATCACGTCGTGCACGTGGCTCTCGCGCAGCCCCTGGCCCGTGATGCGGATGAACTTGGCGTTCTCCCTGAGCTCGTTGATGGTGTGGCAGCCGGTGTACCCCATCCCCGAGCGCAGGCCGCCGACCAGCTGGATCACGATCGACGCCAGCGAGCCCCGGTGGGGAACGCGCCCTTCGATGCCTTCGGGGACGAGCTTCTCGTCCGCCGTGCCGCCCTGGCCATAGCGATCCTTGCTGCCGCGCTTCATCGCACCGAGCGACCCCATCCCGCGGTAGACCTTGTAGCTGCGCCCCTGGTAGAGCACGAGCTCGCCGGGGGCTTCGTCCGTACCGGCGAACAAAGATCCAATCATCACGCTCGAGGCGCCTGCCGCGATGGCCTTGGTGACTTCACCGGAGTACTTGATGCCGCCGTCGGCGATCACCGGCACGCCCGCGCGCTCGGCCACGCGAGCGCAGTCGGCGATCGCCGTGATCTGCGGCACGCCGATGCCGGCGACGATGCGGGTCGTGCAGATGCTGCCGGGGCCGATGCCGACCTTGATCGCGTCCGCGCCCGCGTCGATCAGCGCCTGCGCGGCCTCGGCCGTGGCGATGTTGCCGGCGACGACCTGAACGCCGGGGTGGCGCGCCTTCAGCTCGGCCAGCGCCTCCAGCACGTTGCGTGAGTGGCCGTGCGCCGTATCGACGCAGATCACGTCCGCGCCGGCCTCGATCAAAAGATCGGCGCGCTGCTGCCGGTCGGCGCCCGGGCCGATGGCGGCGCCCACGCGCAGCCGCCCGCGGTCGTCCTTGACCGCCAGCGGGTTGCGCTCTGCTTGAAGCAGGTCCTTGATGGTGATCAAGCCGACGAGCTTGCCGTTGTCGACGACCAAGAGCTTCTCGATGCGGTGCCGGTGCAACAGCTCCTTGGCGGCGTCCGGCTTGCAGCCGGGGCCCACGCTGACCAGATCCGTCGTCATCAACGCGCTGACGGGTTGATCCAAATTCTTCTCGAACCGGATGTCCCGCGCGGTGAGGATGCCGACCGGCGCCTCGCCCTCGACCACCGGCACGCCGGAGACGTCGTGCTCCCGCATGACGGCCAGCGCTTCGCGCAGGGACTGCGACGGCCGAACGGTGACCGGGTTGGTGATGATGCCGCTCTCGGCCCGCTTGACGCGATCGACCTCGTAGGCCTGGGCTTCTGGCGGTAGGTTCTTGTGGATGATGCCGAGCCCGCCCTGGCGGGCCATGGCGATGGCGCAGCGAGCTTCCGTCACCGAATCCATCGCCGCGCTCACGATCGGCACGTTCAGCTCGATGCCGCGCGTCAGCCGGGTTCGGACATCGGCGTCGGCGGGGACGAGGTCGGAATAAGCCGGGACGAGCATGACGTCGTCGAACGTCAAACACTCGCGCAGATCGGGGTCGAACATGGACGGAGGTTACACTGCCCGACCGCTCCGGTCATCCGCGGGCGCGCGCGGGACCGCAAATTTTCCGCGCTGGAGCGCGCTTTTCGGCGCAGCGGAGCAGCCTCCCGAGCAGCTCCTGCTTGCGGCCCGACTTTCAGCCGCTTACCACTAACACCGTTGTGACGGACGGCAAGCAGCGCGTTGACCGGGCCTCCCAGGCGGCGGGCGCTCTCACCGCACGGCGTCGGCTGGACGGCGACGGAGCCCGCGACCGGAGCTCGGGCGGGCACGGACACGGACACGGGCACGGGCACGGGCATGGGCACGGGGGAGCGAGGGCGTCCAAGCGGGCGCTGTCGCTCGCGCTCGGTCTCACCGGCTCGTTCATGGTGGTCGAGGCGCTGGCGAGCCTGTGGACCGGCAGCTTGGCGTTGCTCGCGGACGCCGGTCACATGCTGGCCGACGCCGGAGCGCTCGGGCTCGCGCTGCTCGCCCAGCACTGGGCCAGCAAGCCCCGCACCGAGCGCAGCACGTTCGGCTTCCGCCGGGCGGAGGTGCTGGCCGCCTTCGTCAACGGCGTCGCGCTCGCGTTGACGGCCGTCTTCGTGATCAAGGAGGCCATCGTGCGCTGGATGGAGCCGGTGGTCGTGCACACCACCGGGCTGCTCGCCACCGCGACGCTCGGCTTGATGGTGAACCTCGTGGTCGCCGGTATCTTGATGCGGGCGCAGCGCGAGAGCCTGAACGTCCGGGCGGCGTTCGCTCACGTGATGATGGATGCGCTCGGGTCGGTCGCCGCGATCCTGGCCGGTGTCCTGATCGCGGTGTTCGGCATGTACCGGGCCGATCCCGCCCTGAGCGTCGGGATCGCGGCGCTGGTGGCCTACAGCGGCTGGCGGGTGCTCACCGAGGCGACGGGCATCCTGCTGGAAGGCGTGCCGCGCCACCTGAACGTGATCCAAATCGAGCGCGCCATCCTCGACTGCCCCGGCGTCGCCGATTTGCACGACCTGCACGTCTGGCGCATCTCCGACCGCTTCGACGCGGTGACCGTGCACGTCACCCTGGATCGAGGCGCCCACGGCGTCGAGGTGTGCCGCACCGTCGCCGACAAGCTGCGCGACGAGTACGGCCTGCACCACGTGACCGTGCAGCCGGAGGCGCCGCCGCCGGACGAGCTGGTGCCGGTGCGCCTGAGCCGAGACGGCGAGCCGAGCCGAAAGCTCGGCTGATTCGCCACATCGGCCGCCGGGGCGAAAATCGGCTGCCGCGCTGCCTGCCCCGCTCGGACCGGGCAAATCCGTTCGTCGGTGCGAGCGGTGTTTGGTGTACGCTTGCGGCCTCATGGCGAGATCGCACGAGGATATCGAGGGATATCTGAACCAGCTGGAGCGGCGCTTCGAGCGCCTCGAGAACGGCACGTACCTGGTGAGCTCCGGGCCGAACCTGCCGCCCATCGCGCTCAGGATCGCCCAGCCGGTGGTGGTCGCGCAGGTGGAGATCGTCCGCTGCCCCGCCGCCGAGAACGGAGACGCGGCACGCCTGTTCCGGCGCTTGCTCGAGCTGAACGCGAGCGACCTGATGCACGCGGCCTACGCCATCGAGAATTCGGTCGTCGTGCTGGCCGCCGCCCGCGAGCTCGACACCCTCGATATCAACGAGCTCGAGGCGGTGTTCGCCGACATCAGCATGGCGCTCTCGGAGCACGTCCCGGCGCTCCGGCAACTCGTCAATTCTTGATCGAGAAGTAGCATGGGAATTTTCGCACGTCTGGCCGCGCTCATCAAAAGCAACATCAACGACCTGATCAGCCGCTCCGAGGACCCGGAGAAGATGCTGCATCAGATCGTCGTCGACATGAACAACCAGCTCATCGAGGCCAAAAAGCAGGTGGCGGCCTCGATCGCGGACGAGAAACGTCTGGTCAAGCAGGTGGAGCAGGAGCAGCAGACCGCCGCCGAGTGGGAGCGGCGCGCGATGATGGCGGTGCGCGCAGGCGACGACAACCTCGCCAAAGAAGCGCTGGCGCGGAAGAAGGAGCACGACCAGCTCGCCGAAGCGTATCGACAGCAGTGGGCCAAGCAGAAGCAAGCCGTCGATCAGCTCAAGCTCGCGCTGCGCGCGCTGAACTCGAAGATCGAAGAAGCCAAGCGCAAGAAGAACCTGCTGATCGCGCGCAAGAAGCGGGCGGAGGCGCAGAAGGCGATCCAAGAGACGATGAGCGGGCTGAAGCAAGCCAGCGCCTTCGAGACCTTCGATCGGATGGCGCAGCGCATCGACCAGATGGAGGCCGAGGCGGAGGCGCAGGCCGAGCTGGCGCAGGAGTACACCGGTGACGTGCTGGCGCAACGCTTCGGCGAGCTCGAAGCGACGGCGGGCGCCGACGAGGACCTGACCTCCCTGAAGCGGAAGATGGGCGTGCTCCCGCCCGAACCCGAGCCCGCCGCCGCGCCGCCGCTGCGCGTCGAGCCGGCCGCCGACTTGAGCCAGGAAGAGCAAGACGAGCTCGCCCGAGCGCTGGCCGAGCTCGAGGCGGAGGAGCAGCGCGAGCTCAGGCTCAAGCGCTGAAGCAGGAGGCGAGGCATGATTCGCAGAGCAGCTTTTGCGGGGCTGGCACTGGGGCTGACGGCGGCGGGCCCGGCGCTCGGCCGCGGGCGCATCGACACCCTGCCCCTGCAAGGAACCAAGGTCCGCATCGACGGCCTGCTCCGCGAGTGGGGTCGGCTGGACGATCTCGACAGCAAGCTGTCCGGCAGCGCGCGCGACGCCAAAGCGTCGGCCGGCGTGGGCTACGACGACAAGTACCTGTACGTCGCCTTCAAGATCCGCGACGACAAGCTCGTCCGCACGAAAGGCCTGGGTTCGAAGCAGGACCACGGCACGCTGATCATCGCATTCCCGAGCGGCGGCGGCTTTCAAACCTACCCCGTCGACCTGTTCCCGGGCGACCCGGGCAAGCAAGCGGGCGCCGTCGCGATCAAAGGCCGCCCCGTCAAAGGCGCACAGCTCGTGGAAGCGCCGGTCGACGGCGGCTACACCATCGAAGCCAAGATCCCGTGGTCGGCCTTCAGCCAGGCCAAGCGCGTGCGGGTCGGCCTGCGGGGGGCCTTGCGCTTCACCGACGCCGACAGCCCCGGCCGGGTGGAGGCGGTGATCGGCACGTCGACGGCGAGCGCCGGCAAGGCGCTGCCGCCGCTCTTGCTCGAGGGGGAGCAGGGTCTGTACGCCGCGCTGATCGGCCCGAAGAACCTCTCGGAGCGGGCTTCGCGGGAAGCGTTCGGGGACGTCTCGGGCAGCGGCGCGCTCGAGCGGGTGGCGGTCCACGGGAATTTTTTGACGATCACGGGCGCGGAGTATCGCGGCGGCAAGGAGTTCTTCTTCGCGGACCTCGGCGTGCGCAACGCGTCGATGGTGCGAAGCCTAAATCTGCGAGATCTGGACGGGGACGGTAAACAGGAAATCATCCTTCAGAAGCGCGTGGGCGCCTCCGACAAGTACCGCCAGGTGCTGCAGGTCTACAAGCTGGGCAAGGACGACGCGCCGTTCGTCGCGTTCGCTCACGAGGTGGGGATCAAGAGCGAAGACGGCGAGCTCCACAATGACGTGGATTTTCGCAAGCAGGGGAGCAAGGTCGCGATCGTCGTCTCGCAGGGCAAGTCGGAGGGGTTCGAGCCGGACACCTACGACGAGCCGACGGTCGGTGACATCGAGCAGGCGCTGCTTCCCTGGTCGACGGTGAAGAGCCGCACGTACGAGTGGACGGGCAGCGCCTTCGAGAAGGTGGACGAGCAGACCCAAGCTGGCAAGGTCGCGCGCTCGAAGCCCTCGGGCGACCGCGCGGCAGCGAGCAGCGCGGTCGCTGCGCCGCCGCCGCCGCGCCCGCCCACGGCCGACGAGATGCTCGATCGCGTGTACGCGCTGTACCGCAAGGACCGCGGCGTAAAAAAGGGCAAGCCGCGCTTCGATTTCGTCACTGACGTGGCGGGCGACGGCACGCCGGAGCGTGTGCTGGTGCACGACAAAGACGTCGTGGTGTTCGGCAAGGGCTACCGCGCCGGCGCGAGCTTCGCGTACATCACGATCGGTGTCGCCGACGCCAAGGACGTGCTGCACGTCACCGCGCGGGATTTGACCGGGGACGGCAAGGCGGAGATCTTGGTCCGGGGCGTGCTGCACGCCAAGGCGAGCAAGGCGCTCGGTGGCGACGTGGTGGAGCGGCACGCGCTGTTCGTCTACCGCGTCACCGATTCCGGCATCGATCGGATTTTTGCCGCGGAGACCGGGCGCCAGCTCGGAGACCATCGGATCTTGGGCACCGTCGCGTTCGAGTCGACGGGGCAGGGCGTTCGGATCGAGCTGCGCCCGGGTCAAGCCGTCGGCTGGACGGAGCGGTCCTATCCGTTCCCTCCCGACACCACGGCGGCCGGCGGCCTCGAGCCGCTGCTTCTACCTTGGGGTGGAGAGAGCAGCCGTCGCTACACCTTCCAGGGCTCGCAATACCGTCAATAGCCGAGGTGGCGAGACCGCCGCGCCGAGGGTACCTTATCGATCAAGGCGAGGCCGGCGCTGGCGATGGTTTCGGAGGAAGAGTTTCTCAGACTGCCGGAGACGCTCGATAAGGTCGAGCTCATCGACGGGGAGGTGGTGGTTTCGCCCAGCCCGAGTTTCTATCATCAGGAGGTCATCGGTCGCCTCTCGGCCGTTCTGAGGGCCTGGGCCGTTCGGCAGCCGAAGAAGGCGACGATTGGGCAGGCCCCCATGGATGTTCGGTTTGCGCCCGGCAGGATCTTGCAGCCGGATTTGTTCGTCCTGTTCGAGAGGGTGCCACTGGATCACGAAGGCCCCATCGAGCGGATCCCCGAGCTTTGCATCGAGGTCCTCTCGGCTCGGCCGAGCTACGATCGTTTTGCCAAGCGGATCGTGTACGCGGAGGCCGGCGTGACGGAGCTCTGGACCATCGAGCCGGGTTACTTCGTCGAGCGGTGGACCGGTGAAGGGTTGCGGCAACTCGAAAAGCTCGAGCACTGCGTCGAGAGCCCCTTGCTCCCGGGCCTGCGCATCGACCTCGGGGACCTGTTCGCTGAATGAAATGACGTGAAGATCGCGTTGCCGATTGCCAAGCGCGCCGGTGCTTCGCATATAGCGTCGATGCCGATCCGGGTCACCCTGGCGCGCTGTGCCCGAGCGGTCGCGGTGCTCGCTTCGCTCGCCGCCCTCGCGCCCGGTTGTGAGCGTGAGCCCGCCCCGCAGCCCGCGCCCCCGAAGGCTGTCACGGCGCCAGTGAGGCCCGCGCCATCCCCGGCGCCTGCCGGGAAGCGCGAGGTCGAAGCGGCTGGCGACGTGTTCAAGACAGAGGCTGGGAGCTTGCGCGTGGTGCCCATCGGGCACGGCACCTTGCGGCTCGAGCACGCCGGTCAACAGATCTACGTCGATCCTCACGACGTGAGCAAGCTCGAGGGCGCGCCCAAGGCCGACCTCGTCTTGATCACGGACATTCATCAGGATCACCACGATCCCAAGGCGCTCGCCGCGGTGCGCACCGCCGACACCGTCGTCGTGGCGCCCCCGGCGCTTTCGAAGGAGCTGCCCGGCGCGACGTTCATGAAAAACGGCGAGCGGCGGACGATCGCTGGCGTCGCTGTCGAGGCGCTGCCGATGTACAACCTGAAGCGCGGTCCCAAGCCCGGCGAGGTCTTCCACCCGAAGGGGCGCGGCAACGGCTACCTGCTCAGCCTGGGCGGCAAACGCGTCTACGTCGCCGGGGACACGGAGTGCACGCCCGAGATGAAAGCGCTGAAGGACATCGACATCGCCTTCGTGCCGATGAACCTGCCGTACACGATGCCGCCCGAGGAGGCCGCCGAGTGCGTCGCCGCCTTCCGCCCGAAGGTCGTCTATCCGTATCACTTCCGCGGCTCGAACCTGGGCGGGTTCGAGGCCGCCCTCGCCGACGTGCCCGGGGTCGAGGTACGGATCCGCGACTGGTACCCCGCTGCCGCGGGGCCCTGATGCGATGCGGGGCACGGCGTGACGGATTGGGGACGGGGTCCGAAGCGGCCGGGGGTGCGTGGGTCGTCACAGCGATTCACGTCGCGCCGGTCGAGATCGACTCCGATCGGGGACCGACGCCGTCGGTCCCCCGTCCGCTCTTCCGGTCTTCCTGCGACCAAATCTCCGAGCCAGACTCGTCGACACAGCTCGCTGTCCCAGTCGTGAAATCCGTTTTCACCGACTCGAGGTGAGCCGAAGGCCCTGATGCTCTTCTGTGTGTCAGTTCAGCACGGTGTGATTGATGACGACCCAGCCGCCGGGGCGCGCGGCGACGCGCACCTGCTTTTTGACGCCGCGGGCCGAGACGTAAACGGTGTGGGTGCCCGGCTCGACCCGTAGCCGCCCGAACGCGATCCGCGCTGGTAGGGTGGCCCAGCTCCGCGTGTCGGGCACGTCGGTCGCCGTCAGGGTGGCCTGCGTCGCCAGGCTGAGCAGCGCGCCGATCGTGCCGCCCGCGGCGCGTCGGGTCGTCTCCCCCGCAACGACGCGGGCCAGCATGCGGGTGATCGCCGCCGCGACCACGCTGCCGCGAGCCTCTTCCCAGGCGCGGATCGCTTGCCGGTCCACGGCGAGGATCCCTTCGATCGGCTGCCAGCTCCCGTCGACGGCGAGCTCCGGCTGCTCGAACTGCCCGCGCGGCTTGCCGAGCGCCGGGTAGTTGACCCAGGTGACCAGGCCCTGTCCGGCCAGGTAGTTGGCGCGCGCGTGGTCGGTCGGACTGAGCGCGCCGCTCGCATAGGTCAGCGCGAGACCGATCGGCACGCGCTTGGCCTGCTTGGCGGGCACCCGCCCGAAGCTCATCACGACCAGCACGTCCGCCAGCTCCGGGCCCGCCTCGGCGGCCGCGGCGCCGGCGCTCTCGCTCGCCGCCTCCAGGATCTTGCGGATGCGCGGCGTGCGATAGCTGGAGCGCGCCGCGAGCCGCCGCAC
This sequence comes from Pseudomonadota bacterium, assembly GCA_023418705.1. Taxonomy (GTDB): domain Bacteria; phylum Myxococcota_A; class Polyangia; order Polyangiales; family Polyangiaceae; genus JAEZYZ01. The sequence goes on along the minus strand of JAEZYZ010000407.1, from coordinate 14,547 downwards.
GGGCTCGTACAGGCTCAGGTAGTCGCCGTATTGCAGCGCCTCGTCGTACCAGCGCAGCGCCTGCTCCGGCTCGTTGCTCTGCTCGAACGTGAACCCCGCCAGGTAGCTGCCGGCGCCCAGGAACGCGCCGTTCGGATCTTCGTGCTCCGAGATGTACTTCTGCATCACGGCCAGGCGTCGGGCCTCCACCCGGGCGCCGCCCAGATCGCCGCGGACCAGGTAGTTGACCATGTTCATGCTGTTGATCATCAGCTTTTCGTACGGGGGCGCCTGGTAGTCGCCGGCCTCGTCCGAAAACAAATACTTGGCCAGGCTGTCGGCCGCGCCGTGCGAAAAGTCCAGCACCTCGATTTGTTTGTCCGCCGTCTGCAGATCACGGCTCGACAGCTCGTACTGCTCGAGCTGCTGCAAGATCATCGCGCGGTCGAGCAACAAAAGCGCGTTGTCGCCGCCGACCTCGTCTGGGAGCTCTTTGGCGCTGTCGACGTCGAGCGCGTCGTTGTAGAGCGCCAGCGCCTCTTTGGGCCTGCCGACGTCGAGGGCGGTCCGGGCTTCGAGCGTGCGATCGGAGTGGCCAGCGCAGGACGACAGCGCCAGCGCGAGGAGAGGGGCAAAGAGCTTCGCCGAGGAGCGCACGTGTTAGTTGATGAGCGCCTTGGTCAGCGAGCTCTTGTTCTGAAACAAGATGTCGCTGGTCTCGACGTCCAGCACCTGCATGAAAAGCGAATACTGCACGCGGCGCTCGTCGTTGGCACGTTCGTCCGTGCTGAAGACCTTGCCCGTGATGACGTAGCGGGCGCCGACCTGACGGCCCCAGCGCGCGATGGCGGCCGGGTCGAACCCATCGGAGTACTGCTGCCGCACCTGCTCCTTGAGCTCCGGCTGCCGCTCCAGGCTGATCACGCGGACATGCCCCGCGTTGACCAGCTTCGTCTCGACGTCGCTGATGAGGGCGTCGAGCGCGCTGTCGACATGCTCGCTGGTCTCGTTCTTGATGGGCAGCACGGCGACCGCTGGCCGCTGCTCCTGCTGCCAGCGCTGGACCACCGCGGAGCTTTGCATCGCCTCCATATTCTCGTGCAACAGCTTCTGCAGGTCGCGGCGGTCGAGGCCGGTGCTCATCGCCTCGTCATCGAGGCCGGGCACGTCGTCGCCGCGGACCGCTTGGGGTCCACCGCACGCGGCGCAAAGTCCCACGATCGAAACCAACAGGCAGCCACCCAATCGAGCGAAGCGCATGACCATTCATCCTTCGGGTGCGGGCTAAGAATCCTGGGCGTTCGACCCACCGGCCAGCCCGCGTCGGCCCGGTGGCGTGTCACAGGGCCCCTCTTGGACGGGCCGACGTGCCGAAATCATCAATCCACAGCACCCAAATCGCCGGCGCCCGTGCGGAGACCACGAACCGTTTCGCGAAACTCTAGCGTCTCGGGCGCGGTGCGCCAGCGCACCCGCTCCGGTTCGACGGAGCGGGTCACCCATTTGGTTTGGCCCGATCAGCGGCGGACGGGGATGATCTGCACCCGTCGGTCGTCGCCTTCACCCTCGCTCTTGGTGATGACGCCCTCGAACTTGGCCAGCGCCAGGTGCACCACGCGCCGGTCGCGTGGGTTCATGGGCTCGAAGGTGATGATCTTGCCCTCGTCCACGGCCTGCTTGCCGAGCCGCCTGGCCATCAATGCGAGCGAGTCGTCCCGGCGGCTGCGGTAGCCCTCCGCGTCGACCAGCACGTGCCGCCGTGGGAGCCCCGGGCGGTTGACGGCCCGGTGCGTCAGAAACTGCAGCGCGCCGAGCACCTGCCCCTTCTTGCCGATGATGCGCCCGGAGTCTTTGCCCGAGATCTCGATCACGATTTCGGCTTCGGCCTCGGGGTCCTCCGGCGCGGGAGCGCCGTTCTTCTTGAGCCGGACGCGGCAGTCCATCTCCATCTCCCGCACGACGTCGGTCACGAACTGCACCGCCTGTTGGGCCCGCTCATCCCCCACGGCGGCGTCTTCGGGGCCGCTGTCGCCCCGCCGCTTGCGCCGGCGCCGCCGCGGCCGCCGGCCGCCCTCTTCGGAAGCGGCATCCCCGGACGCGGGCGCGGCGTCCGCCCCTTCGGTTTCGTCGAACGAAGCGTCGTCCCGCTCGGAGCCTCCTTCCGAGGCTTCCCAGTCGTCGTCGAGCTCTTGAAACTGATCGTTGGAATCGCTCATCTCATGCTTTCCCTTTGCCGAGGACCTGCCGGCCATCGCTCAGCTTGGCTTTGTCGCCCTTCGGGCGATCCTTTTTGGATTTGCCGGCTGGCTCCTCCTTGAGTTTCACTTCGATTTGCCCCGAGCCCCCGCCGGAGGTGCGCCGCATGTGCCACTCCACGGCCTGCTGCTGGATGATGCCGAGCACGCTGTTGGTGAACATGTAGACGCCGAGCCCCGCCGGCAGGAACAACATGAACACCGTGAACATCGCCGGCATGAAGTACATCATCATCTTCTGCTGCGTGGGATCGGCTTGCATTGGCATCAGCTTCTGCTGAACGAACGCGGTGCCGCCGATCACGAACGGCAAGATGAAATAAGGGTCGCGCTCCGACAAATCCGGAAACCACAGAAACTGGGTGTTGTAGAGCTCGACCGCGGTTTGAAGCGTCGTGTAGAGCGCGATCCAGACCGGCATCGACGCGAGCTGGGGCAGGCAACCCTTGAGCGGGTTCACCTTGTGTTTGCGCCAGAGCTCCATCTGCGCCAGGCCCTTGGCCTGCGGATCGTCCTTGTACTTCTGGTTCAAGGCGTCGAGCTCCGGCTTGAGCTCGCGCATCTTGACCATGCTCTTGATCGACGGGATCGAGAGCGGGAAGAGCAACATGCGGACGCAGATCGTCAGCACGATGATGGCGATGCCCCAGTTGGGGATCACCGAGTGCACCTGCAACAAGAACGCCACGATCACCTTGGCGATGACCGTGAAGAAGCCGAGGTCGATGACCTCGTCCAGGTGGAACTCGCCGCCGCCCGCGGCGGCGAGCACGTCCCGCTCCTTGGGCCCGACGTAGCTCAGAGCGACGTACTCGGCGCTGGCGCCCGGCTCCAGATCGACGCTGGGATAGGCGAGCCGAGCTCGGTACATCGCCCCCCCGTTCGGGTCGGCGCTGGGGCTCTTGAAGCGCGCCGCGTCAAAGCGCTGCTCGATCTGCAGTTGGCACACCGGCGCGCCCTTCGGGCTCGAGACCGGCATGATCGCGTGGGTGAAGTAGGCGTTCGAGATCGAAGCGAAGTTCGGCGTTCCCGGCGGCTGGTGCCAGTCCCCCGGGTTGAGCGCGCTCGGTGAGAACTCCGGGGCCTCGAAGTCCTTGCCCTCGAAGTCGGACGGCTTCAGCCGCACCGCTTCGCCGTCGTTCATCACGCACTCCACCTGCGTGACGAAGGGGCTGACACGGAACATGCCGCCTTCCACCTCTTCGGTGGTGCGCCAGGCGGCGGTGTGCAGCGTCGCGGCGTGCCGCAGCGGGCGGTCGGCGAGGTTCTTGACCGTGGTGCGGACCTCGACCTCGTAGGCGCGACCGCTGGCGCGCACCAGCTTGCGGAGCTCGGTCTCGGCGTCGCGGTAGACGAACTCGCACGTCTTGCCGTCCTGCCGAACGATTTGCCAGTCGACCAGATCATAGTCGACTTGCCAGTCGACCTGCTTGGACGCCGCCGCGGGGTTCCGGAAGTGGAACCGGAGCTGGCGGTAGAAGTCGAGGTCGGGTGTCGTGGACAGGTCGATCGGCTGCCCGTCACGCCGGTACTTGGCGCTCAGCAGCTGGAAATGCTTGAGGGACGCGCCACGGGTCGTGAAGACGGCGCGGTATTTGTCCGTCCAGATGTCGCACGTGTGCGCCTGCGCCCGCGCTTCGGGCACCGTGACGCCCTCGGGCTTGAGCGGCTGACGCTCGACCTCCTTGCTCCCGAAGGGATCGAAGACTTGCAGGACGAGGAAGATGCCGAGGCCCAACAAGAGCCAGCGCAGAAGGCCGCTTCGTTCCATGAACTAGCAATTCCAGTCGTTGACGTGCACAGCGGCGCACGCGGGAGGTGGACCAGCGATCGCTGCTCCGAAAGGGTCGCGGTCTTGCAGGTCCCCGGACGGCGGCGCGGGCGGCGGCGCCGCTGCCCCCGACCGCGGCGGCGGGGGATCGTAGCCGCCGGGGTGAAAGGGGTGGCAACGGGCGAGCCGCTTGAGCGAAAGCCAGCCGCCGCGCAACGCGCCGTGCGTTTCCAGGCAGGCTGCCGCATAGCGCGAGCATGAAGGATGGAAGCGGCACACCGGTCCGAGCAGCGGCGAGATGAACCGCTGGTAGACGCGGATGAGGGCGATGAGCAGCCTGGCAAGCATCAGTCGGGGCGATTTTGCGTTCTTTGAGCCGGATCCGCCAGCTCCGATTGCCGGCGATCGCGGTCCTTGCGGGCTTCTTGGATGCGGCGAGCGATCTGCCGCGCGGCGGCCTCCCATTCGGCCACCACCTCCGATAGCCCGAGGCCGTCCGGAGCGCGCCGAGCCACGACGACCAGATCGATGTCGCTCGGCCAGAAGTCCCGGGTAGCACGATACGCTTCCCGTATCAGCCGCTTGCTGCGAGATCGAGCCACGGCGTTGCCGATGCGGCGGGACGCCGTGATGCCGAGCCGAGCGCCGGAGTCGTCGTCGCGGGCGTACACGAGCAAGCAGAAATGCTCGGTGTTCACCCTGCGAGCCCGGCTTTGAATCTCCTGAAACTCCGGGCGCTTGCGGACGCGTTGGGCGGCTGGGAAGCGCCCCTCGGGCCGTCTTGCGGTCGGGCTTCGTCGCATCTGGAGGGGTCGCCCGTGCCCACGCCGGCCGCTCGCTTTCGCCGCGCTCGCCGTGGTCGCGCACCAAAGTAAGCTCCGCTGCTCGGGTTTTCGGTCGACGCAGCGCATCGGCCGCGGGTCGAGTGCCGGGCAGGCCTACTTCTTGTAGGTGCTCACCGCCAGGCGCCAGCGCCCTTTGCGCCGGCGATTCTTCAGCACGTTGCGGCCGCCCTTGGTGCTGTTGCGCTTGCGGAAGCCGTGCGTGCGCAGTCGGCTGGTGTTGTGGGGCTGAAAGGTTCGCTTGGACATCGTCTTCGTGACCTGGTGAGTTTCCCGGCCGAAGGCTCCGTATCAGCGACGGGTGCGGCTCTGGGGGCGGGGAGTAGGCCACGCAGTCCAGGATCCGTCAAGGGTCGGTCCGCGGTTTTTCGGGGGCTCGGCCCGCCGCTCTGCTTGCCCGGCCGGGGCCACCATGGTACCCGGTGCCGGCCATGCGCGATAACATTCGCCTCGTCTCCTCGGCCGGCACCGGCTTCACCTACTACGCGACGAAGAACAAGCGGACGCAGACGACCAAGCTCGAGCTGAAAAAGTACGATCCGGTCGCCCGCAAGCACGTCGTGTTCAAGGAGGCGAAGATGCCTCCGCACAGCAAGTAAGGTTCGGGTTTTCCGCCGTGTGGAGGCGTGACTCGGGCTTGCTGCTGCCTAGGCGGGGTTCCGCTTGCTCTCGCACTCCCAGGACTTGCCCCCACTGGCGAACCAAGCTCCAACGCCACACTTGACGACCGTTCAGGTTCCTGGAAAACGGCGATAGGTGACGGCGTAGCTGCCCTCGCATATTGGTTGGCCCTCGGTTACGCGTAGCGAGCCCTCGCCGAGGAGCTCGCTTGCGTCTGGGCCCTCTTGATGGAGCTCCAGCTCCCACGTGTACGTCATGCCCTCGCCAGCGCACTCCATTGTCGTCGTTCGGGTGCAATCATCCGCAGACCAGGTGATCGCCTGAATCATGCAGAACGGTGCGTCTTCACGCCCTTCGGCCAAAACGAAATTCCGATCGGGCAGCGTCGGGCAAGTCGACTCGATAGGCACGTAGCTCGCCTCGTACGTTCCGGCCCAACCCGAGCGGTCACACTCTTCGATCGAGGCATCTGGCTGGGGTAGCGGCTCCTGGTCTGCGTCGCTCCCGCCATCGCCGTTCGTTGAGTCTGTAAATGCTGGCACGCTAGCGTACCGACATACCGTGCCACACTCGTCCGCCTCGGGGTAATCGGGTGCGATGGAGAACGCGTAAAGCTCATGCCCATCGAGGTAGACGGTCAAGGCGAGAGCCGCTGGTGCGGCCTTGATCCTTAGTCCTACTATCGTATTCTCTTCAGTTTCAAGGTCTAGCGCGGGGTCGCATCCGACCTCCTCCATCGACGGAATTCCAATCGTGCACTCTCCCGCCAAAGCCCCGGTGACTACGAACTTGTAGTCACCGGGGCTCCGTAGAGGTGAGGTAAACTCAATCCGAAGTGCATCATCGCACCGGATCCCCGAGCGCCCGCTGCACTCGCTGTCGTCGCAGGTATTGCAACAAACTAACAGGAGCAGTCCGATCCATCGTTGCATGGTGTTACTGTAGTGCAGGCGCCCAAGGGAACCCGAATGGTACATGCTTGATTTGTTTTCCTTGGTGAATTTCGATCCATCCAGCGAAGATGGCCCCCAGCATGGCTGGACCGTCGCCGGCCGTATCGACCACAACAGCGTGCTGGCTGGAGGGGGATACGATGGTTCCAGTGATAAAGTTTTCGATCTTGCCTCCCGATTTGAGCCCGATAAGTCCTTGGCCTCCGTTCGTCGTGCCTCGCCAAAGGAACGAACCCGTAACTACGAGGTATGTAGCATCAAGTAGGGAGAACTCCACGATCGAATCGGTGTCCGCGAGGAAGTTTCGTACCACGTAAACACCAGCCGACAACTGAAGTCTCGTGAAGGGCTTCAGACGTATATCACGGTAGTGGCCTGGCGCGATTGCCAAGGTGTTCACGGCACCTCCGCTAGGTGTATTCAAACTAATGTCCTGAGACGATGTCGTGCTCTGGATCAAGGTCACGCTTTCGAGAGCATCAGGCACCCGAATCACCGTGTCGAAGTGCTCCGCGCCGGTCACTACGGCGTCCGGTTGCTTCAGGTAAAATGTTGCGCTGATGTCGCCGTTTACCACGGCTCGGTGATTTAGTGACAGCTTCCCCCCGGCAAGGATGTTGCGCGTCTGAGCCTCGACGCCTACGTCTAGCTGAGTTCCGCGTCCCATAGCGGGTCCAGTAGCCGTGACGGTCAGTGCAGCTCCTGATGGGTTTTGACTGAGCACGCTTGCTCTGTCGTTCAGTCTTAGTATGTTGTTGGAAAACAAGGCTGCCATCGAGCGAATCTCCTCCACAGTTGTCGCGAAAGGCAGGTCGATGTTTTCGGCAATCCAGACGGCATTGTGCCCGAGCGGTCGGTTGAAGAAAAAGTTGTGTCGGTCAGCCGTTTCTGCCCATACGTGCTTCGCGATGCCGGCGGCCCCGCCCGTCTCCGGACATTTATTTCCGTACCAGACACCGATAACCATTGGGATGCCATGTCGAATGCCGAACAAGGCGCTTCCGGAGTCACCTCGTCCCAGTCGCATCGGGCTGCTCACCGGAGAAAAGTAGTACGGTACATCAGCACAGGCGCCCTCGAAGAAAAGAGCGTCGCAGGGGTCGTACTCTTCTGCGATTCCAAACCCTGTCCACTGGCGCCGCGTGAACTCCGAGATGCCGATAATTGGGCTGTCGTTGCAGTGGAAGTCCTCAGCAAAATTGCCGAACCCTGCAGCGATTCCCCCTGTACCTAGGAAGTCGGCCCAGAATTGGCCCAGATAAACGGGCTGTGGCGTTGCTAAAGACGCTGGAACCGGATTGTCGAGGGTGAGAACGGCGAGGTCGGTGCCTGCGGTCCTAAACTGCTCAAGGTTATCGCTGGAGCAGTTGAACTCCGGATGTCGCACGGCCGTTCCGGAGAAGCACTGCGCAGTTGCATCGGCTCCAGAACAATCGAGTACCCCTATTCTGCTTGCTGGCACATCCTGAAGGTGTGGCAGTGCGAAGGTCCAACCTTCGAGCGAGCCACACGTGCAGTGTGCTGCGAACAGGACCTTGTTCGGGGCTACCAGTGTACCAGTGCAACCACCGGGCCCGACAAGCGCTCCGACGGCACCCAAAAAATCGGACCTCGGTCCGTGGATCGCCTCTCCGCCGACAACGGCTTCAGCTTTCCCGTCAGTAACCTCTTGTTGCCCCTCGGCTGCCAGGTCACCGCAAGCTGTCGTAAGTAAGACGACGGCCGCAAAAGTAGCGCACGTTCTAAAATGAATGGGCATGTTCCTCCTCCTCTAGTTCGACCCTTTCCACCCGAAGCCGCTGCAGCTCAGCCGCCCCTCGTTGAGGCCCCCATCGTTACAGGACCGAGGCCGCTCGTCTAGCTCTAGCGAATCGAGAAAGGATGACCTCGGGGCTGCAGGTTCCGCGATAGCGGAATCACCAACGCAGCGGGCTGCATTGCCAATTCGGCGTTCGGGGCTGATTGCCACGCATGCGGTCCGCGCCGAGACGATGGCGCGATGCGTTAAACGCGGCCTGGAGGGGCGCACCTAGAAGGCAGGACGATCGCTACTCCAGGATCTTGAACTCGACGCGGCGGTTCTTGGCGCGGCCGGCAGGGGTGTCGTTGGTCTCGATGGGGCGGCTCTCGCCGAAGCCTTCGGACTCCAGCCGGCTCTCGGCGATGCCCTTGTCGACGATGTAGCGGCGCACGGCAGCCGCGCGATCCTTGCTGAGCTGCAGGTTGTTCGCGTCGCTGCCGACGCTGTCGGTGTGGCCGTGGATACCGAGGCGCAGGTCGGGGCGCTGTTTCAACAGGTGCACGACCTCGTCGATGATCGGGAAGCTTGCCGGCTTGATGACGGCGCGGCCCGTCTCGAACTGGATGTTTTCGAGCAGCGTGAGCTCACCCGTGCCCTCCTCGACCAACGGGCACCCGTGCTTCTCGGGGTTGCGCGCGTTGGGCGAGCCGAACTGCGTCGGGCACTTGTCCTGCGCGTCCGGGATCTTGTCTTCGTCGGCGTCCTCTTCGGGGCAGCCGTCCTTGTCCTCGACGCCATCCATGTCTTCCGGGTCGTCGGGGCAGGCGTCGACCTCGTCAGGGATCCCATCGCCGTCGCGGTCGGCGCCTGCGGGGCAGCCGTCGGTCGGATCGGGGGGCTTGCCGTCCTCCTTGATGGTCGGGCACTTGTCGATGTCGTCGGGGTAGCCGTCGCCGTCGGTGTCCTTGTCGTAGTCGTCGGCGTCGGGGACGATCTTGATCCGCGGCGGAGGCGACTTGGGATCCGTATCGGAAATCGTGAACCAGTAGCCGATGCTGCCGAGCACGCGCAGGTCGGGCGCGCCGTAGCCGCTCGCCAGACGCGTCCCCGCTCCCGCCATCACGTTCAGGCGCCGCTCCTTGTCGAGGAACATGCGCCCCTGGGCCAGCCACTCGATGTCCGTGTTGCGCTCGAACGAGGTCTCACGGGCGGCCGTGAGGCTGCTCGTGCCCCAGATCTCGGCGCCCACCCGCAGCTTGCCGTCGCGAAGCGGCAGAAATGCGCCGATGGCCCAACGCAAATCCGTGCCCAGGTACAAGGCGGAGTTGGCGCCGGTCAGCGACCGATTGGGACGAAAGTGGGGGCCGACCATGCCGGTCAACAGGAAGCTGCCGAAGTCGTACTCCCCCGAACCATAGAGCATGCCGGTGGTCTGACGGTCACCGGCGAAGGAGGTCTGATCGCCGGTCGGAAAAAACGCGGCCGCGCCCAACCCCAGGCGCAGCTTGCGATCATCGGATTCGAACGCGAGCGCACGGACGTCCAGGCGCAGGTCATGCAGCGCGACCTTGTTGACATCCAAGCCGTTGCCGATGCCGAACCGCGCCGGGTCGTCGCCGGTGAACTGCCAGGCGGAGATCGGCAGCGCGATGTTGAAGCTCAGCCGGTGTGCGAGCTGCGTGCCCGCCATCAGGTAGGTGATGATCTGCCCCTGCACCGGATTGTCGATTCGATCGGCCGTGTCGCCATCGTCGGCGACCGTGTCGGCCCGCAGCGGGTTGAGCGTGAAGCCGAGCGCTGCAGTGCCGTAGAACCGCGTCTTGTCGTGCATGTACGGGCGCCAGACCATGAACCCGTCATCGGGGGCGCCCGAAAGCTGAGCGCGGTCCAGGTAAAAGGTGCGTGTTTGAGCGCCGGCAAGGGCCGGGCAAACCAACACCAGCAACGTGAGAACAACGGGCAGCAGTGAACGCGGAGCAACCGACATAGAGCCTCCGAGCCGCAGCCGGCGACGAGCGCCAACAACCGAGAGCATCACTTCAGCGAAGCTACTCCGACGGGCGCAGCATTGAAAGCACCATGCGCGGTCGATTATTGAAGCCGTACCGGCGGCAAAGTGCCGTGCTCCTGTCACTGAAAATCGGCGAACAGCTCGACGGCCCACACCGAACCGCTCGCGTCGCGCACCGCACCGACGCCCAGCGCTTCGAATCGGGGCTCCAGCAGATTACCGCGATGGGAGGGGCTGGCCCAGAGCGCGCGGTGGACCCGGACCGAGGTGGTAGCACGTGCCACGTTCTCTCCCGCTGCCAGCGGCAACAGGCCGGCCGCCTCGAGCCGCAGCCGCGGATCGCCGCCGCCGACGTCATGGCCGACGCGCCCCGTGCGCGCCATCGCTTCGGCGTGGTGTTGGGCGAGCTCGTCGAGCTGAGGATCGCGAAACAGCGCCGAAAGACCGGCTCGTCGCCGCGCCCCGTTGACCATGATCGCGAGCGCGACGCGGTCGTCGGCGGTTGATCGGAGGGACTCCTCTCCCGGCGCCGGTCGCTCATCGATGTGCGCTGGAGGTGGGAGGTCGGCAAACACCATCAGCTCTGCGGCGGGGCGCGGGCCGTACCCGGCGTCGACCAAGAGCTGCGCCATCCATGGACCGCGGCGATCCGCCCGGAATCGCCCCGAAATGTGAGCGCCTGCCGTCGTCGGCACGGCGAACGGGGGCCGGTCCGGGGGCAGCACGATCCACTTGCCGTCGGTGACCTCGACGAGGGGTCGTGCCCTGAGCGTGATCCAGTCGCCGCTTCGCACGCGCGTCGGGACCGGGTCCAGGTCACACAGGCTGCGGACCGCCACCGCCGCCACGACCGTAGCGCCAGACGTCGATTGTGCGTCGGCGAGGCCGCAGCGAACGACGCCCGGTGTCGGCATGTCATCGAGCCAGCGGTCGAGCCGCCCCCAGAGCTCCGCTTCGGGCAGGTCCTCGGCCTCCAGGCTCAAGGCGCGGGGCCACACATACGGCGCCCCCTCCGCGCGCATGGCGTAGACGATGTCGAAGAGCTCCAGCTCGGTGTCGCCGCGGGCCTGACGGCGGGCAAGGCGGCTCGCAACCCGGGTCAACGCGGCGTCGGGCTGGTCGCACCCGCGCGGGCCCGCCACCTGGAACGGTTGGGGGGACGTGGTCGCCGGCTGCCATCGCAGGGGCTCATGGCCGCGCTTGCGGGAGCGCGCGTCCATCACGTCCGCCACCGCTCGGCCAGGCTCGGCCCGAGAGGCGGCCGCGGGCGGTGACGGGAGCGCGATGCGCGGAGCGCTCGGCGACGCGCACGCCGCTGTCAAGAGGGCAACCCCGAACGGGCGCACCGGCCATGAACGAACGAAAGGCATGGCGCGAGCTCCCCGCGGACGCGCCGCAGGTTCGATCGCTCGTAACAGGGAACGCTGCCCCCGACCAAGATCCGTCCCCCAAAAAGCACGCCGGGCGCGCGGCTCGAGCCGCGGTGTGGCGTTCGACGGGCGGCTCGATGCTCGGCAGCGCCGCTCCGAAGTCGACCGGCCCCGGCTCCCTTGATACGCTTTCCGCCCGAACATGGGCCGCTTCACGACAGCCGCGAAGGTGGGCGCTTTCGCCGTACTGATGGTCGCGGCCGCGTGGCTCATCTATAACTTCGTATCGAAGCGCGCCGCAGGCGACGACGGCTACGTCGTCTACGTGCTGATGAAGGACGCCTCGGGCATCGCCCGCCACTCCCAGGTGAAGATGGCGGGCATCCCGGTCGGCCAGATCGAGAGCATCCGGCTTCAGGACGGACAGGCCCGGGTGGACATGCGGGTGCGCGCCGATATCGCGCTCTACGAGGACGCCGCCGCCGGCAAGGTCGCGTCGAGCCTGCTCGGCGAGTACTACATGTCGCTCACGCCCGGTACCGAAGGCCGGACGCAGCTCGAGGACGGCGATCGCATCAAGTACGTGATCGAAGCGCCCACCACCGACGACCTGCTCAAACAGGTGGCCGACATCGCCAAAGACGTGAAGACCGTCAGCGCGGCGCTGGCCGAGGCCATCGGCAGCGAAGAAGGGAAGCAGAACCTCAAGGACACGCTCGAGAACCTGGCGCAGGTCACCGACGCCCTGAATCAGACCGTGCGTGAAAACCGCGAGACCATCCACAGCATCTTGACCCGGATCGACGCCATCACCGCGCAGGGACAGCCGGAGGTGGCGCAAATCCTCGAAAATGTGCGCGAAACCACGCGCGAAGTGCGGCAGATGGTGGCCCAGGCCCAGGGCACGGCCGAAGGACAGCCGGGTGAGGTCCGGCAGATCGTCGAGAAGGTGAACCGCGCCAGCACCAGCCTGGAGAACGCGCTCGAAAACCTCGAGACCGTGAGCGAGCGGCTCGAGCGGGGCGAGGGAACGCTCGGCCGGCTCACCAAGGACGAGAAGCTCATCGACGAGGTCGAGGGCGTCGCCGAGACCGTGGGGGAGTTCGTCGGCGGGCTCAACCGCCTGCAGACGATCGTCGTCTTGCGCAGCGACTACCAGTTTCTGACGAGCACCGTCAAAAGCTACGTCGAGCTCCGGCTGCAGCCGCGTGAGGACAAGTACTACTCGATCGAGATCGTCAACGACCCGCGCGGTTTGACCCGCTACGAGCAGATCGACGTCGAGACCACCAACGTGAACGAGCCGCCCACCTACCGCGAGGTGCGCACCGTCACCACGAATGCCTTCCGCTTCTCGCTGCAGTTCGCGCAGCGCTTCGGACCCTTCGTGGGCCGATTCGGCATCAAAGAGTCGACCGGCGGCGTCGGCCTCGATCTCTACCTGCTCCAGGAGCGCTTCATGCTCCAGCAGGACCTGTTCGGCTTCGGCGAGGTCGTGCTCCCCCGCTGGCGCATCACCCTCGGCTATGAGTTCATCGAGCGGCTCTGGTTGCTGGGCGGCGTCGACGACACCTTGAGCGACTCGCGCCGCGACTACTTCATCGGCCTGCAGCTCAAGTTCACCGACGAGGACCTGAAGCGGGTGCTGCCGTTCGCGCCGGGTCCGTGAGCCTTGCGAGCGTCGTCTCTCCCGTGGATCACGTCAGGTCGCTGGAGTGCGCCGGACGCGGCACCGTCCTCGCCGGTGGCGCAGGCGCGAGGAACTGCCGCTTGCTCGTTGTAGCCGCCCGATGAAATCGCAAGTGCGATCCTCGTGTTCAGGGTACAGGAGCAGGTTGATGCCGTAGTCCCCATCGTCCGGTGGTCCGACGAACAACAGCGAGAACGCGCCGTCGGATGAGTCCCCTTCGGCAATACGCCTCGCTGCCTCCTGCCAGGTCAAATCGGCAAGCCCCCACCCTTCCAAGTCTTCACCCTCGAGCGCGGGCGGCTCCTGGTCCTGTGAAGAGGTGGAGCAAGCGGTGCTGCCGAGCGCGACGAGCACGGAAAGTGTCAGCCCAGGTACTTCCGCTAGCCGTCTCATATCTTTGTTACCACGCTGTCCCAGCGCGTCCATGTATCAGAATTGCCACTCGTGCAAGCGGTTGGGGGCGGTTCGATCGAGCGGGTCCCGGAGACAGGCGAAGTTGGCAGCGTGTCCTCGGTGGGCCGCGCCGGGGCGGCGGAAGGTTTGTTCGCTCGCCGCGTCGGCGCATCGGGCAGGTCCGGCGGCGCGGATGGTAGCCTTCGCTGCTTCGGCGATTCGGGCAACGCCCGCGTGGCGGTCGGCTCCTCGGTCCCTCGCGCTGGGGCATCACCCTCGGCTAGAGCACCGACTAGGTTGGGTTGCCCCCGCGTGGGCTGGTTCACCGCACCCGCCTGGAGGCACCGTCGAAGGTCATTCGATTCGACACGAGATTGGCCTTGCGACGAGCGCCGGGCCCGCACGGCGCCAAGAGCCGTGCTGACTCCAGCGAACCCTGACCGAGTCGACTTCACCGAGAAGTTCAAGGTCGCAGATCGCGATGAATCGGCGCTCCTCGCCCGTGGGCGTTCCGACGTCTGAACGTTTCCCGTCAGCAGGAAAGCCTGGCGCGTCGAAGAGCCCCGGGATCAAGTACAACCGACGGTGGAGGCTCAGGTAGGGCGCCAACGTGCTCGATGTTTTTTTCGACGGCACGAGATGACCGTCGTCGCGCGCGTACTCACAATGAAGTCCAGCCGTTGGCGCCGACAATGCACAAGCGAGCGCTTCGCGGTCCGACGAAACCAGCGTGAGCCTCTCGACGAATCTAGATCCCTTTGGTACTCCTTGGGCGCTTTGATAAATGACCAGAATGGAGTTGATCCGATCCCCCGGACGAGTTGTTAGGAACTATGCCGCTTTCGTTGCCTCCGCACAAGCCTCGAAGTGCACCGGAGTTGCGTAGTTGAGCAACGAGTGCGCGCGCTGTCGGTTGTAGAA
>JAEZYZ010000404.1 GCA_023418705.1 Pseudomonadota bacterium | reverse complement strand
GCTGTCGTTCCTCAGCAGTCTATAGTCGACGACCATCGCTATGTCGCGACGACCGAACAGACTCTGGCGGAGATCCTGTGCTGCGCCGCGGCATCGCCGCATAACGGACGACTCGGGATAGTGATTGTCGACGTAGAGCCAGACGCGGTTGTCGCCGGACACGGCTCGCTCGAGCAAGCTGGACGCGGTCTTTGCCTGGAAGAGCGTCGCGCTCTCGCCGGCAAAGCTCCCGAGCACGCGACGCGCCCAGATTGCGCTGATGCCTCCGTCTCGACGCAAAAGCTGGCCCACGGTGGGCGTCTCGATCCGGCGCACGCCCTCGACGCAACGCTGTCCCAAGCTCAGCGCTATCGCCACGGCATCGATCGCCGTGCGCAACGTGTCGCGGTCGGGCGATCTCTTTCGGCACTGCTCGGCAAAGTCGTAGATCCCCAGCGCGTCGAGCATCCCAAGCATCAACCACGAGCCAACGTGCTGCACCTGTCGGTTGCTGGGTCTCACCGCGCCTCGAGACTTCAAAGGTGGCTCGGCTGCGGCGGTGGCAGTTGTCAGCTCGCCATCATGGCCATCGGCCTCGGAGGTGTCGTTGGCGGCTGGGATGTCGAGGTCGAGCTGAAGCTCCTTCGCCGGAGCAGCCGCTTGCCCGGCGAGCCACTCCTTGTGCATCGCTTGTACGGTGCCGTAGCTGGCGTGTTTGGCGACCGCTCGATGGGCCGCGCGCGGGCCATGCCCCTGCTCGAAGAGCGACCACAAGCGCTTCTGCAGCTTCGGCGTACGAATCGTGTGGCCGCCTTGGTGTCCGGTGTCCGCCACGGCCTTGTACCCACCCCGCTGGTAGCGGGCCACGGCCCTGCCGACCGTCGGCCGGGATACACGAAACGCGCGTGCGATGTCCTCGTACCTCGCGCCTCCCCGTAGCGCCACCACCGTGATCTCAAAAAAGGTATCGTTCACCGGAGTCGCACAGCACGGTGACCACCACGCCGCCGGGCAGGCGGGCAGCGACCTCGACGGCGGCCGACACGTTCGCCCCGGAGGACGGTCCGACCAACAGGCCCTCCTCGCGGGCCAGCCGGCGAGCCATGCGCTCCGCGGCGACGTCGGTCACCGTCACCACCTCGTCGAGCAGCTTGCGGTCCAGGATCGTCGGGACGAACCCTGCCCCCAGGCCTTGGATGCCGTGCATGCCCGGGGGCTTGCCGCTGAGCACCGCGCTGCCTGCCGGCTCCACCCCCACCAACCGTACCGACGCGAGCCGCTCCCGCAGCACTCGACCGACGCCGGTGATCGTCCCGCCCGTGCCAACTCCAGCGACGAAAACATCCAGCTTGCCTCCGGTCTGCTCGAGGATCTCGAGCGCCGTGCCCGCCGCGTGGCTCTCGGGATTGGCTGGGTTTTCGAACTGGCTTGGCATGAAGGCGCCGGGCGTCTCGTCGAGCAGCTCGAGCGCGCGCGAGACCGCGCCCGCCATGCCGTCCACCGCCACCGTCAGCTCGATTTCGGCGCCATACCCCCGGAGGATGTAACGCCGCTCGAGGCTCATGTCCTCCGGCATCACCAGCACGCAGCGGTAGCCGCGCACCGCCGCGATCATCGCCAGGCTGATGCCGGTGTTGCCGCTGGTGGCCTCGATGATGGTGGCCCCCGGGCTGAGCTGCCCATCGCGCTCGGCAGCCAAAATCATCTCCAGCGCCGGACGGTCCTTGACGCTGCCGGCAGGGTTGAAAAACTCGGCCTTGGCCCAGACTTCTGCGCCTTTTTCGGGCCCCACACGCGCCAAACGAACCAGCGGCGTTCCCCCCACCAGCCCTAGCGCGTTCTGAGCGACGCGCAGTCCGTTTTCGGTCCGCCGCGGTGCCGTCGATTCGGGTCCCTCGAGCTTGGCCATGCCTGCAGGCTAGAGCGGCTTTCGCCCGGGCGAAACGGGCAATTGCGACGCCCGCGAGCGTCCCGGTAGCGTTTTCTCCGAGGCCACGCCCGGCCGCGGCTTCATCCGCCCGCGGGCGGAGCGGCGCCTGCCGGCGGTGGCTCCTCAATGGGCAGAACGCGCGCCGGCCGCTCGGCGACGGCGAGCGGCGCCTTGCCTTCGAAGTGCGGTGCCTTGAGGCTCGCCAAGGCGATGGTCTGGCCAAGCCGGCTCGAGAACGCGACGCTCGTGAGCTGCCCGACCGGCGCTCCGTCCGCGCGGACTTCGGCGCCCGCCGCCACCTCGGCCGCTTCGAGCACCAGCGGCGTCAAGCGACGCTTCACCTTGCCGCGCATGTCCTGCATGCAGACGACCTCTTGCCCCAGGTAACACCCCTTGGTCCAGCTCACCGCGCGCCGCTCGAGGCCCGCTTCGTGCGGGTTGTCGCCCAAAGCGTAGTCGACCCCGAACACGGGCACCGCGCGCTCGATGCGCAGCGCTCGCCACGCGCTGCCGTCGTCCACGACCGCTTCGCCACCGGAGCGCTCCGCGAGGCGGGCCACCACCTGGTCGAGCTCGGCTCGATCGACCGCGATGACCGCGCCGCCGAGCCCGGTGAGGTCGAGATCGGCCCGCACGCCCGAAGCGTTTTCGGCGAGCTCGACGGCGCGCGGCCCGTGCAGATAGATCCAGGCGAACGCCGCCGAGGCATCGGCGATCTCCGCGTCTTCCATGATGAGCAGCTGCTCGAACCGCTCGCAGAGGTCAGCAGCCGTTGTTGGAGCGACGCTGAGCAAGACGCGCTCGTCGGTCGCCACCACGTGCACGTCACTTTGGATCTTTCCCTGCTTGGTGAGGGCGAGCCCGAAGCGCCCGCGGCCCGGCTCGAGCGACGCGACCTCACAGCTCAGGATGCCGTTCAGCCAGTCGAGCCGCTCGGGACCGGTCACCACGAGCGTGCCGCGCTCGACGTCGGGCACGATCAGGGTCTGCCCAGCGCGCTGGTCGGTCATCGGCTACCGTCCGGCGGGGGCTCTCCCGCCACGTAGATGGGGCCTTCGGACAAACGCACGGACCGGGCGTCCCCGCGGCTCGGTTTTACCAAAAGCTCGAGCCCGGTGCGCGAATGCGTGTTGATCAAGCTCTGGGCCTCGCCTTCCCGGAGCTCCTTGACGGAGCGTCCTTGGATTTGCATCACGCGGTCGCCACGCCGCAGGCCGGCGCGCGCCGCGGGAGAGTGCTCGAGCAACCGCGTGACGAAGATCGAGTCACCGCGCAGCTCATAGTAGAAGCCGAGCCCCAGCTTTGGGCGCGCCGGCTCCACGCGCAGCACGATCCGCGCCCCGCTCGGGCAGCGCACCTCCAGCTTTCCGAGCCCGGTCTCTTCGCGCAAATTTGGAAGCTTCTCGATGCAAATCGGGTCCGGGTTGAGCGGATTGCTGTCCCACAGCTCGATGCGAAACGCGCTGCCGAACGGGACGCGATAGTTTGCCCGGATCTGATTGGGCCAGGTCGGATTGACCGTGTTGGACTGCACCGGCGTCTCGAGGATCTCCTGGTCGTTCATGAACAACTTGACGAAGGGATCCGGAGCCGAGCCCCCGACGGCGTCCCACCGGCGCCCATCGCGGGTCGTCGGCGGGATGTGCGCTCGTTCGACGTCGATGTAGACCAGGTCGTCCGGCGCCGGCGGCTCGAGCTCCGCGGCCGACGCCACCGGCCGAACGGGGGTCGACAGCTCGGGATAAACGGCGCTGCAGCCGAGGGCGGCGCCCAGCAGGGCAAGCTCCGGTAGCCGGCGAAAACGAAGGGCACTCTTCATGACGGCCTTCGAGGATACCACAATGACCTACACCTTTTGACCCTGATCGAGCCCGCAGGCTTCTGCAACCCCGTCCCGATAGTCGAGCCAGCTTCGAAGCGCGCGCTCCATCGCTTCCACGACCACCGGGCGCCGCGCCTCCGGCACATGGTCGAGCACGATCCGCCAGGCCGCCGCCCGGTGTTCTCCCTCGACCGCGCGGTGTGCGCGGGTGAGCGCCAGCCGCTCGAGCGGCAGGCCGTAGTGGCGCACCAGCGGGTGCTCCTCGAGCGGCGGCTGGGGGCGCTTCGGCGCCGAGGGGTCCAGCTCACCGCGTTCGTGCGGCGTGCCTTCCACGAACAGCGTGGTCACCGCGGCGGCAGGTTCCCAGCCCGCCCCAAGCGTCAGCTCGTCGAGCAGAGCGCGGTAGCGGGCCGCGGCGGGCAAGAGCTCCACCTGCTCGAACCGAGCCAGGTCCATCCCGAGGCCCCTCGGGTATTCGAGGAACAGCTCCGGATGTGGGCGGCCCGCGTGCAGGCCGCCGGTCTCTTCCTCGTAGACGTTTTCGATCAGCTCGCGGCGTACCTCCGGGATGGGGCATTGAACGTAGGCGCGCGCCACGAGCACGGGGAAATCACGCACGTAGGTCGCGTACTCCTGCTCCAAATGAACGTGCAGCCGCTCGGCGGGGACGCGACCGGTCGTGAAAAGGGGCCAGGCCCAGTGCTGCTTGCCCTCCATGACTTGCAGCAGCCGCTCGCAAAACTCGTCCCGGTTCACGCTGACATCGTTAGCAGGTTCGGTGCCTCGGTGCAGACGGCCGCGGCCGAGCACGGCGCGCTGCCCGCCGTGCGCCGTGGCCGCGACGCCCGCCCGCGTGTCCGCCGAACGACCGGCGCCCGACCGCCTCGCAACGAAAGGCTGGCCATGCGGCCGGGTTCCACACGATTGGCCCCCGCCGGCCCCGCATCGGACGCGCCGCCGATCCCCGGAGCGCCAGCGCCAACCGAAGAACGCTGCGTCCACACTTTATCCACGCCCCCGATCGCTGCATCGCGACCCGCCGTCCGCGGCGAGCGGCGAGCGGTGCCCGAAGCTCGGGGCTCTCACCGCGCCTTGACGGCGCTGGCGCCGATCCGCACCTCTGACAAAGATCGCCTTTTGAAATCTTTCGTGCGCGAGATCACGTGCGAGGACGCCGGGAGCACAGTATCTTTTGGATTGGGCTGGTCGAAAGCCGAGAGGCTCCAATCGGCTCGTGATCGTGCGACGAACAAGGATGGCGAAGAGCTCATTGTCCAGGATGACCAAGCTTGCAATCCCCATCGGCCGCCGCGCTGATTCGAACGGCGGCTACGGCACCCCGCGCCCGCAGGGAGGTCACTGATGGCCCGCATGTTCGGCTTCATGGGCAACCGCTCGGATCTGGGCGCGCGTGTGCTCGAACAAAGCGCGCCGGTGTTGCGGGTGGAGCGTCAGGACGATCGTCCGCTCGGCTGGGGTATCGGCTTTTATCAATCTGGAGAGGCCTTGCTCCGGCGTCGCCCGATCGACGAGCGAGCGGTCATCGATTTGGCCGAAGCCGCCGAGGACATCCGCACCGATGCCCTCATCGGTCACGTCCGCCGCGCCACCGTCGGCTCGCTCCGCACCGAGAACACCCACCCGTTCCGCTACCGTTTGTGGCTCTTTGCGCAAACCGGCAGCATCGGCGGTTTCGATCGTCTGCGGGAGCGCCTGCTCGGATCGCTGCCGGAGTTTTTGCGCCGCAACGTCCGCGGCGAGACCGACAGCGAGCTGTTCTTCTACCTGTTCCTTTCGTTCTTGCACGACGCCGGGCACCTGGATCGCCAGCACGTCGACGCGGCGCACGTTTCGGCGGCGCTGCGCGCTTCCATCGCGCTGGTCGACCGCTTGAGCGCGGAGGAAGGCTTCCCCGAGAACAGCGGCGATATTCTGGTCACCAACGGTGAGCTGCTCACCGCCGTGCACCGCAACCACCACACGGCCTACCGCGTCATCCACGGCCGCCACGACGTCGAGGAGCTGCTCGGCGAAGAAGGCCTGCGCAGGACACGCATCCCGAGCATCGAGAGCACCCGCTTTTCGCTGATCGCGGCGGAGCTCGACGGGGTGCCTCAAGGCTGGCAGGCCGCTCCTGCTGCCTCGATCTTGACCTTGACGCGCAGCGATGATCCGGTCGTCGAACCGCTATGAAATGCCGGTGCGCCGGCGCACCCTGCCGGAACGGGTCGACCGCCCACCACGAGCTGCCGGGCTCGTGAACAGGAGCCGCTGGCTGCCGGCAGGCGGTCAGATCGGTGCGCTCGCTGTGCTGGCGATCATCGCGTGCGGGTGCTCGACGGCCCAGCAAGCCGCGCATTTCGAGACCCGCGACCCGAGCACCGCGCCGCCGCCCGCCCACCCGCCAGCGGTCGTGGTCGATCCGTTGTCCGAGCTGCCGCCCGCGAGGGCCTCGGCGCCCGCCGCGCGGGAGCTCGTCGTGCTGCACACCCCCGCGGACCCGACCTTGGCGCTGCAGGTCGTGCGGGATTTCTTCGAAGCGGTCGTGCACGAGAAGCTCGACGAGCTCGAGCGTCTCCTTGGGTCGGAGACCCCGCTCGAGGTCGGCGCCCATTCCGGGACGCAGCGGGCCCGCGCCTTCTGGCGGGCGCGCTTCGCCAAGCTCGACTACACCCGCCTGCGACCGCACACCATCTTTCGCGACTCGGAGGTGGAGACGTACCGCGCGGCCGAGCCGCAGGCCTTCCACCGATCGCGTGGGATCTCGGGCGAGATCGCCGGCGCCGACCTGCTCGTGCGGGTCCCGATCCTGGCGCAGCGGCTCGGCCAGACGGTGTTCTTCGGCGAGCAGATCTCGTTTCTGCTCAGACCCACCGAGCGCGGCTTCGAGATCGTCGAGCTCCGCGAGGACTTCGACCTCTGAAGGGTGAAGGGCCCGCGCCCCTCACATGCCGGACAAGATCCGAAACGTGTCCTTGTGGGGGACCAAGACGAGGCGATTGTCCGCGACCGTCCGCCGCCAGATGTCGCCCTCGTCGGTCGGAAGCTTGTAGCTCGCGCTGTAGGTGAAATCGACGTAGATGTCCTCGGCGCGACCTTTGCCGACACGGCGGTAGCGGATCTCGTAGCGGATCGCCCGGGTCTGGCCGAACTGCGTGGTCAAGTAGTCCTTCAGACCCGCGTAGTCCATATCGTCGGTCGGGTCGATGTTGCCGCCGTCCTCGTAGTAGCGGGGGTGCGCCAACTGCAACAACAAGCCCACCTGGCGGCGCTCCACCGCTTTGCGGTACTCCTCGCAGAACGAAATCACCTGGCGGTTCAGCTGCGTGTCTTCCACGTCGGTGTTGGGGATCTGACGCCCTGCACACCCCGCGAGCGCCGCCAGCGCCATCAGGAGAGGAAGCTTCGATAAACCTTTGGACAGGAGTCGCCGCGGCACGGCCGGTACAACGCTCGAAGCTGGCTTTCGCATTCCGGGCGCCGACACTGCCAAACCAAACGGCGCCCGGCAAGTCCGACGCGTCAGGACGTTGCGACGGCCTCTAGCAGGCTTGGCCAGCCGGGGCGGGCCTCGCCCAGGCGTCCCTGGGCCGCGGCGCAGGTGGCGAGCCGCTCGGCGAGCTCGCCGCGCGCCAGCCGCCGACCCGCCCCCCCGCGCTCGAGCAGCAGCGCGGCGGCGCCGTGTGCCGGTACCGGCCACCCGGCGGCACCGAACAGGCTCTCCACCAC